>JBBRCC010000204.1:0-1513 GCA_038205175.1 Cytophagales bacterium | reverse complement strand
ATAAATATTTTTTACATTCACAGTTTTTAAATATTTGTTGGTCGGTGTAAATTTATGCTTTATCGAAATTAATCTTTAGGTACGTAGTTTTACTAGTCAAATTAAAAATCTATTACTTTACATTTGATGCATGTGAAACTTAAAAATTTATTCGTATGCGATTTTCTACTTTTCGTCTGCCCATGCCCGGGCTTTCACCTACATTTGTTGTGATATTGTTCATGCTTTTTTGCTCATTTGACTTGGTAGCTCAACAAAGTGAAATCGATCCTGGTGTAATTGATTTTCCTGGTAACCCGGGTGAACCGAGAGAACCGGGTTGCATCATTTGCCCTTCCGACCATGAAAGTTTTCCTGTAATTAATTGGCGAAATTTCACACCTCATAATACTGCCTTTCTTTGTAGCAACGATGGCTTTCTTTCCGTAGGTTTCAATGCAGGTCATGGCACAGGTTTGTCGCCATTCGGGATTCCACGGCTGCCATACAGATATACATTCAATGTACAGGAGTTCTCAGCTCACAATCGATATTATGAAGGTTTAGCCATATTGGGACCAAGCCCAACAACAGGTAGTTCTGATTGTAATGGTATTATGTTGCTTCCTCAAAATGGAATGATAGCCACAACCAACCAACAGCCTCTAACGCTAAGTACCCTTAGAGGAGAAAATCCGGGAATTACCATCACTTCATCTGGACAGGTAGGTATAGATGTACCCGACCCTATACATAAACTTGATGTGAACGGCGACATACATGCCTCTGTCTCTTTGAAAACTGCTGGAGAACTGCAAGTGGCAGGCCCGGCCACTATCAATGGGCCTGTGAGTGCTGGCTCTTTAACCACCAACTCGATAACCGTAAACGCCGGCTCCACCAACGGCAATAGAATCTGGAAAACCAATCTCAGTGGCCAAAGTGAATGGGTGAACCCAAATACGGTTTTTTCCATTACCGGCACCTCCAACAAGATTGCCAAATTCAACACTTCGGGTGGTGGTGTGGTAGATTCGGATATTTATAATGAAGGTGGGAAAGTAAGGATAGGGATTGCCGATGGAGGTTTGGATCATGCTTTGCAAGTAAATGCAGCGGCCTCAACAGGAACTGGAATTGGAGATCTGAAAAAACTTTTTAAAGCTGGTGCGGGAAATAACTATATGGCTTTTTCTACAAACGGTCTTGGAACGCTCAATTCCCATAATTTAGAATTCGGCATCTCTAGTGGACACGCTACTCATGTGAACTTCAAAATAAACAATGGTGGAACACCTATCACATTTTTGCATAGTACGCAATCGGGTTCCATTGGTTTGGGGAGATTAGTCGGTGTTCATCCCTTACGAATTGAAGATAATGGCTTGGTGCTTTTGCGTGAAAACTTGAAAATTGGCAATATCACCAACACAGATGCCGCTCTTTATGACGAAGACCTTCAAACCGAAAAAAGCATAGCGATTGGCAAAAGAACCGGTACAACAAACAGCGAAAGCAGGCTTGTGTTTATGGG
>JBBRCC010000203.1:0-1760 GCA_038205175.1 Cytophagales bacterium | reverse complement strand
TGCTGCGAAAGAAATTTTTTGCTTTTTCAAACTGTTTTAAAACTAAAAAAATGGCAAAAAAAACCTGCAAGCCACTCAAAACAAAGCGACCTGCAGGCGTCAGTTTAGGGTTTATTACTGAACGATTAACTTTTTATAGATGATATTATCAGCGTCGGATACTCTAATAATATATACTCCTTTGGAAAGTTTAATTTGCTTGTCAGTATTGCCTGCCAAAGGAGTCATGGAATAGGAAAACACCTTTTTGCCTGACAATTCAAATACACATGCATCGTAGCCATTTTCCTCAAATCCCGAAATTCTAATGTTGGTGCTCTCTCCTTCTAACACTGGATTTGGAAACACAGAAATTTCTTTATGAATAGCCTGAGGCTCGGTTTCAACTTGTTCTAATGCAATTCTTGATCCACTTCCCAGTGTAGCTTTGAAGTCTTGGGTTTGGCCACTTGATGTACTTGCAAATATGGAAAGCACCAAAATATTGGAGCAAGATTGTCCTCTGGTTAGCAATGGAGTGGTGGAAGCTGTGCTACCAAATACACGTATGCGGAGTCTCTTGTCACCCCAAAGCCATGATGATGGTACTGTGAACGACCTGGTAATATCGCTTAAATTAGTTGTTCCGGTGGCTACCAGTTCCGATATGGTTGAACCTAGATTGCAATCTGCATCCCCATCAAGCCATACACCAATAGTTTTCCATCCGGAACCAGTGAGCTTCAATTCAACTTTATAAGTTTGGCCTGCTACCAATTGCAGTGTTGGAGAAGCTCGGAAAAAATCAATATAACCAACACTACTTATTGAAGCGTCAATGATAGGTGTAAAAGTAGGTGTGCCCGGTCTTGTTATGAAAATGCTTTCAATTCTATGGGTTTTGGCGTTTGTGCCTGTGGGTGCACAAGCAATACAATTTGAACCTGCACCAGTACTTTCAACTATGATAGGATTTGTAGTTACATCCACCTTTTGGGTATCATTTATTGAGCTCAAATTAGTAATGATGCGGATTTTTCCTTCAAAGGTCGATATACCTGGCATCACTACAACTCTTCGACCAACACTTACTGGCACGCCTGTTGCCAAGGTGTATGGGTATGTTCGGCCATTGTTGGCGGAAAAACTGATTGAAACCAAACCATTCGGGTTGCCACCTGTCCAGCTTACCTCACAAGGTGCATTTCTAAACAACCTCACTCCTGGGCCATTGGGGCCAGCAATCCTAAAGGCTTGTGAAGAAAAAGGAGCTGAAATAGAAGCCAGGAACAAAAGGCTAAAAATGGCATACCAAGAGAAGCCTGATTTCATTTTGAGGGAGAAAGAGATTGTTTTCATAATTGAAATTGTTTTTTAGCAGGTTTCAAAGCGTTTTCTGATGTAATTATCATTGACTTACTACGCAACATTATCATCACCGGACTTAACTTCCTAGCAGCAATTATTCATTGGGTCATTTCACCGAGTAATTGGTGGGTTTCATTTAGCAACTGATTTTGGAATCTCTTGGGTATGGAAATTTTTGAGTAATTAATAGCAAATCACTGTACTATCTGGTTTTAATAATATTGGCAAAACAGTTTGCCCTTTTGAACAATTTCTTCCAAAAAAAATGGCCTGACAACTTTTGAAATTGCCAGGCCATTGAAGATTCTAAGTATTTCTATTGAACGATAAACTTTTTCACTTGAGCCGGTTTTCCATTTGCTTTGGTTCTCAAGTTATACAAGCCTGGTTTTAAATGATCAATTGGTACCCTA
>JBBRCC010000202.1:0-1775 GCA_038205175.1 Cytophagales bacterium | reverse complement strand
AGTCTTATATTGCCCGTGAGCTTTTCTCCGAATAGAATCAGGGTTTTCAATATAAAAATCTTTCGTAAGCGAATCATACCTTTGATCAATTGGCAAACATGAGTCAGACGGATTACTCACTACCAACTTTACTTTTATGGTTTGGTTTCCTGGATCCTGGTGAAAACCTAAAGAAATGGTTTGCCCATATCTGGGCTCTTTCTCATCTCCAATCAACCATTTGTATTCTTGTGCACCTTCTTGCTTAGCCTGAAAATATATAAACTCGCCTATTAAAGTATCAAACTCAATCAAATCTATTTGCATACCACCTGTATCTCTGACATGGCAAATCCTAAAATCTGCAGAAACAGGTTTTGCGTTTGCACAATGTTTCGGTTTTACATCCTCCCTACACCCCTTGCACCCCGCCAGTGCCACCAGCAAAGCAAAGGTTAATATCTGTATCCAGCTTTTCATATCATTTGGCTTTTTTAAGTGCTTGAATTTCTTTTTCCATACGGATTAAATGCAACGTCATTTCCTCAATTTTTTTGAGAAGGATGTTGTTCAAATCACCCAAATCTGCACCATTTTCAGCCACTTCTTCTGCACATGGCACTTCTGGGAGGTGGCCGTTGAGCGCAATGAAGTCTTCAGTTTCTTTTAGGCTTAGCAGTTTGTAGCCGGGTTTGAACACATAGTCGGGGAAATTGTCCAAAGTAACTTTTACTTTTCTTGCCTGTATATCTCCATTGGCATAAAATGCAATTTTTTCAGCATAAGATCCATCAGCCAGTTGGTGGCCAATCTGAAATTTTGAGACTGTTTCTAAATTTGTATTTTGCGCAATATTTCCCCCGAGAGTAAGTCTCAATGCACTTCTACCGGTACTTAAATTATGTCTTTCCATAAATAATCCAACTGAATTCTCCCCGTCAGGATTAGGGACTCCTGGGCTCATGTTATGCCCTCCGGAAAAATATAGTCTCGCTGGCGCATTCAGAGGGCTGGTTCCATTTCCCAACCTTATACTTCCGCCTACATGTAACGCAGAACTGTAATAGTCATGCTCAACATTAGACCCTACTTTTACTATTGCACCGCCTGTTTTAATAGCTACAGCAGTTGTTAAACCAGCCCCCAATATCCTTGAGAATACCATCAGCCCATAATCTTGATTCTGGCTGTTTGTTTGAGTTTTGATAGTGCCGGTCAAACTTCCGGTAATATCTATATCCGCCTCTTGAACAAAAGAAAAAGAAACATCTAATTGTACTCTGGTGTTGCACACGCAAGGGTCATAGGCCATTGGGGCATCAAACCAAAAAAAGTTGTTTGGGTTATTGGTGTAGGGAACATAGAACGCCAACGCATCTTCTTCTGTTTCTTGATCCAATGGCTGAATGCTTTCGCCTTGAATACTGAGGAGATTCGTTGCAGCTAGGGTTATTAGGTAAGTGTTTGGGAGACTTAGATTCCGAGCATGCAACGGGCTCACTTTTGGGATGCTTAATTCAATTTTAACTGTTTTAAAAACTGCATCTGGTTCGAGAAGAGAACCAAAAAAGCGCAGTGTTCCATTATACTTGTTATACAAAATCATATAAGGTAATTTTGGATTCTGCCCATTCGGCATGTTGGGTTGCCAACCAGGTATATTATTGTTGTTCCGATTTCCAAAAGTTCCAAATTCTAATTTTATCATCTCCCACCCATCAGCAGGTTGGTAGTTGCTTCCGTCTGCTTGACTTATGAATGGTCTGTAAAAAGCATCAGCAGGTCCTGTAAATGGA
>JBBRCC010000201.1:0-2059 GCA_038205175.1 Cytophagales bacterium | reverse complement strand
AAATTAAAGAGGTTCAACCTTTAATTAAATTAGGTAATCTTAGAAAAATCGTTTTGAATAACAATCAGATTACCGATTTATCCGGGATTTGGGAGTTTTTGATTAAAAAAAATTTAAAGGTAGTCTGGAAAGAATGGTATGATATCGAAGACGGCGAAAACAATCTTAAAGATAATCCCTTCACTACGCCGCCATTGGAAGTGGTGAAGGAGGGGCATGAGGCGATCCTTAATTATTTCCGGCAACTTGAAAGAGAGGGCGGCAGGAAAGACTACTTGTACGAAGCGAAACTGCTCATCATCGGAGAAGCTGGCGCTGGCAAAACAACCTTCGCCCGACGCCTCCGAGAGAAGGACGCCACTATGCCGGGAATAGGAGATTCTACACATGGCATCAATATTGACAAATGGAAATTCACTTTAGCGACCGGTGATTTGGGTGAAAATATGCCCCTCCGCGATACTACTTTTTATGTAAATCTCTGGGATTTTGGCGGACAAGATGTTTACCACGGAACGCACCAATTCTTTTTCAGCGATAAATCACTATATGTGCTGCTGGCAGATACACGGGAGCAAAAAACGGATTTTAGCTATTGGCTCAACACCGTAGAACAGCTTTCCGGGGAGGACAGCAGCCTTTTCATTTTGCTCAACAAGCGGGAAGATCATAATTGGAAAATAGACAAAAACGGCTTAGAAAGCCGCTTCGGCAAGATGCTGAAAGAGGCCACCACTGTGGATTTGTCCATTTGCGAAGACCTGCCTGCTTTACAGGAACGCATCCGGCACTGGATGAAACAACTCCCCGAAGTCGGGCAGGAACTGATCGAGTCCTGGGTGCGCATTCGGGAAGATTTGGCCAAAGAAACCGGTAACTTCATCACTTTCGGGCGTTTCCGGGAAATTTGCGAGACGCACGGGCAAACCGAAAAACAGGATGTCCTGTTCATCAGTTCCTATTTCACTCGCATCGGCGTTTTTACGCACTACATAAACAATTCGACGCTTCAGGATCGCATTTATCTCAATTCCAACTGGTTAGTAAAAACGGTTTATCGCTTGCTGGAAGATGAAACCATTGAACAATTGAATGGCCGATTGACCAAAAAACAAGTGGAAGAAGTTTGGTCGGACAACAATGAACTGGATTATGAAGTGGACAAACTGACCGCTCTTTTGGAGCACTTCGGCCTCATGTACAAGTCCGGAAGAAAGGATGAATACATTGTACCCGAACACTTGCCGGGTCAGCAGCCCTATCTCTCCTGGGGGTATGAGCAAGAAAAAGGGTTGCTCCATTTCAGGTACCGGTTTGACAAATACATGCCCAAAGGTTTGATGTCGAGGCTGATCGTGGCGTTGCACCGGTATGTAGCCGACCAGGAATTGGTGTGGAATCGCGGGGTAAATATCAGCCACCAGGGTGCGCACGCTGAAATTCTGGAGCAATACGGCGGCATCAATCAATTCGATATCCGTATAGCGGGGGCTTTTCAACGCGATTTATTGGTACTCATTACCACTGCTTTTGACAATATCCTGGACGATTTCGCCAAATTGAGCTTTAGTAAATCCATCAAATGCCCTTGTCGGAAGTGTTCGGATGGGGAAGATGCTTATTTCCACGATACCAAAGTCATAGAAAATGCCCTCATTGCAAAAGCGCACAAACCGGATCCTTCGGTAGAATGCCAAACCAGTTTTGAAGACGTCTCCCTTTCAAGGTTGTTGGCCGTCATTGATTACGAAAAAGTGATAAAAAATATTCAGGAGAAATCACATGGGAATGAACGGGCAATGGAGAAAATGAATGAGCTTTTAGGCAATATATCAGTCCATCGCCAAGAAACACGAGAAGGCTTTTCAATAGTCAGTATTCAACTCCACACCCTACAAGAATCCCTCCAGGAAACCCTCGACCTCATCGCGGCCAGCCAGACCACTATCCTGCAGGCCCTCGAAAGCGACCAACCCGACGACGCCGTTCTGCAAGGCTACCTCACCGACATTATGGAAAAACTAAATCAGGTGGCAGAAAACCAGGAAAGCTTTGCCAG
>JBBRCC010000200.1:0-2107 GCA_038205175.1 Cytophagales bacterium | reverse complement strand
GCATCAAGCATTTGCTCAAATGGCAGAAGGTGCGCCTCTACCACATTGGAGCCGACAGGAAAGATTGCAATTGATGACCCTTTTTCTCACTTTTTTTCAATGGCATGTTGAAGGATTCAAGTCGCTTCAAACTATTGATGTATTGAGAGAAGTGCTGAATTAGATTCTATCCTTAATCTTTTTTGAATTTTTTAAGCACTATTCGTAAATCGCACCGTTAAAAAACCTCTCTCAATATGTTTCAGGAATTCAGAACCTTCATCATGCGTGGAAACGTGATCGACCTTGCAGTAGGTGTGGTCATTGGTGGCGCATTTGGCAAAATTGTCAATTCCCTGGTGGAGGATGTCATTATGCCGCCCATTGGACTTCTTGTTAACGGAGTAGATTTCAAGGACTTAACCATTCGAATTGGTGGAGGAGAAGCTGCTCCTGTATTGGTTAAATATGGCAATTTTCTTCAAATTACATTGCAATTTGTGATTATTGCCTTTGCCATTTTTGTAGTTGTAAAAGGGATTAACAAAATGAGGGAATTGTCTGATAGGAAGAAGGCCATAGAAGCTCCTGCACCAGCTCCTCCTGCACCTTCTGCCGAAGAAGTTTTGCTTGCCGAAATCAGAGATTTATTGAAAAGTAAGCTCAATTAAAGTAGCTTATTTCTGTATTTCAACGGTTTCTGAAACCGGTAGCCTACAGTAAACTTAAGTTTTGATTGGTTAATTGAAACCCGGCTTTCGGATGCGAATTCGTATGCCCCCAGGTTTTCAGACCATTGGAGCGAAGTGGTCCATTGGGTTCCATTGTAACCCGCAGAAATTCTTGCATTTAACATGACCTGAGGATATAATTCGGGCCCGGAAGTAAATGATGTTTTATCGCTTTTGCCACCTACTGCTATTCCCATGCCGGGTATGCCAACAAGTGAAACAAAAAATCCTTTATGAATGACGTAATTATATCCAAACCCAAGCATAAACCCCATTGAAGCATTTCCAATGCGTCTTATGCCTGCTATATCGTTGTTGAGGTTGTTTGCAGAATCCGGAACAATGGATGATTTTCCTTGAATGTTCAAGGTGTTGAGGTATGCGCCGTAGAGCATAGACCCGGCAGATTTATGTTGAATTTGATCACCGATAAAGGCAGACCTCAACGAGAATTTTTTTGCATTCTTAACATAGAAGAAATTTAAGCCCACAAAAGTGGAAGTCAAATCGTCACGAATAAATTGTTGAGAGCTTGGCCAGTTATTCAATATCCGTTGCGGATCAGCCATAATATAGCCACGGTAGTTTTGGAATAAAAAGTCTACACCAAACCGGTTGTTGAACAATGTAGTATTGATGTCAATTCGGCCATTTGGGTTTCTTTGTTTGATGTCGAATTTTACTGGAGGTGTGAAGCTAAGTTCCATCGCCAACTGATGATAAACAAGTCCAAAACCATATCCGTTTGCCCTACCAGGTTTAAAATGGATAGAATTTTTGTTGGATGTTTTGATGAAAAAGTCGTGTGATTTGTTGTTCACAAATGCTTTCACCAAGGGTTTGGTGGGGAAGCTACTGACATAACTCGAATCGAAGGGAAAATAGTCGTGAAATAGCCTGGCTACCCAGGTTTTTTTTTCAGTTAATTGTGAAAATGCGGGGAGTTTAGAAAATAAAATGAAACCAAACAATAGGTGAAAAAATCTCATCAATTGGGGCTTAAAAAGAGCTGAATGGTTTCATTGTTTTCCCGATAAGAAGCCTCAAAGGTTTTGCTTTCTAGCGTTAAAATAAGCCATGTGTCGCTGGTTTGGCTCACAGAATCGAAGAGAATGGCTTGTTCATCAGAAGAAAAGCGCCAAACTCCTGTTCTGGTTCCATTTTTTGAAAAGGAGTAGGTTCCGCTTGTTGAAAAGTTAGCTCTCAAACCCACCAAAGCCGCATCTACATCAGGACTTTGCACATTGTCGACCAACACTTTGGTTACCCGCCAAGTGGATTGGCTAAGCAACTCTCTTCTCGACTTAAGTATATTTTCGGTATCGTCCTGGCAGCTCTGGAGCACGGCAACAGTGAGCAACACGCAAAGCCAAACTTTTCCGTTTTTAATGGGAGCG
>JBBRCC010000199.1:0-2284 GCA_038205175.1 Cytophagales bacterium | reverse complement strand
GCCTTTTCGAACATGATGAAATATGGGTAACCTAAAATGGTGTTAGGCCCAAAATACAAAAAATAGGCTGGAGCTATGCCTACAAAAATATGCAACAACAGTAAACCTGTTAAAAATGGGATGTGCTGATGCCAGTTTGATTTCCGAAAGATCAAATAAACAGCAGACACCACTACCAGCCATTGAGAAACAAGAAAATATGGAGCCAGCGTGGTCATAGCGATTGCAAAGAAAAGAGAATTGTTGCCATCTTTTGGTTTCTAAGTGCAATAAATCTGGTAAAACCTTGAAAATCAATATTATACGAAAAAAAACGGCAAACAAAAACTTGATTCTTAACCCCAATCATTGGAAGTTAATGCGAAAAATGGTTATTTTACAAATAGGTGCAAGCTATTTAAACCTCTTGTAGATTGCAGTGCAAACCATGAAAATCAAGTATTCCACATCTCCTGAATCAAGAAATTTTTTACAACAAGCAAGGGCTGAAGTTGAAGAACATTTTAAACAACGACATAAAAGTCCGCATGCAAATGTTCAATTGTGGCTAAAGGTGACCGGAATATTGTTGGTGTGGCTATTCAGTTATTTGGCAATTCTTTCGGGCATATTTGGGACAGCCTGGGTTTTGGCGTTTGTAGGCATACATGGTCTTTCTCATCTTCTCATTGCCTTCAACATTTCGCATGATGCCAACCATAAGGCTTTGTCTAAGAGCAAAACCGTTAACGATGTGTTGTCTTATTCTTTAGGCCTGCTCGGACTCAGTTCCTATTTTTGGAAAATTGCCCACAATCAGGAGCACCACAGCTACATCAACGTTCACGAAGTCGATAGCAACATCAATGGATATGGCATACTGAGATTCACTCCAGCCGATGAACATAAACAAGCATTTAGGTTTCAGCATGTTTATGCTATGCTGGTTTATGGACTTGTTACGCTCAATTATGTACTGGTCAAAGATTTCAAATTGATGTATTATGCATTGAGAGATGGGCAAAAAGTCCCAACGACTGCCTTCTTCGAACTTGCGATAGTAAAAGTATTTTACGTGAGCTACATTTTTGTGATACCCTACCTGGTACTTGGGGTTGGTTTTTGGCCTATTTTGGCATCTTTTCTTGTGGTGCAGTTTTGCATAGGTATTTTGCTTTCTATTGTATTTCAATGCGGACATTTCACCTTAGATGCTCATTTTCCAGAAGTTATCAATGGAACCATACAGGATGGCTGGGGCATACACACACTAAAAACGACTTGCGATTACGCTGCTTCTAATCAGGTATTTACCCAACTGGTTGGCGGAATCAATATCCACATTCCCCACCACTTGTTTCCGGAAATTTGCCATATTCACTATAAAGAGTTGGTACCTATTATTCAAAAAGTAGCCACCGAATTTGGGCTGCCTTACAGGAACTATGATACCATTTCAGAAGCTGTTTCCTCACATCTCAAATTGCTGAAAACTTTAGGCGAAGAAACACATATTCAACACGAGGTTCAGACCATTTCAGAAGTAGTCGAAGCATAGGCAATTTCTTCACTTTATTTGTCCTTTTTTATACGCCAGTCTCCACTGGTTCCGAAAGGTCTTATGCGTTTAGAAAAATACATAAAGCCAATTTTCAGCTCACTATATTATTTTCAGTTCGTCGTTTTTTTCATTCGTCTTACATTTTACTTTAATTTTTTTTCAATATTCTGTATGGCTGCAAAAGATATACTTTTAACGCCCTACTGAACCAAAAATATTAAAATATTAATATTTTAAATGGATAATTCTAAGCAATTTTTATAAGTCAAAAAAAACACTCGGCGCTATTATACTGAATTTCGTCGATTATTATAGTACGTTAGTCCAGTATTAACTACTGTTGCATACTCAACAAGCACCAACATGAAATCTTCACTAAAGACAATTCTTTGGACAGGCCTCTTTGTGTCCGGATTTTGGGCTCACAGCCAAGCGCCAAAAAGCCCCGACCTCAACACGGCATCAGCCAGCATCTTCACGCCAGAAATAAGGCAACTCAAAACAGTGGAAACAAAGGGGTTGTTTTTCCATGACCTTGAAACAGTGTCAGCACTGGCAATTTATCCCAATGAGTTTAATGCCTTGCTGCCGGAACCAAATGGACAACCGGAACAAGTTTTTAAATTGGACAATGTTTTGGTGCCAAATACCACCATTAAAGAAGCTGGTTGGAAAAATCAGGTTCAACATTTTAATTATAACAAGCAAGTTTATGAGTCGCTCAAGACCTTTCGAGGTTCTAAA
>JBBRCC010000198.1:0-2484 GCA_038205175.1 Cytophagales bacterium | reverse complement strand
GATTTACTGTATAAGGGCCTGAATTATAAATGGTTTTGATTACATGAAACATTCAAGCTTCTTATTTATTGCCAATTTCATCCAAATCTTATAAACCAATTGATAAAAGCAATTTATCGTTTAATTCACTTTTAAAGTTCCACGTTATTTTAGAGCCTTCCGGAATAAGCAGATTACCAATATTTTGTATGATTT
This sequence comes from Cytophagales bacterium, assembly GCA_038205175.1. Lineage (GTDB taxonomy): Bacteria > Bacteroidota > Bacteroidia > Cytophagales > Flexibacteraceae > JBBRCC01. Next base: position 2,289 of record JBBRCC010000198.1, on the reverse strand, counting down.
CCGATTTTTTGTTGATGTATCCCGGGTATTGAATGTTGGCTTCGAAACCAGCGAGACCCGGTCGGCTAACTACCATCAGGCTGTAATCTTTAGAAACAAAGCCCGACGCTTCAAAAGCAAATTGAACATCTTGAGCTAAATTTTGCATGGTAAACACATAGCTTCCAGACTCTTCTCCAGCAATCATTTTGTGTTTTCGACCATCTATAAAAATGTTCGCCGATTCGGGAATAGCGGCTCCTTCCGTCTTTAATGTTATTGTAAAGTCTTCATTTTTAAATGCTCGAAGACTTTGGTTTCCCAAAACAAATTCAAATGGAGCAGGAGGCGCATAAGGAGTTGAGAAATTAATCAATCTTTCTGTACCTTCTGTATATAATTGAGGGGCAACAAAAATGATGCTTCCTGCTACAAGTAGGGTTGCGCCAAAATATTTCAGGTATTTTCTATTCTCTTCCAGATGTACAGCTTCTGTAAAGCTGTAGGTCGAAACTTCACCACTTTTTTGAGCGAGCGACGCCTGTAACAAAGCTGATCCATCTGGGTTTCTGGCTAATTGTACGGCATTCAGTAATTTATCTTTTATGCCATGAAAATATAAGCCGATTTGCCTGGCCGCATCTTCATCCGAAAGTTGTTGTTCGAGTGTAGCAAGCCTGTATCCCGGAACAATGATGTATGTAATGAGTATGTATGCTGAAAATCCCAAAAATGAAAGTGCCAATACAGTGCGCACCTCAGTTGAAAACTGACCGAAATACTCCAGTGTGTTCACCGCAAGGAAGGCAGCAATAAGCAAGCTTAGGCCAATAAGCAAGCCTTTATAAAGCTTTTTTAGGTACAGCTTTTGCTTGTATTCCTTGATTTTTAAGTACAACGAGTTGCTTGCCATAGAATCTTAGTTCAACCTTTAACAACGCAAATGCGTCGATCAAGTTGCACAACAAAAGACGAATATAAGCACAGTTTGTTTATCTAAGTGCGAAATTACATATCAATTGTCAATTCAACAGGACAATGGTCGCTGTGGAATGCGTCGGCAATTATTTTGGAAGAGGAAAGTCGAGACTGCATTGCCTCGTTTGCCAGCATGTAGTCGATGCGCCAACCTAGGTTTTTTTGACGGGAGCCGGCCCTGTAACTCCACCAAGTGTATTGGTGGGGACTTGGGTTAAACTGACGGAATGTGTCGATATACCCACCTTCGGTGAGAATTTTGTCCATCCAAGCTCTTTCTTCCGGCAAAAATCCTGATGATCTTGCATTGGAAACTGGGTTGTGAATATCAATTGGTCTGTGGCAAATATTGAAGTCTCCGCAAATGATTAAGTTTGGGTGCGTTGCTTTGAGTTTCATGGAGTAGTCGTAGAAAAACTCCATCCATTCAAACTTAAACCCCTGTCTCATATCACCTGTCGTACCTGAAGGTGCATAAAGGCTCATAATCGAAACATCCCGAAAATCTACCCTGAGAGTGCGTCCCTCACTATCATAAAGCGGGTTTCCACATCCATACTCCACGTGAAGCGGTTTTTGCTTGCTTAGAATAGCTACTCCGCTGTAACCCTTTTTGTCGGCTGAAAACCAATGACTTTCGTAACCGAGGTCGCTGAATACCGACAAATCAAGTTGGTCTGCGTTTGCTTTTATTTCCTGAAGGCAGACCATATCAGGTTGTTGTTCCTGAAGCCAGTTTAGCCATCCTTTGTTTATGGCCGAACGAACCCCATTTAGATTATAGGTCAGAATTTTCATTTTCCAGGTATTCGCAAACCAACATTTTGAGCATTTTTTCTTGTTCACCCAGGGTCATGTGCGGCATTGGTTTTTCGACAGTGTAATGCGGCCAACCATCCTTATCTAGGCCTTCCAACTGGTAGAAACCTTGCATTGAAAGCAATCTGCAAGTTGCAATATGCATCAAATCCTGTTTTTCCTCTTTTGAAAACTCTCGAACACCAACACCAAGTTCCCGAATACCAATGAGAAATAAAATGGCATTCAAATCTGGTTTTCGGCCCGTCAGTTGTGTAAAATACGCCAAGGTATCTTTCCAGCGTTGTTCAAACTCTTTTTCGTGAATCATGACTTGCTAAGTCTTCTTTTGGCGGAAAGATAAGTGTTTTCTAAGAGAGCAGTAATGGTCATGGGTCCTACTCCACCGGGAACAGGAGTTATGGCCCCAGCAAGTATAGAGGCAGATTCGAAATGAACATCTCCTTTGATGCTGAACCCTGATTTTTTGCTCGTATCAGGAATACGGGTAAGGCCCACGTCTATCACCACGGC
>JBBRCC010000197.1:0-2890 GCA_038205175.1 Cytophagales bacterium | reverse complement strand
GTTTCGGTTGGAACAATTTTTTCTATTTACCGACGCAAATCTCCCGTCGGAACTCCACCCATTTTGGCCGATGTGTTGCAGCGGGGCATGGATCAAGTGGTGGCAGGTTACATATTATATGGTTCATCTACTATGTTGGTGATGACAACCGGCCATGGCGTGAACGGGTTCACCTACGAACCTTCTTTAGGCGAGTATTATTTGTCGCATCCAAACATCAAAACTCCTGAAACTGGCACCATATATTCTGTGAACGAATCCAGTTTCAACGATTTCGACAGACCTGTTCAGCAATTAATTGAGGGCTATCGTCAGAAGAATTTTTCGAGTCGATATATTGGGTCATTTGTGGCCGATTTTCATCGAAACTTATTTAAGGGTGGAATTTTTATGTATCCGAAAACCAGTAAGAACCCCAATGGCAAATTGAGGCTTATGTACGAATGCAACCCGCTAGCCTTCTTGGTGGAACAGGCAGGAGGATTGGCTATTACAGGAACCAGGAGGATTCTTGAAATAGAACCATCTGAATTGCACGAGCGATGTCCTTTGTTTATTGGGTCTAAAAAACTGGTCGAGAAAGCGGAAGAACTTTATACGCTGGAATTGGCAGATGCTAAAGCTATGTATTGAATTTATTTGATTGCTGTTAAGCCTGCGTGCCACTTTGCGGCATTCTCCGATATGTAGCCTGCTGCTGAAGTAATATTTTTGTAGGGTTTGTCTACAATGTCAACCACACCAACAGTCTGATTTTCGCCATCTATAACCCTGCCAAGAAGCGGCTGATCTACCCATTGGTACCAATGGCATCCCAAACTGTAAGGCTCTTCGGCCCATTTTTGGGCATATTGAACCGTTAACCGGGTAATAGAAGAATCTGGAAAAGTTTGATAAGTAGGTGGTATCTGCCGCACTGAACCAAGCGTGAAGTGAAATTCCCCAATTAAAACCGGTAAACCCGATGCGTTGTGCCAAGCTTCCATTTGCTCTTTTCTAGGATACAGATCATAGTTGTTGATGGATAGCACTTGTCCATACTTTGCATAAATAGCTACCAAATCTTTGTCGAAATGGCCTCTGAGAAACCTACACCCCAGATACAAATGGTTTGGGTCTGTTTGTTTTATAATACTGCTTATAAATCGGAAATACTCATCTGCATACAATAGCATAAATTCCCTGAAGTTTTGCTGGTATTCTGTCGATTGCGTTTCGGGGTGTTTTTGTTGGTTTTTTATTTCGTCCCAACTTTGGGTTGTTTTCCAACCTGTGTGTAAAGCATCAAGGTTTCTATACTTTTTTTGTAGGAAATTTTGCCAACGTTCTCTGATCGGACTTTCTATAGGACTCTCGAAAAAGTGCCATGTATGCCAAGGTTTTTCGTTGTCTACAAAATACCCGATTGCATAAGGGTTTTCTTTGTTTTGCAGACAAACAAGCTCAAGACTTTGCTGCGTTTGGTTTCTCCATTCCTGATTGAAAACATCGGCAAATGAATATGATATTTTATGCTTTTCTAAAATAGGGTTTGCGTTAAATTCCACTGTATAAGGCACTTGTTGGCCAAACATGATGGGGTGGCTCCAGTTTCCCAAGGTGTTAAATCCCCACGTTTTCAAGCGTTTACCTGTGTGAATAGCCCATGCTTCGATGGTGCCATATTTTTTCAGAACATTGGTCATGTAAAAGCTCACGATCGACGAATCTTTCCAGGCTGAAGAAAATTCAAAATGGTCAGGTAATTGCTCATACAAATGTTTTCTGTTAGCAATTAGCGTTACATCTGCGTTGTTTTCTGAAATAGGCCTAACACCGGTTATTCCAAATGACCAAAAATAATGTCCTTCCGGAGTCACAAACCACCAATGGCCTTTATCTGATTTTTCAACTGAAAAGAAACCGGTTTTAGTTTTCGATGGCTTATCCAAAATGCCTCCAAACCTATCGAAACTACCTGAAAAGCTACTTTTTAGGATATCCTTTTCTATGTCAAGATCCTGTTTCAACATGGCTTCCAGCTTGAGTTTGGCTGGCCAGTCTTTTTTAACTCTTTGTCCGAATTTGTCAATCACTGCTGCACTTACCTCATTGTTTCGTTTTTTTAGCTCAATTTTCAAGATGGAATAGGGAGTTATCTCTGAAGATTGGAGACGTAAGGCAACTGCTGAGTTGGTTTGTTGATCGCCTGCCGTAAGTGGAATTTCCTGCAATGGTAATTCTATGGTGCCCGTTTCTTTGCTATTCAAGTGAAACTCAAAAGGCAGCCTGTTCCGAAATCCAACGATGTCAATTTGAAGAGACAATGTTTTTGTCGGCGATTCATTTTTAAGAGAAATGCATAGCTTCTTGTTTGCATCGAGACCTGTATCAAAACCAATGGTTTGGAGAGATATGTCTAGAAAATTTTCTGCAACTTTTGGCGTTACCTGAATTTTGTTTTGCTTAATAATATAGGTTAAACCATTGGTTTCTATGGGTTTGCGTTTTTTCTTTTGTTTACCACCTTGTATTAACCCTTCTTCGGACTCAAGGCTGTCAGCCGACTGGTTGGCCAATAAATTGAGATTAGCAGTCTTAATTACTATTTCCTGATTAGGAGAACCACAGGCAAGAATAAGCCATGCAACCAGAATGTAAAGGTTGAAAATAGCTGCTTTTCTTTTGAATAAGTTAAAGGGCTGGATTTTTATGATAGCTCAAGTTTTCAGCAAGGTAGCTAAACCAATATGCCTGAAAGTAAAAAAAATTTAATGAATCAGGCGCATAGCTTCCGCTCGTTTCTAAATGCCTGAATGCTAAATGGTTGGTGTTCCATCATTCTAATAATCAGGCCATCAAAGATAGTATTTCTGCTATTTCTTCTGTTAAATCTATAGAAGAATTCATC
>JBBRCC010000196.1:0-2920 GCA_038205175.1 Cytophagales bacterium | reverse complement strand
TAACCTAACAAAAGATGACTTGGAAGATTTCCATTTAAAAATCTCAAAAGCCTTGGCAAATTTTGGCAAAAAAGCCAGGGATTATCTGAACAGCAACGAAGGTGTCGGCCACACCGTTTATTCCGGCGGCGACGACTTCTTGGGCTTTGTTAATATTCATCATTTGTTTGATGTAATGAAACACTTACGCTGGATGTTTGATGAGATGGTGAACAAAGTTATCGAACCATTCAGGCAAACTGGAAAGCAGCTTACTTTTTCCGCGGGTATCGTAATTGCCCATTACAAAATGCCCTTTTCCGAAGTCTTGAAAAAAGCAAGGGAAGTTGAAAAAGCCGCTAAAAACGAAGGAGAACGCAATGCCTTCGGTATTGCTGTGATGAAACATTCGGGTGAAATTCAACAAACCGTATACAAATGGGATACCAATGAGAATAAATCTTCGGATTGTTCCAATTGGGAAGTATTGGAAAGAATTTATAATGCATTAGATAAGGATGACGGCCAATTCTCCAATACCTTCATCCAAAACCTGACGACTGAAATCCAGGGATTGGCGGGCGTGGACATGCAAAATCTTCCTGCGGGAAGTATGGGCAAAACTTTGAACGCTGCTATGCGCTTGGAAATCCAACGGCTGGTAGACAGGGCATGGAAAGAGGGGCGCAAAAAGGATAAAGATATGGTCAACGCGCTTACCGATATCGTAATTAACCTCTGGGAGGAATCCCCCAAAGAAAGCGGGTATCGTCCACGCAATTTTATCCATGCTTTGCATGTAGTCGATTTTCTCACTAGCAAAATCACTCAGGAATCATGATAGTCGAAATCAAACCTCTGGATACTCTGTTTTTTAGAGACGGCAAGCCCTTTTCCCGGGGTGAGGAAACTTGGGCGGACGGCGTTTTTCCTCCATACCCTTCCGTTTTATATGGGGCCTTGCGTACTTTGTTTATTTCGAACCACGCAGAGCCGTTTTCAGAAACATCCATCAAGAAGAGCGCCGAAATAAAGATAAAGTCTATCCAATACCACATTCCATATGGCAACTATCTGCCTATGCCTTTGGATTTGGCCGAAGAAAAAGGCAAAAAAGCGGAGAAGAAGAACCGGGAGGGCGATTCCAAAGAATATGAGGTTTTGAGTCTCTCCTTGCATCATACTAAAGGGTTGGTAAGCAGCTATTCTTGTGATGCTGTATTAATGCCTCCCAACGGTATAACAGTCGAGGCTGTAGAAAACGGCCTAATGCACTTGGATGATTTGAAGCAATACTTAAACACACCGGAAACCTCTTTTAAAATTCGCAGGTTGGAAGACTTTGCTCAAGCGGAACCTAAAATAGGTATTGGGCGAGACAATTTCACCAACGCCGCTTCTAAGGCGCTGCTCTACCGTGTAGGCATGCGTCGGGCATCCGAATTTGAAATACTGATAAATTTTGAATGGCCTGAAAATGAAAATCTGCTCCAACAACAATCTTTTTTCAGCAAATTGGGTGCTGAGAACAAAATAGTAACGATGGGAATCAGTCTAAAGGGCTTCAACGTCCATCCAAATGATGTGCAACTGCAACCCAATCGGTTTAAACTTTATCTTTCAACACCGGCAATATTTGAAAATGGTTGGGAGCCAGACCTTTCTAAACATGGAGTACAAGCCAAGCTCGTTGCGGCGGCGGTGGGGAAGCCCGTTAACATAGGAGGATTTGATATAAAAAAGGGCAAACCGAAGACCATGTACAAAGCTGTACCCGCTGGCAGCGTTTATTTTTACGAAACATCTGAGTCACCTGAATCAATTAAAGAAAAATTGTTTGGCAAAGCAATTTCAGAAAAAATGCCTGAACAAGGACCCGGAGAGCCAGGATTTGCTGACCAGGGATTCGGTATTGCATACATCGGCAATTGGGAACCAAACAAATGAAAAAGAAAATCATCACCACGGTTGGCACGTCCATTTTCACCAATTACCAGGACGGCAATGTCAAGGCTATGCTTGGACGGGATTATGCGCCCATTAATACACCTTTTGAGCGTACGCATATGGAAAATGGCGGAAGCGAGGTTCCGGCCTCAGGTATTTATGCTGATGCATATCGATCCTATGTAAGATCATTAATAGAAATAATCACAGATTTTTGGTACGAATATCCTGTTCAAGGGCACCCCAATGAAGGCGCTTCAGCTGAAATCTCAAGCATTCTGAAAATAGCCGAACAGGAAAAGGATCCTTGCGAAGTACATTTGGTAGCTACTGATACATTACAATCCGTATTGGCAGCAGAATTAATTGTGGGCTGGTTTGAAAAATTTCCATCTAAGCATGTAAGCAAAGTGCTGTTTCAGCGTCAGGATACGGTATTTGAAAATCAGCAGGACAGCAAATATGTGGTGAAGGATTTGCGGGTAGAATCGCATGAAGCGTATGAACGCGGTTTCTTTCATCTTTTTGAATTACTTAGTGATCTGTCAAAGACTGCTAAGGCAGAAAAGCAAGAACTGGTATTCAATATTACTGGCGGTTATAAAGCTATTATTCCGGTAATGACCCTTTATGCACAAATAGATCGCGTCCCTTTAAAATATTTGTTTGAAAGCAATGTGGGAAAGGAAGATCCGCTTATTGGTATAGGATCGCTACCATTCCATTTTGATTGGGGTATTTTAGAACTTTTGGCTGACTACATTCAGGATAAGGAATTGAGAAGTATCCTTTCAGAGGATAGTGAAATACTCTATTTGCTTAGAGTATACAAAATTATAAATAATGAGTCAAGAGATTTGACCATAATAGGTAGCCTTATTGAAAAATTTGTTGATCAAAGACTTTTGGAAGGAAAAACATCCCTTGGCTTTTTTGCTGAATACAAAGTTTTTGAAGCCTTGATAGAACAATTTGATGAAATGCCAAAACGCGG
>JBBRCC010000195.1:0-2928 GCA_038205175.1 Cytophagales bacterium | reverse complement strand
GACACTAAAGCCAATTTGCTTATTGGTGAAGTCCCGGCCTGAATTGCCAGAGTCGTAATCCAGGTACCGGTACCAGGCGTTTCCTGTCGAGGTCTCAGTAGAGGACCACCAGTAGCCGTTGAAACCAATGTTGTTGTAATTCCCATTGAGGCTGCGGTAGCCGCCCGGAAGGGCCGAAAAACCACTTTCGTTAGTAGCGCCTTCATTAAGGCTTCGCCAGAGAGTAGAAACGGCTTTTAGCTTACCACCGGCAACACCAGCTCCTCCAAGAAAATTTTCCAACGCTGTCCATTCAGCATCACTGGGCACATGCCAACCAATAGGGCAAAGACCTCGGGCGTCGGCTACCGCATACCAATTGTAGAGTTTGCCATAATTAGCGTTGTTTGCCGAATTGTTATCATAAACCGCATAAGCTCCGCTCTTAGAGCTTTTCCATTGCCTGTCGCTTAAGCCTGTAGGTATACGGGCGCCATTGCGGTATTTACTGGTTTTCAGGTTTTCTTTCATCCAAAGCTGGGTGCCTATTTGAACACTATGGTACACATTCCCATCAATATCTTTAACTGTACCGCTTTCGCTTTTAGCCGTAACTTTAAACCGCAAAGCCTCACCCTTCAGGTGTTCCCTGTCTGCCAGCACATTCCAAAGTATGCTTTTGTTGCTTCCGGGTTTTATGCCTTTGCCCACATCGCCACTCACAGCCCGGGCTGGGCCCAACCAAGTGCTGCCATTGTCCAAACTATAATGCAATGAAACAGTATAAAGCCCACTGCCACCGCTAAAGTTATAAAACACCTGCAAGCTGTTGCCTTGCTGCTTTACGTCTTTTACTTCAATGCTTTGGGCAAAAGAAACAGCGGAAAAAAGTAAAAAGAAGAAAGTAAAGCGAATTTTCATATCAGTATTTTTTGGTTGAGAGAATTCCTGCCAATTGGTTAAAATCCTCACTTGCCATACTCCACCAAAACCCGGTTTCGGTCTTTGCCCAGCAACATGGGGTTTTGCTCTCGCTGGCTGCCAAACAAGCGGCGAGAGTAGTATGGAACCCCGTTGCTTTGGTGGCTCACATATTGGTAAATTTCCTCCATGGTCAGCATCCCATCTTTGTTGCTATCCGTTAGTTGTTTTTGCTGTATGGCTTTCAGAAAAAAGTACGTAAACATGCCATGTTGCTGCTCGGCATACCAATTCGAAAGTTCGGTTTCTTTGCTAGAGGCCAGCACCACAGCTGTTTTCAATGCTGGAAATTTAGGCTTAATCACCATAGGCGAGGCTTGTTCTATAAGGTCAAAGCCAGAAAAACAGGCATCCAACACCACCGTCAGGCTTTTGGCCCGCAGTTTCTCCAGGTTTTCATAAAACGTTTCGAGGGAGTAGCCTCCATTGGCCACATAATTGGGGTTGCAGGTTACTGGCACCAAATAGCCCTTGTTGTCAGAACCCTGACCCACATCGGGCGCACCATGCCCACTGTAAAACACAAAAACATCACTCAGCTCTGGTTTCACCCGATCGTAGAGCATACCTTTACCGTTTTCTTTGCCAAAAATGGTGTAAAAATCATCCAGCTTGGCATCTGATTGGTAAATGATATTGCCATCAGAAAATCCAAGCGATTGCACCAGGTAGTTCCTCACGCTAGCCGCATCGTTGATGGCATATTCCACAGGCTTGGTTTTGGTATAATTGGAATTTCCAATCACTACAGCTATGGCGTCAGGACGCTTCATGCCCGTTTTCGGCAGGTCTTTGTCCACATCAGAACTCAGTGTTACAGTTTTAAATTCCTCCACCTTGTTAGGCAGGTTTTTGGCTTTTACCACCACCGTTTGCGGCGTGGCCAATACCTGATTCATGGCCACAGATACTTCTTTGGTTTGGCCATATTTCCCATATTTTTCTTCGATAGAAATCTGGCATGGCACCGTCGGTTGGTCGTATCGTTTGTTCACCACAAATTGAAAATCGATGTTTCGGCTGTCGCCCGGTCGCAAGCTTTCAATGGTCAATATTTCTTCTCCAGAATTGAACACATTGGCTTGGGGCAGTTGAATTTTAATTTTGATTTGATCCGCAATGCCTATGCCTAAGTTTTGCACCGCCAACTTCAAATCAATAGCCGAGCCTGCACTCATGCTGCCAGATGGAGAAGAGAATTTGTAGTCCACCACTTCCACTTTGGGTGCTTGAAATGCCTGTACATTCACCGTAACCTTGACCGGGTCGGCATCAAAACCATTTCTTTCCAGCGCCGACAGCTCCAGTTCTGCTGTTTTTGTTTTTTGGGTCAGCGTGCCGTGAAGCGTAAGTTTGAATGTTTTGCGTTCTTCGGGTGGCAACTCAGCCACAGTTTCAGCAGCAGGAAGTTTCAATCCACTGGCATCGCCTGATTCTTTGAACCCAATTTGCACCGTGCAACCATGGCCTTTCCCTTTATTCACGAGTTCAAACTGCAGAGTACAGGCTTCTCCTGCTTCAATAATACCGTTGCCATTGGCATCTTGTAAATCCACTTTTTCCAACATTAAAACGGCAGGAGCTTTGGGCTTTTCACAGTAATGGGGCTCTTTGGCAATATCAAGGGAGTAAGGTTTTGAAATACCTTCGATGGTTTGGGAAAAAACTGAAAACGAAATCAGGAATAAAACAAGGGTTAAAATTTTATTCATGGGTAAATGGGATTCAACTCAACGATTGTTTACAAAAAGTAGTAAACAAATGATGGTTCAAAATTAATGCATGAATTCAAAAATCAAAGTAATAGTACATGCAAATTCTAAATAAACCAATCTTTAATCCAGCAAGCGTGAGGATATTCAACATTTGGACTGGTTGGTCCACCCGAGGGCTACAACAAAAAATCCCGCTCATAATTATGAACGGGACTTAATAATATTTTGGCGGCTACCTACTCTCCCACCGGTT
>JBBRCC010000194.1:0-3030 GCA_038205175.1 Cytophagales bacterium | reverse complement strand
TAAAGTAGAATGGGAAAAACAACCAGTTAGGGGTACAGGAACCAGAAATTCCATATCTTTGAATATACAGACACTTCCGCAAGGGATTTATTATGCAAGGCTAAGCATAAAAACGGGTTGGTCTGCTACCCATAAATTAGTGGTGATCATATGAGATCTATAGGCATTTTAATCATTTTAGTTTTGCTGTGCCCAATAGTGGGGGCGCAGCAAAACTTTTGTAGCAAGCATTGCCATCTTGGTTGTAATGATACTTTCAATCCAAATTGTATCGAGCTGTGTAATTACGTTGGTAAGCTCAAGAACAATAGAGGTTATTTAGGCTTTGGATCAGCATATTATTTTTCAAATCATGATCTTAGTCTTGGGCAGTTTGCTGGCCCAGCAAGTTGTTTTGTTTTATTCGATTTGAATGGGGATACTACTGGAGTTGGTAGTTTAAATTTAATGACTGGCGGAGGTGCCACATTTGTTCAAACTAAGGATTCAAGTATGTATTGTATTTACAGAGGGCGAGTGAGCGAAAGCCCTGGTCCGCTGCTAAACATGTTTTCCAAATTTAGCACTGAAGGCCGCTTACTTTGGCAAAGGCCCAGCACACCCGGTCTTTTCCCCAGTCTTCCTTCACTAACAGTAGACCGTATGTTGCCCTTTGGCGAAACAGGCATCAGCGTGTTTATGTCTAGCAACGACAACCTTTACATGGTGCAAATAGACTCGAGCGGGCGACTGATCAACACCTATAACCTGTTTGGGCCAAGAGGAGGCAGGTTTACGTATGCCGAACCCACACCTACTGGAGGTTATTTGCTCTCGTACCGCAACGGCATTTCAAACTGGGCCATGGAAACCGACAGCGCCTTTCAGGTAATCTGGGAAACAGAAATGTACCGCCCCCGCTACACCAACGGCATCAACGAAGGAGCCATGCTGCAAACCCCCGATGGTGGCTACTACCATATATTCAACAAACCGGGTGGTAGGGTGCAGGGGCAAACTTTGTTTTCCCGAGCTGTCATTCGCAAGTTCGATCGTTTCTTCCAACTGCAATGGCTGGATAGCTCGGAAAGCAGCGCATACTTACCAGGCTATATACAGCAAGATGGAACATTGCTGATTTTGCAAAGAAGACTTCTGACGCCCCACGTTTTAGGCGAATCGTACCGGGTATGGAAAAAGTATAGGTCAAACGGCAGCCTTGAATGGGAAAAGCTGCTCGATGGCAGGTCAAGCCCCCAGCGAGACGAGTATGAATACTACCATGGCATCCACCTGGGCAATGGCGATGGGGTATTTGTAGGAACTTTGGATCAAGGCAACAGCCAACCATTGAATACGGGGCGAGACTTCCTCATCACAAGAATGAGGGGTGTTGGGCTTCGCTTCGATCCCAGAACCCGTATCACAGGGTTATCTGCCCTGGATATAGCCAAAAACATATTTTGCAGCCCCAACCCGAGCACTGGCCCGGTGCAGTGGTTTGGCTTGCCACCTGGCCGGCACAGCATGTTTCTCATCAATGCCAAAGGGCAAACTGTGCATACCCAAATGCTGCAAGCAGGCTCAAACACTGAGTTCATGGGGCTGCCATCTGGCATCTACCATTGGCAACTGCCAGCCCTGGGTGCTAAAGGTAAACTGGTGTTGGAGTGATGTGTTGTAGAAAGGTTTGCCATTCTGTTATGCAAAGATGTAAGGCTTTGCTCTAAGCGAAGCCTAAGAAAAAAGTGTGAGCTTTAATAGAACACCTCCCTGAACTTCCGCTTTTTCTTAAAATATTCTCTCACGAAATCATCATTCAGGTTTTGGTACTTTTGGTAGTCCTTTCTCAACTCTTCAGGCACATCGTCACGGTAAGAAATCTCGTAGAGCGACTTTCCGTTAAAAGGAACTTCTGACTGAGTCGGATGAAAAACCAACCGTTTCTGGAGTTTCTCTGGAAAATGGGCAATAAATTGCTTTTTTCTGTTCGCATTCAGCAAGGCATACTTGGCCTCCATCACTTTTTCACCCACCACATTTAAGCTTTTGTGCTGGATGGTAAACAACAATGGATCTGTAATTCTTTTATCCAAATAGGCCAGAAAACCAGGTTCTTTGTTGGCCAACTTTTCTATTTTCAACGAGTCTTCTTCTGTAAAATTTTTGATGCTTTTTTTATTGCTGTGCAGGTAGAAAAGCTTTTTAGCTTCATATATGGTTATAAATTCCTTCTCCTTTTCTTCATGCAAATGTGCGTGAACATCTAAGATTGCTTCTGGATTGTCTTCCAGAAATTCAATCATTTTTTCAATGAATGATTTTGTGTCATCGGTAAGCTGCTGTCCGTGATGAGGCCATTTCACATTGATGCTTTTTTCCAGATCATTCTCTACATTCCGCACATGCAAGGCATAGGGAATGGTAGGTGGTTTTATAAAAATGTTTCCCAGCACATCCCAAATGGGGTCCCAGACATTGAATTTTGGTTTGTTCAAATCTCCAGTAATGGGAATTTCATAGTCAATCACATTTCCTCGTTCACGCAAAATGGCAAAAACCAAAGGAACCGGCACCCAGCGTGTATCGCCCTTTTTCACTCGCTTGCCGGTTCGTGGGTCAATAATTGTAAGCCTGTTATTGCTTTTGATAAGCCCGTTGTTCACATGCCAGGTTCCCTTGAGCTCCAGACTTCCACGGTCGAGAGAATATGAGGTTGCAGAAACAATAAATGGATTGAAAGTGGTAAGCGACACTTTGTCAAGGTGGTATTGAATATCAAAATCTTTCAGGTTTTTGGGATATACCTTAAGTTGTACATTGGCAATACCATGAGGCTTAAGGCCGCTTTGCACTTTTATGCTTCCATGGTTTTTGGTTTTGTCTATATGATCTGCTTGCATGTTGAAGGGATTGGCTGCCAGCGAAAACTTTTCACGGGGCGTGTAGTCGTTGTAAATCAGGTTGCCATCCGACACAATCAAACTATTGAGCGTGTATTGACCACTCAACAAATTTTCTGTGAGTTGGCGCACATACTTTACTATTTCT
>JBBRCC010000193.1:0-3054 GCA_038205175.1 Cytophagales bacterium | reverse complement strand
AGTTAGTGTTGGCCAAACGTCGCAGTACTTTTCCAATTTAAACTTAAAATAAACATCATTGCCAGGTTGGCCTACTTCATTGCCTGCACAAGCTACATCCAATGTATGAGTCAAAGTACCACAGCAGGCACGGGGGTTGGTAAAAGGCGTCAAAAAAAGCATGAACAGACAAATCCATTTCATTAGCCCTCGGATGAAATTAATGCATCCTTCATTTTCTTTTTTATGACTTCCATATCGCTTTTTAGCACCTCTGGCTTATGCCAATAGCGTTCACTAAGCTTTTCCCTGATTGCCCGCATTTCTGCCACTGCATCAAATGTTTTGTTAGCTTTCGTTGTTTGTTTCATACAATATTTCTCTTGGTGTGCGGATTTCGATGAACGGATAACCTAACTTGAGATTGATAGCGTTGTACAATCGTATTCGGTTTAGGTTTACAATATGCTTAAAATTCCAACTCGCTAAAACTGACGCCCTTTGAATAGTGGCTGTGGCTATATGCAGCGCATCGTTATAGCTTTTGGTGGTCAGTGCGCCTTCGTGGATATAGGTTTCTGCAAGTTTAATGGCTTCGTCGGTAACAAACACCTGACGGATAAAGGCATCTGGTATCTGCCGGGGTTTTGATTTGACCTCTTCTCTTGCAAACTCCAATTCCTGAAAAGTAAGGTCGGAAAGCATCATCTGTTTCGAGCCGGTGGCAAATTCTTTGAACAATAAGTTGCTCCATACTTCGAATTCTACATCGAAGCAGCCGCCAATTACCGACGTGTCTGTGTAAACCAACATGAAGGTAAATGTATTACTTTTGCTGAAAAATATGGCGAAAATAAATATCGGGTAATCTCTTTCCATTTCATCTTGCCCTTGTTTTGCGTGTTCGTTTGCTGCACTCCGAACGCCAAATAAACCTGAAACTCTCCAACCTGAAACTACCCAACTAAAGGCTATTCAACTTGCAATTTCTAACTACTCAAAACCCACTTTTTACTCTTCACCTTTCACCTTTCACTTTTCAACTTGCAACTTTCACCTCAACACTTCCACCATCCCTTTCCACACTTTTCCAAAACTTTCCAGCCACAAAAAATAAGTACCCGGGGCTATTTCGCCTTCCGGCCAGGTGTTTTGGTAGTCGTCGGTTTGGAAGATGGTGCTACCCCAGCGGTTGGCCAGGCGGAGTTTTACGGGTTGGTGGTAGCTGATGTTTCCCAGTTTTAGTTGGTCGTTTTTGCCGTCGGCATTGGGAGTCACCACGTTGGGAATCAGGAGCGGAAACTGCGCCCGACAAGTAGCTAAATCAATTTCAGGACTGTAGCTTTTTGCTTCGCCTGCGCAACCCAAACGGCTAAATGGCTGTACCTTGATGCGTTTCAAGCCGGGTGCTGACAGCCAGCGAAGCATGATTTCGGTTGACGAAGAGCTGAGCAATTCTCCACCTGTGAGGGCTATGCCCAAACTATCGGTAGCTGTGGAAGACACTGTTATTCGCTGCTCTTCGTTTTGGCCTGTGCAGTAGAGGCTGTCGATGGCCAGCAATGTGATTTCGGGTTTTGCAGCCAGAAGTGGACGGTATGTTTCTGCTGTTCCCTGGCAGCCCAAAGCTGAAAAAGGCACCACTTGCAAGCTGCGATTCAGGTTTTGGCCAGCCAACCAGTTCACTACAATTTCAGCGCTGGATTGAGCAATAATTTCTCCCCCAAGCACCGATGTCTCCAGGTTGAAAACGTCAGTACCTGAAATTTGAATGCTATGGATTACAGCCTTTTCTTCGCAAAACAGGTTGTTTTCTGCTTGCAGACTTAGCCTTGGCGTAGGTGCCAAGGTTAAGCTAAGTGTATCTGTGGCCGATGAAGTGCAGCCTTCCGAGGTGCGTGTTATTGCCCAAAGTTTTGCCGGAGCTCTGGTTTGAATGGAGTCTGAGGCTGTTCCATTGCTCCAAACTACCTGACCCGGCGATGTTGCCTTGAGCCACACTTGCTGGCCTACACAAACTTGTTGGCTTAGTGGACTTTGCAAAATGGGAACTGCTGGCACGGGTGCATTGCGAAAAGCGATGGCCACGGTGTCGCTGCCTGAATCTGTGCAGCCATATTCGTTGCTTGCCGAAACTATGGCATACAAACCTGTTTGCCGGATGATAAGTGTTTGGGTGCTGTCGCCCGTATTCCAGCGGTAGCGGGTGTTGGGTTCTGCATTGGCTATGCGCAGCACCACCGAATCGCCCCGGCAAGGGATGGGTTTTTGGGCTACAGAAATGAGAGGCCTGACTGGTTTTGGCCGAATGATGAGCGAAATACTTTTTTCAAACACATCGCCGCAGCGGTTTTGTGCGGTGCATGTAAAAATGTAGGTACCAGCCGGAATGGCCAAGGTATTGATCTTTTGCCAGGTAAGCGTATCTACTTGCAGACCTTGCGGCAAAGCCGGACTCACCTGCCAGCGAAACTTTTCGGCTCCTGCACCAAAGGCAGATAGCTCGAGGGTATCGCCCTGGCAAAGTGTGCGGCGGTTGGCCATAAGCTGAAGGATGTTGGCGTTGCGGAGCAGGGTTTGGTTGAGGGTTGGGAAGGCCGATGGGCCATTTGGCGTTAACCGAATGCCTGGTATTTGTAAGGAGCAAGCTTGAGCCCTTGCATTGGGGCAATGAATAACGCTTAACCCAGTGGTTCTCCCTGCTAAAAAACCATGTGAGATATACAGTTTGCCATCTGGACCTAATTGACCACTGAGAATTGGCAATAAAACCTGTGGTCTTTGGAAATTCCCAATCAAAACCTTTGAGTTAAAAACCTGAGTGGAGTCCCAGTTGGAAAGGTCAAACTGATTGATAGTTGCTTCAAATTTTAATTCCTGCAAGCGCCGATTGTAGTAAGTATTAAGTTGGTACAGCTTATTCCCATTTGCTGAGAACAAAAGGGCTCTACCCCAAATAGTGCTCATGCTATCGCTCCAAGAGACTCGTTCATTTTGATCTGGAATGGTAATGAAATCATAAAATCTTCCATTAGCCCTATTGAATTTTGCCAGTTCGTGCTTTCTAAAGTTGTA
>JBBRCC010000192.1:0-3088 GCA_038205175.1 Cytophagales bacterium | reverse complement strand
GCTAAAATCGAATTAAAAAAAAGTGTGAAGGGAAAAAATAAAAAATACGGATGGGTCGGCAAGGGGTGTCGGCTTACTCGTTGTCCGTTTATGATATGGTCTATATGTTGGTCACTTGTAAAAATGGTTTACTTTTTCTGTTTAATTGTTGGTCTGTCGATGGTTGTTGGGTCGTCCGCTACGCTTGCCTGTAACAACAGACTGTGAAAAAACTCTCTCAATCTTGCCACAAAAATATTGAAAATACCTTGTTGTCAAACAGGTTAAAATGTTTATTTCTATAGCATAAAAAAACTACTCAATTGGCTCATATACAAGGAGAAAACCGGCACCAGCTTTTCATAAGAAGCATAGACGAAGCCATATCGAAAGGTCGCCAAACCCGGATAATTAATTAAACACTTTTAAAGGTTTTCGGATTAAAAATGCCACCTCAGGAGTATAACAACGCAAAAGTTGAACAGCGGCAAATGAAAAAGCAAAGGGCTTTTCGCCCTTTGCTTTAAAACTTAAAACTAAAGATCAAGGCTTCACGCTCAATCTTTCAGGTTTGCTGCCGGTAGATTGCACGCTGTACATGCCAGGCTTGAGCTTTGAGATGTCGATGGTTGTTTTCTCTGAAGTGGCTTGCTGCATGATCAGGATTCTGCCTTGGGCATCGAGAACCCGAATGGTACCTCTTGTTAAGGAAACCACTTCTACTTTGCCATTGGCAGGGTTTGGAATCAAGGTTATTTTGTTTTCAATAACTTTTGGTTCAAAGCCTGTAGTTGGTTCGTTGACAAACACCGTATCGATCACACCACGAACTATGGTTGGCCTCCAAAGTGTATTTACAGTAGTATTCGTTCTGATAGGATCATTGTAATCAAAATAAATGTCCGTAAAATTCTCGACCCTTGTGCCAAGCGATAGGTTGATTTTTGGCGAAATTGTGAATGAAACTTGTCCATGACTCATGGGTTCATTTCTGTTGCTGTCGGGCAGCAAAATGTTGTCGAAATGAAAATTAAGCACTGGTCTTCCCTGACCTGTAATGGTGAGCCTGTAAGGATGTGAACCAATTCCCAATTGCAAGGTTTCTACATTTAGAAATTGGCTTAAAGTATCCCGAACCACCACACTAAAGGCGGTATCAGTACCTGTGTTTTGAAACCTTAATGTGTATTTTAGTTCGGTGCCTGGTTCAATATTGCCATCTGCACCTACACCTTTTGGCCACACCAATTTATCGTTGGGGTCGTATGCATTGGTTACGGTAACGCACACAATATCTACAAGCGGTGATTGACCTGGCTGGGGGAAAAGGCCATTGGTTGACGTTCCGTTTTGGCAATCTGCATCTGCAGCCGCAAAGGTGCTAAGTGGGTGATTGGCCGATTGAGGTACTTCAAGCCTGTAGATTCCCGCAGGTGCATTTGCAGCAAAAGAAACAACCATTTGGTTGGCAGCAGCCAATTGAAAGCTTGCTTCATGTGCGAGATCGGAACCAACAAAAATCCGATAAGTGCTGGTAGCGGGCATTGAAGCACCATTGTTTCTGATTGTGAATCGGGTTTGCCCATTCAAACATCGGCTGGCTACTTCCAAATCAGCACCATCCCAATTGCTGGTCGATTGAAGTAAGCAGTTTGGCACATTGGCAATTTTGGTTGTTACACATAGATTAGCACCGGTTAAAGCATTGGGATTGCAGGCCACTGAATCAACAATCCGAATGACAAAAGGCTCCGAAGGTTGCAAGGCTGGAAGTTGAAATCGATAGGTGCTGTCCAAAGCATTGTAATCCCAGGTGCGGTCAGCAGAAACAAAGAAGAGATGTTGAGGAAATTTGACTTGAATGGAAGTTGGAGTTGAAGCAGCATTGCCCTGATTTTGAACTACAATACTTAATCTGCTTGCTCTGCAAGGGCGCATCAGGAAATGGTCTTGGTTTACTATCAGCACAGCACAAGGGCGAACTGTGTTCACAAAATCTCCGATTTGTAAGGTATCTTCAAAGCCCAGAATATTAACTCTAGTAGAAGCATTGTTTGGCGGACATTGCTGTTGTTCGAGCCTGGCCAGAATGGGAGAAAGTGGAATTTGCCTGATCTGATGCGACCCTGTGTCTAACCAAAGATTAAATTTTCCATTCTCATCGCTTGAAGTGAAAAAGTTGTTTTCATCGCTGAACAAGCGATATGGCAAAGGATATCGAACGGATTGAGGCCCACAAGTGCTTGAACTGGCTTTGATAACCGAGCCGGATACATTGCTGATATAATTCCTTTGAAAAGCCTGGGTGGTGAAAAACGAACCTCCATCACCTGCCATTACAGCTAAATTTCCATTCTGAGAAAGCAAAACACTTGCTCTGGAAATATAACCGCCTTCAGCATTCACAGCCCAGGTGTTGCCTCCATCTGTTGTAAAGAAAGGATTCTTATTTGAACTGGTTACATATCCAACTTGAGATGTTAAGAATTTGATGGCATAGCCAATAGTTTGGAAAGGAAGATTTCTTCTATGCCAGGTATTGCCACCGTCACTCGTTTTTGCAATGTGGGTATGCCCCGCAAACCACCCATTATTTTTATCAAAAAAGGAAATACTATAGGGGTAAGGAAGTCTTTCCTGGGGTTGGGTTGATAACCATGTTAGTCCTCCATCGATTGTTTTGTACGTGAAGCCATCTCCGCCTCCCATGTGGCCAAACCCATCGACCCTCACTCCCTCATTGCCTGAAGTGAACCAGCTGTAAGTATTGTTTACGCTTCCTAAAAAAAAAATTGGAATGAATCGATGTCCAGGTTTGGCCTCCATTTACAGTTTTAACAACGCCAGCCAAACCTGACGCAAAACCAGTGTCGGGATGAATAAATTGTAATCTTTCGAGTCTTGGCCAAGTTTGCAAAGCATTAAAATCCGGAAAATTTGTTTGTTTTTGCCAGGAACCGCCTCCATTTATTGTTTTGAACACCACAGGTCCGTTTATTTGATTTTCGAAGGCTAGTATGTAACCTATTCTGGGAGTCGGGAATTTTACATCTACAGGATTTCCAATAAAAGGCAAGTCCAAATATTGAAATGTGATTCCTTTATCGTC
>JBBRCC010000191.1:0-3150 GCA_038205175.1 Cytophagales bacterium | reverse complement strand
GATTTTTCCATCCGCAAAGATGGAAATAAATCACTTCTTCAAAAATGTCGCTGGGAAATGTCGGTTAAACCCTTCCAAACCGTACTTTTTTGCATCTACTAAATCTTCCAAACGAGTCTCTTTCTCCTTCTGTTCCTTTTTCTGGTTTTTGATTTCAGTCTCCGTTTTCGCTATGCGTTCAGCCAGTTGCAAAAGTGTTCGCGCCTCTGCCAAGGTCTTTTCCGGTACTTTTGTAGTCAAGGGTTTCAGGTCTTTGGCACTGAGTTTTTTCTTCTTGTCGAGCGTCACGAAGTTGCCCACAAGGTCATTGGCGGCATCGGTCAATGAATCTGTAACGTACTTTACAGTGGTCTTTTTTTCGTTGCCTTCATCGTCCGTTTCAGGCTCTATTTCGGCCTCCTCCATTGCCTCTTGCAGCGTGTTTTCAAGGTCTGAAATATTGGTATCCAGGGTATCCAACTCATCCATCTCCATTTGGAAAAAGGCTTTTTTGATGTATTCATCCGGGATGAGGTTCACACTCCAACCATAGGCGGCAATGGTTTTCAGGTCGAAATTGATGCTTTGCCACCAGTTCACGAAAATGCCCGCCACCTGGAATTTGTCGAACAAATCCATCGGAACAAGCCTTTTTTGAAAACTGGAAAGTAGTTCTGCCCTGATTTTCGGCAGGTCGTTGTCAGTCTCTAAACGAATGAAATCATCTTTGGCTTCCTCCCACCATTGGTTGGTCTCCTGACGAAAACGTTCCAAAGTAACTGCTACTCCAGGGTGTTTTTCAATCTGTTCCTTGATTTGGCTCTTTTCTGTGAGTTCGGTTTTGAAGTCGAAATATGTGGCATCTTTTTCCTGAAAAAACACGTCCGCTTTCAATCCGAATTTTTGATAAAACAGCTCTTGGCCTGCCACTTCGCTTTTCGGAACGCCACCAAGCAAGTGCGCCCTCACATCTTCTGGTTCCGGGTCGGGTGTATTGTCCACATAACGGCGGATGTTCAAATTGAAATCATTGGCCTCAATTTCTTTGAGGTCAATCAGGCGGGAATATTTCGGCAATTCGAGGCTTTTGCTGAAAACGGTATCAATCTTTTCAATGTCTTCAGGGCGAAGGAAATTTTGCGCCTTTGCTTCTCCATATTCTGCATCGGCATTCACGAACAGGATTTTGTGGCGCAAAGCATCGGGTTTATTTTTATTGATAACGATGACGCAAGCCGGAATGCCCGTGCCATAAAATAACGAGGGAGGTAAAGCAATTATGGCTTCGATGAGGTTTTCACTGGCGATTTTTTCACGAATCACTTTCTCCGCGCCACCGCGAAAGAGAACACCGTGCGGGATGACGCAAGCCATTTTACCATTGTCCTTCAGGCTGGCAACCATGTGTTGCACGAACATCAAGTCGGCCTTTTTGCCAGTTTCAGGGGCATATCCAAAACGGAAACGCGCTGGAAATTGAATATTGTCTTTGGAATAATTCTGCGAAAACGGCGGGTTTGCCAATATACGGTCGAACCTTCTGAGTGAACCGCCTTCAATGTGCTGCGGGTCTTCAACCGTGTCACCTAAGCGAATGTCAGCATCCAAAACGTTGTGAAGGATCATGTTCATTTTGCAAATCGCCCAAACCGTGCCGTTGTTGTCCTGCCCTGCCAAGGTAAGATTGCGAGCATTTTGCCCCTGCTCTTCTACCAATTGAGCCGACTGGATGAGCATACCACCAGAACCGCAAGTTGGGTCATAGATGCTCATTCCGGCTTGTGGTTTCATCAATTGCGCCAACAAACGAACCACTTGCGCCGGGGTGTAGAATTCTCCTCCTTTCTTTCCTGCACTGTCCGCAAAAAACTTGATAAGGTATTCGTATGCCGCTCCAAGTAAGTCCGGGAACTCAAAGTTGTCATTGGTGAGCTTGATTTTGTCGAAATGGTCAATTAGGTCTTTGGCTTTGTTGTCAGGAATGACGCGCTTATTGCCCTTCGTTTTGTTGAAATCAATATTGTCCTTCAATACTCCTCTGAGCGAATCGTTAGCGTCTTCGAGTGCCGCCAAAGCCTGGTTCAACTGCTCTCCAGCATTGTGGTGGAAGTAGCGGATTTTGTTCCACCTTGCCTCTTCAGGTACAAAAAAGGTCTCACCATAAGTAAGTGCGGAATCCAAAACATCATGTAGCACCTCCCCATCCAGGTGTTTGTAATCCTCCTGGCGCAACCTGATTCTCCGTTGTTCAAATTGATCGCTCATCCTCTTCAAGAAAAGCATACCAAAGATGTACTCTTTGAACTCCGACGCGTCCATACTACCCCTCAAGATATCAGCGGCTTTGAGGAGGAAACTTTCGAGTTGAGAGAGGGTGATTTTGTTGATTTGCATATAAATTTGATAAGAATTTAATCCATTTTTAAAGAATTCCCATTGAAGCCTTTCTTCGTAGAGTAAAGATCTGAATTTTTACTGTAATAGAAAAAAGAAGGGTATGGGTCCTTTGCATGATAAGCGTCTACAAATCCACTTACCTGAAGTTTTTCTATCAATTTCGGCACATCCTTTTCACGAAACTTGAGTATAACTAATTGATAGGGTTCTTTTTCGGCTTCGTGATGTACAATTTTAAAGGCAAACTTTTCTTTGAGGCTGCTTTGTAGACCTCTTGCATCCAAGTAATTAGCAAAACTACCTGCAATAATTGCTTCTAAGATTTCATATTTGTTAGTACCTGGAGTAACATTGTTTATATGATCTGGTACTGATATTGATAATTTTAATACAGGAAATGACAAAAAAAATAGTGCAATTACTACGGATAAATTCCGATGTGACTTTATCCAATTTTTCAGTTGATTGACATGATTATTCATTTATTGCAGATTTATTGGTTTGAATTTTAATACTCTTTCATTACCATACTAAACGCAGGGTATTCACAAAACGAAACGAGTTAATAAAAACAGGAAAGGACACGAAGGGTGTGTGTCGACATGGTCGATTGGTGGGTTACACCTTTAAATCAATATTGAAACACGTTGGCTGGCCGTGTGCAGCGAGCCATTTTTGGGGATTATCACGCCCAGGACAAACCGTCCTGACACATAGCTTCAGCAAGTATAGGGACTTTATTGTTATTTACCATAGGTTGTTACGATTTTTTTT
>JBBRCC010000190.1:0-3154 GCA_038205175.1 Cytophagales bacterium | reverse complement strand
GGCTGCATCGTATAGCAAAGTTTGGTCGTCCACTCCAATTCCGATTGAAAGACGGGCATTTAGGTTTTTTGCAAAGTCATTGTGCAACAAGGTGTTTTTGCGAAACAAGGCATAGAAAAAAGCGGCATCAACTTTTGAACTATTTTGTAAGCGATGGGCGACAACCAAATGCTCCATCTTATCGGCAGGCACTTCCAGTTCTTTTGACAGGAAAGTAACATCCCGATGCGCTTTGTTTTCTTGTAAATCTGCAATGGCGATTTTTTTAGCTAAGAAGCTAACTTCTTTCGCCAAGAAATCAAACTCTACTACTTCTTTGGGTAAAGCCTGTCTGATAGTGATGTTGATTTCTTCTCTTGGTAAGGCATTGAACCGCACCTCATCCAAACTCGATTTATAGAGCTCGGTGTTTTTCTCTTTGGTAAAAACTTTAATGGCAATATCGGCTGACTTTTTACCTCTGCCACTCAATTGCTCGTGTGTCCACTGCAGTTCATATTTACCTTCTCTATTCGTTAAGGTATCTGCCAAGTGCTGCCACTCCCGCATATCCACATCGTAGATGGCTACTTTCACATTTGCCAAAGGCTTATCATTTTGAAAAACCTTTCCACTTACTAAATAGGCGTTTTCGTCCGGCCATGGCAAAACCTCCTCCCTTATCTGTAAATCAATACTGGTTTCCTTTTTTGAGTTGTGCCTCACCGTACTTTCTCCCACCAACCTATCGCCTAAATAGACGCGTACTAACACATCGGGTCCTTTTTCGGCGGCCGAACCCTTAAAATCTTTTTCCGTAAAGGAAATACTGTAGTTCCCATTTGCGTCGGTCGTTACAGGTTTCCCCAATTGGTCTTCGGGTGTGGAAGGGTCAAAATCAAAGGCACGAACTGTAAGTCCCTCAAAAGGTTTTCCCTGGACAGAGGTGATGCGGCCGCTGACAGCATACAATTCAATC
Organism: Cytophagales bacterium; assembly: GCA_038205175.1. Classification (GTDB taxonomy): domain Bacteria; phylum Bacteroidota; class Bacteroidia; order Cytophagales; family Flexibacteraceae; genus JBBRCC01. The sequence goes on along the minus strand of JBBRCC010000190.1, from coordinate 2,196 downwards.
GTTTCATCAAAAGCCCCCAACCCTTTCAGCACCTCGTTCAGTTTGGCGGCAGTTTCTTCCTCAACTACTCCATTAAAATTATCTCCCAGGCTTTGCTGTATTTGAAAAATAAAAACCAATCGTTTAGTGGCATCGCCATAAAAGCCACTTTGTATCTCCTCCAGCAATTTTGCTTTTAACTCCTTTAACTCCCCTTCGGTTGGGCTGTTAGGAGCATCGTATGTTTTGTAAACACTTTTAGTCAACAAAAAAAGCAGGGCGGCCTGCAGGTTGGTTACAGCTTCTTTGTCGTCTGCTTTTACTGGGGCGATGATAGGCTTCATGATGATGGTTTTTTTATTGTTTAGGTTTTGTTTTTGGACTGGCTACCAGTTACTTACTCAAGGAACAAGCGGCGGCTGACCGGATGCATGCTGATCCTGGGCCCCCGGCAGCAGCATGGTGATAAACTCCTCCAACTCTCTAGAGAATTCATTTGGTTTGAAATCCATTACAGATTGTTTTTTTGCTTAATAATAATTTTTTAAGCTATTAATATTTAAAATTAATGTTGGTATTTACCTTCTCTATTCGTGAAGGTATCTGCCAAGGGCTGCCAATCCCGCATATCCACATCGTAGATTTCCACTTTTAGGTTGGCTAATGGGCAACCGTTTTTATCGGATACTTTTCCAAGAACGGTGTTGGGGTTTTGATTTTTGATTGTTGTTGCCATGATATTTTTTTAATGTTTATGAATTCCGTTTATTTATGTTAAAGAACCTTCAATTTCCAATTCTTTTCGGTATTTATCGTATTTCTCTATAAATGCTTTTTCTGCATCCTTCGGAAAGTTGTAAGTAAAGACATGCTTCACTTTATTATCATTTTTAATTTCCCTCGCTTCCCGGTATGCTTGCAGCCATTCATCATAATGACTGATGAATTTTTCTGCAAAGGGCATCAATTCAACAGGGATAAGATGCCCTTTCCCCAGCAACAAGCTACGAATGGTTTCGTTACATTCTTTCAGGATTTTCTCTCTGTATTCATTATTGGCATCATACCCTTTGAGGGTAATTTTGCTACGTATTAATTGAAGCTTGATTGGACTCAACAATTCTTCCAATGCTCTTAGCTTGTAATTAAACCGAACATCAAAGAACTTATCCCGCTTACTGAATTCTTCTTCAATAGTTTTCTTCATGCGTTCTTCCCGTTTGTTGAAGAAGTAGCCGATTATGCCAGAGATTAGAATTACTTCCACAAAGATTTTGGTTACTATTTCTGTTAATGTTTCCATTATTCTTTATTCATGTTTATATTTTTGTGACCATTGCTATCGGATATCTTACCGAGAAACGGTGTTGGTTTTTGGGGTTTTGAAACTGTTGCCATGGTTTTTATAATCTAATGTTTTTTGATTTTTCTATCTACAAATCATCTGTGAGTAATTAACACTACTACTCATTATTGGTCCTGGAACATTTGTAGATACATTCTCTGAAGGATCGCTACTTGTAAATATTGGAACTGTCCTAGTCAAACTTATAGAAGCTGATGATCTTGGTGAACTACCGCTTGAATTTGAAGGAGCTGAACTTACATTTGGTGTTTCAGGATCAGTCATTAAGACTTCTGGAATAGTAGCAGCATGTGCCACTGCGCCAAGTGCGCCTAAAAAAACATCTCCTGCTGGTGTCGGTCCTGTAGGAACAAGCCTTACCGAAGTAACGGTTTGTTGTAAAAATGAAGTTGTCAGCGTATAAGCGTTACCTGCAACATCAACACTTTTATCAATCATTTGTGCTTTTGCAAGCACAGATGTGCCTTCCCCGCCTAATGCGGCAAAATCAGCAGCATTTAAAGCTCGAGAACCCGTTTCAATTTGTCTTAGTAATTGCACATTAGACAGTCCCTCTGCTAAAGGATCAATAGCTCTAAGATTAGAAAGTTTAGTTGCTGCGGTAGCTAGCCCTCCTCCCAAGGTAAATACGATACCTAATCCCGCATCAGTTAAATTTGCAGCAGTGGGGCTCATTCCAGCTCCTTGAAGAACAGTAGATGTTAAGCTATCAGCATGTCTGCCTGTCCATAGCATTCTTAAGCCAGCAACTGTAGTGTCTAATCCATGAGCAGTTATAACGGCACCACCTCCTATTCCTACTACTGCACCAACACCTGTAATACCACCCATATGAATGGCTATCTTGGCAA
>JBBRCC010000189.1:0-3180 GCA_038205175.1 Cytophagales bacterium | reverse complement strand
GATTTGAATGGATTCAAAATATGAAGAATTTTCTGGGTGCAGCTATTGCAATTGAGCCAAATCAAACCAGAAAGATTGACAGCGCCAAATAGAAGGCAGGAAGTAACTTGTGCTCCATAAAAGTTTACAGGTTAGCAGATTAATCCTGAAATGAATTTACAGTTAGATGCTTGTCCTGATACTGCTTTTTCACTTAGAGAAGAACTGGTAAAACGCATGATTTTGATAGATGCCAAATAGTGAGATCATGTTTTAGATCGCATATCAAACCAGAAAAATCAAAAAGACATAAGCTCTTTTACCTGCTTGTAGATTACGGGATCTCCAGGTACTTGTGGGTTTGCAACGATACCTGCCATTGCGGATTTTGTTTCACATATTCAACAATCAAAGGGGTCACTTCATCCCTTTTGTCCCACTCTGGCTGCAAGTATAATTTGCAGTTTGCACCTACTTTGGCGGCATGTTTTTCGGCCCAAACAAAATCACTTTTGTTGTAAACCACCACTTTCAATTCATTCGAAAATGGATAAATACTTTCAACGGGAGCTTTGAATTTTTTAGGCGAAAGACAGACCCAATCCCATGTGCCGTTGAGCAGATATGCACCCGATGTTTCAATATTGGTTTTGAAACCAGCCTGTTGAAGTTCCAGGGTCAAATCAGTTAGGTTGTGCATTAAAGGTTCGCCGCCTGTCACCACAGCCAAACGAGCTGGAAACTTAGCGGCCTCTTGCACAATGGCGTCAACGGATACTTTTGGGTGCATGTCGGCATCCCAGCTTTCTTTTACATCGCACCAAACACAACCCACGTCGCAGCCCCCCAGGCGAATAAAATAAGCAGCTTGTCCTGAAAAATGGCCTTCACCTTGAAGGGTGTAAAAGGCTTCCATCAAAGGAAGTGTGGTTGATTTGTCTACAATGGTCATGAGCGAGGCAAATGTACGGTGGTTTTGCTGCACTTGCTTTTAATGTGAAGGTTTTTGATAGCCGAAATCAAATTCGGTTCACTAATTTATCCATAGCCCATGCCGTAGGCAAGGCGTCTTGAGCATTACAAAGGCAGTTGCCTTCACCACGCAATTCGTTCAAAATTGTCTGAATAAATGGTGCTTGAATTTGGGGCGGGTTTTGCACTTGATATTTTTCTGCAGTTCCGCCTTGCAAAAGTTCTATGGGTATAAAATCGAAAACTGAGCAGCGGATTTGTCCCTCCTTTCCTGTAAAAACCAATTCGTCTGTTCTGATTTCGGCGGGTACAACATAGCACCAACTCGCCTGAATTTGGGTTCCGCCTTCTGTTTGAAGTGTGCCCACAACTGTGTCTTCTGCGGCATAAAGCCCACCTTGGTTGCTTGATTTGCCATGGGCATCAACCACTACTTCTTGCAGTAAATATTGAATAATGTCGATGCCATGAGGCGCATGGTCGAAAAAATAACCTCCACCAGAAACTTCGGGCTTCAAGCGCCAGTGAAGATCGGGTTTGGTGTCGGTAGCTTGTGGCGAATGAAAAAGTTTCATGTCCACATGCAGCACTTTGCCAATTCTACCTTGCTCAATCATGTTTTTTACCAACTGAAAATAAGGCAAAGCCCGGCGGTAGTGTGCCACAAAAATTTTTAAACCCTTGGCTTCAGCTGCCCTTGTCATTTTCAGGCATTCAGAGTAATTCAGTGCCATGGGCTTTTCTACATACACATGTTTTCCGGCATCAAGGGCTGCAAGTGCATATTCCAGATGGCTACCAGGAGGTGTGGCTATGTAAACAATATCAACATCTTCATCTGCCAGCAGCTCATCTACAGTAGAATATACTTTGGAAAGGCTGTGTCGTTTTACAAAATCAGCGGCTTTCGATTGGTTTCTGGAAAAAACTCCGGCCACCTGCGAACCTTCGAGTTTATACATCGCCGGAAGGCTTTTTACTTCACACACATTGCCGCACCCAACCGAGGCCCAGATGATGGTTTTTCGTTCTTTCAAAAACATGGCCGCAAAGAAAGGCCTTAAAACCGGTAGAAAACAGCCAATTCTGACAACAGCGAATTGATGTTAAGTTCAAGATTTGTGTTTGTCTTGTTGGATTTTTGCTGGGTTACCAGGTCATGACTTTGCTCTTTTAGGTTGCCATAAAAAGTATCAATCCGAAACTGACCGCTCAGCCACCAATGAGACCGAATGGGAACAAGAATGCCTGTTGAAATTGCCAGGCCATATTGGAGGCCGGTGATTGTGCTTTTGAAAAGTGTTGAATTTCTTGGGTTTTCGGTGATGTAAAACTCATTTGCAGTTCCTTTATTCAACACGGTATCGATGGTGCTTATGATTTGGTTCACCTTAAATTGATGACTTACCCACCTTGCTTGCGCATCCAAGCCAAACAATAGTTTCATACCGTGCCTGAGTGAGTACCGAAATTCCCGACCCAAGCTCAAAACATGGCTATTCTTTCTGCGCTCAATCATTCGCACCAATAAATTGTCGTCCATTTCTAATCGTTGGGCTACATCAAGAGAAACAGGTTTGTAGTCAAATCTATAGCTGATTCTGACCGCCGATTTCCCGCTGACCCGTTTCCAGGTTGCACCAAAAGGTTGTTGATTTGTTGTTCCGCCCAACAAGGCAGAAGCTACTGGGCCAATGTGCAGGCCTAGTTCGTGTTGTTTTGTTGTCTTGGTGGAATCCGTTTGTGCAAAAACATTAGAAATGCCTGATAAGAAAAGTAAAACAACGTGATTTATCAATCGCATAATTTAAAATTTTGTGAAGAACGAGGTTTGAGATGACGTTATTATGAAGGTTAAAAAAATTATGGATTAATAAGATTAAACTAGTTTTTGTTGTACATCAAAAATGCTTTTTAAGTTTGATATTGTGTTCTTTGCTGTTGAGTTAGAAACATTAAATTCACTTTTCAATCATGAGCTTTTCATAGCTCAATTGTTTGCCCAATAAAAATCTTATGTAATAAACACCGTTGGGAAAATCATGAAGAGAAAGTATTCTATTGGCATTTTTCCAGGTTTTTACTTCTTTCCCGTGCAGATCAAAAAGCGTTAATTTGTCATAAACGTGTTGAAGATTTATTTCTCCTTTTGTCGGGTTAGGATAAAACCTAAGAAGGCTTGAACCAGTAAAATTCGGTTTATTTCCAGTAAGAAGGGTCAAACAAAAA
>JBBRCC010000188.1:0-3206 GCA_038205175.1 Cytophagales bacterium | reverse complement strand
TGAAGTACCCATTTCGCAATTGACTGCCGTTGACAATTTTGCAGGCAGGCGGATACCAAGAGGCGTAAACATAACTTACCGGCTTGTGGCCTCATTTCCATCTCCTGGCAACGGATTGAGTTTGTTTTCAGACACTGCTATGGTGATAACCAATAGCGACATTCCATTGATGACAAAGGTGGACATTCGCACATCTTCCACCACGTTGGGTGTGGTTGATGTAGAATGGACACGTCCACCACAAATTGACACGCTGCTGCACAGACCACCATTTGGGTACAGACTGTACAGAACAAGCACAGGCAATGTGCAACCTATTTTGGTACATGAAACCACAACACTAAACGATACCACTTTCACAGAATCCAACCTGAACACCGAGAATGAAATTTACACCTACCAAGTGAGTATCAGCAAAGAAGGCGGCCAAGCCACTTTACCTGATTCTAGCTTACCTGCTACGGCTGTGAGGCTCACAGCAACGCCACAACCAAGATCCATTCTGTTAAGTTGGGCAGCACCTGTGCCATGGAGCAACCTTGGTTTCTACCATTACATTTTTAAAGAAATAGGTAGTGAATTTGTGCTTTTGGATTCAGTACTTGCCATGAGCAACACTCCAACCTACGAAGACAACGGGCGGATTGAAGGTGTTGAATTGAACGATTCTACGATCTATTGCTACAAGGTAGTAACGAAAGGCTCATACAATATGCCCAAAGTGCGCAGCCCATTGTTGAACCAAAGCCAGGTTGCCTGTGGCACCTTACTTGACACCATTCCACCCTGCAAACCTGGACCGATTGAAATTGAAAACCTGGTTTGTGGCCAATGTGATTCTTTGAATGGGTTGAGCGAAATATATAACACCCTGACCTGGAAAAGATATTCTGACGATACATGCAGACGTGAACCCCTGCGTTTCGAAATTCGATATGCAAAATACCTGGGCGATGCCTACGAGTCTTTAGCTGAAACTTTTGATACTTTCTATGTGCACAAAAACAACAATTCTCTGGCCGGGTGTTATCAGATCACCGCCTTTGATTTGTCTGGAAATCCTAGCACAACGATTGAAGTTTGCAACGACAATTGCACGGAAATAAACCTGCCAAATGTGATTACCCCAAATGGCGATATGCTTAATGAAATTTTCAGGCCATTATGTATCACAAAGTCGTTTCTCCAATCTTTTGACTGTCAGATCTATAACCGCTGGGGTAAGCGGGTTTACCAAACCAACAACCCGGAAATTCTTTGGGGGTCTGTGCAGGAACAAGTCGCATTTAAGGCCGATGCCGGAACGTATTATTACATTATACAAGCAAGATTTGTAAAATTGCGCAGAGAAGACGAAAAGCAAACCATCAAAGGATGGATTCAGGTTTTTAAAGAGTAAAGCGAAACATTGAGTTTTTCACCCACACCTATCATAAGTGTTGTTATTCCGTGCTACAATCACGGCCATTACCTGGCAGATGCTATTGGCAGTGTAAAAGATTGTATGGAACCCATTTATGAAATCATAGTGGTGAATGATGGATCTACCTCCGTAGACACCCTTCGGATTTTAAACCAACTCAAGTCAGAAGGAATTCAAGTTATCGACCAAGAAAATGCCGGTGTGTCAAAGGCAAGAAATACAGGCATTGCTGCTGCCAAGGGAAAATACATTTTCACTTTGGATGCCGACAATAAGGTATATCCCAATTACTTGATAAAAGGAAAGGAAATATTAGATACCAAGCCTGAAGTGGGCGTGGTATATGCCGATGCCCATATTTTTGGCGAAAAGGAAGGAACTTGGGTAAATCATCCACTTCAATATGAAGAAATAGCCTTCGAAAACTATATTGATAACTGCGCCATATTTCGAAAAACAGTGTGGGAACAAGTGGGCGGTTATGATGAAAATGCCCCCTATGCCACAAGAGAAGACTACATGTTCTGGCTCGACGCCATCAGACATGGCTGGGAATTCTACCACTTGAACGAGTTTGCCTTTGCCTATCGCTTCCAACAAAACAGCAAGGTTCGCAAGTTTTTTAAAGATCCCGAAAAGCGCCTTGCAGTAACCGACTATCTTTGGAAAAAACAATCTGCCCTCATTAAATATTTGCTAGAAGTTGGCAAACTAAGTCAGGAAAAAGCAGATGAGATAACTGGCAAATTGCTACTTCAACTCGGTTCTTACTTTATTCGGTTTGGCCGCAAACGAATGGGAATTGCCTACATCATAAAAGGCATGAAAAAGCCAGGATTTAGGGTTTCGGGTTTAAGAACACTAGTTGCCAGTTTCTGGAAAAGATATTTGGGCGATTAAAACCAAATCAATGTTTGCAAGTTAAACACATGATGTTGCACCTCATTCTACTTTTCTTTCTTCACATGAACACCTTTCAACAAGCTGACCTGGAGCCAAAAATGGCTTCAAAAACCAAAGTTTATTATGTTTTCGATCCGCTTTGCGGTTGGTGCTATGGGTTCTCACCAGTTATCCAACAAGCAGCTAAAGATTGGAATTCCAATGTTGATGTGGAAGTAATAGTTGGAGGCATGGTGACCGGCAGCCGGGAGGGAATTATGGATCCGGGTATGGCCAAATACATACTTTCTGCTTTTCCTAAGGTGGAGCAATACACGGGAGTAAAATTTGGAGATACTTACAAAAAGCAATTAGAATCGGGAAAATTCTATTCTTCATCGGTGGCATCGTGCCGGGCTGTAGTAGCCTTCAGGCAATTGAACTCTGGTAAAACATTGGAGTTCATTTCCACGATTCAAAAGAAAATGTTTCTCGGTGGAAGTGATCTGCAAAACATGGATGAAATGGCTGACATGGCTGCAACGCTGGGTGTTGACAAGGCAGCATTTCTAAAAATAGCCACCTCAGCGGAAAACAAAAAAGCCACCGAAGCAGATTTTAATAGATCATCAAAAATGGGCGTAACAGGCTTTCCCGCCTTAGTTATTGAGCAAAACGGTCGTTTCCAGAAAATCACCGAAGGCTATGCTTCAAAATCAGATGTAGACGCTCTGTTCAAAAAGTTGAGTAAATAATTCAATTGCCGGCAGTTGAATAATAAGTCAGGAGAATCCAAAATATGACTGGACCTGTTTATTGATTTACACTCAGCTATTAGATAAGCTATAAACACCTTCATGTGGCTTTTAGCGTGAGGCCAATGATGCCTGATAAACCAGAC
>JBBRCC010000187.1:0-3291 GCA_038205175.1 Cytophagales bacterium | reverse complement strand
ATTGGTGATTCAGCGGAATTGAAGGAAAGAAGTTTGATCCTCAAGCAATCTAATATGCCTTGTGTGGTAAAAAAACAGGGATAAGATAAAAGTATAAATTTTTGCACGCAACGGTGCAAAGACGCAACGAAAAGAATTATTCTGTCTTCGTTGGATATAGTGGCTCACTAAGGCACAAAGAGCACAAAGTTCAAATTCCCCGCCATTTGTTTCTTTTTTGTGTTTATCCCGACGAAAAGAGGGTTCTGTTTGAGCCCATCATAATTTTAAAGCCAGTACCTCAACTCCTGTCAAGCACATGAAAAAAAAGCTTGAAAAATTTTAAGCTCCCAAAATGTCAAAATAGTAAAATCCCGCCTTGCAGCAGGATTTTCAAAAACGAGAAAGCAAATTTATACTACTCACAGATAAGACAACTACAAAGCAATGGGAAACGCTCATTGCTTATTTCGTTAATTACCGCCCATTCCGCAAAAAAAACAATCCACATTTTGCCATCTCAACTATACCCATTATTTTTATAGGCATGTTTCGAAACTGGGTTTGGGTATTTGCAGTGCTGGCGCTGCCTTGCGAGGCTCAAACCCATATTGCCCGCCAAACATTTACTACTGCTATGACATTACATGCTTCCCGCCATTATGTATTTGAAAACTGCCATTGGCTCATGCCAGCTGTGCATGAAAAGTCCACTTCTAATCAAGCAAACAGCACAGCCTGGGTTGGTGTTTTGGTGGGTTCTGGCGTGTGTGCCACTTTTATCAATTGCACTTTTTCTGGGTTTAGGCAGCAAGGTAAAGGCATGGTAGCAGCAGGAGAAGTAGTGGTGCAACAGTGTGTTTTTCAAGGTCTTGCTGTTGGAGTAGAACTTCAAGGCCATGTTGCATCCCTCACCGCCAACACCTTCATTGCCAACCACACTGCCATACGCTGCAACACCGGCGATGCCACAAACCCGCTAAACCTGACGCTGAAATGCAACCGTTTTGAACCAGGAGCTATATCACAAAACGAGCAACGCTTTGGTCTGGTGGTGGATGATGGGACTTTGTTGAATAGAATTGGCGGTGCAGATGATGGAGTTATTTCTGGAAACCCCAACGCCAATGCCTGGCCAGTCGTGGATCGCACAGTTCCTTTTGCCAATTGGGTAAACCCAGTGGGTTGGGTAAGCTTAGAAAATAATTCGGGCTTGGAGTTTCATTATTGGAAGTATGAGAATGAGTATCTTTTGGATAATTTTTTAGATGTGTTTGTTCTGGAAAATGGACAAAGGGCTTTTACTGCTTTATTCCCTCCTACCAATCCCATACCAGGCGAAGACGTAGAAGTGTGCAATAATTTCACGGATTACGTATTTCCAGTTACCCGGCCTCGGGCAGGAAGCGGTATTGGTAATCCAACAACACCCAGCTCCAATAAGGCAAGCCTAGGGCAAGCCGAGCCAAATCCTGCTGGGGATAGGAGTAAGGTAGAAATGTATTTGCCCAATGCCGAAGCAGTTTACCACCTTCAACTTTGGGATGTGAGCGGCAAAAAACTATTGCGCAACATAGAAACCAAAGCAAAAGGCAATGCCAAGGTTGAAGTTGAACTTGGAGGCCTAAGCAAAGGAATTTACCTTTACCGGTTAACCGAAAACGGTGTACCTGTAGGCACAAAAAAGCTGGCCATTCATTAAAACTAAGAAAAAGCCATGTGCCGTTTAATTTGTATTACAGCGATATTGTTGGCCTGCCTCCCATTGGCAGGTCAGCAAATTGTTTGGGAAAAGGAATTGAGGCTTTCATCGAGAGATTTGTTTTATTCGGGTGTCGAGGCTATGAATAATACATACATGATTGCAGGCGAAAGCAGGAAATGGAGTAGAAGTATTGGAGGGGCTAGTAGAGGGGGATTGGTCGCAGCATTAATAGATACTTTAGGCGATACGCTTTGGGTTAAATATTTAGGCTTCAATGGCAACATGCGGAAAGTGATCAAAAAGGATGATTCCACTTTTTTGTTTATTGCCAATTATTATTTAGACAGCAATCCCCGCAATGTAATTTTACATGTTTCTTCTACAGGAACAGTGAAGGACACTAATTTTTTGCCTTATACAAACCTGGAACAAATTCCATATTCAGCCATTTACCACAACGGCTTCATATATTTAGCTGGTCGCCAGTACCCAAGTAGCACTCCTGGCTTCACTTACGACATGTGGGCAGCCAAAATTGAACCCAATACTGGCACGGTGGTTTGGAGCCGCACTTACAACCTCAACCATCCTGTTTGTGTGGCCAACAGCATAGAGCCAACACCTTATGGTACCTACATGCTTGGTGGCTACCAGGGCAGCAGGATTGTGAATATTGAAATAACCACAGATGGGGTGATGATTGATAACCAAATGCTCTACCAAAACCAAAACAATATTGTGTTTACCACAGGAATAGCAGGCCAAATAGGTAGAACCCATTATGTAGCGAATGGCAACTTTAGGTTCAACAACCAGTCCAGAAGCTATTTTGGTGTCCATTCCCGCCCGGGTAATCAGCGCCGCTGGGGAGGCGAATCGCCAGGCTATGCAACAAAGCCATTTGTAAATGCAGATAGCTCAATCATTTATCAAGTGGGCAATGGAGTTAATACTTTTGTTGGCAGACTAGATTTGGATTCTAATTATTTCTGGAGAATTTCTTTAAGTCAATCAAGTTTAATTGGTAATCGTGCCTTTAACGACATCGTTTATAACGAAGATGAAACCGGAATTTTAATTGGCAGTATCGTGAAATCTGGAGCGGGTCCCTCTGGGGAAATCTTCTACATGGCCAAGTTCACCGGCATAGGTCGTCCCTTCGATCCTACTGGCGTTCATCATCCTCACCTTACCGAAAAGCAAGGGGGTATTTATCCCAATCCGGTCAAAGATTTTTTTCGGTTTCGCAAGCAATATAGCCAGGGCGAGGTGGCATTTTACCTGCCCAACGGGCAAGAAGCTTACCGTCGCTTTTTGAAAGACAGCCAGCCTATCTCCATCGCACATCTAAAGCCGGGGCTTTATTTGTATCGCTGCTGGTTAGACGGAAGGCCTTATTCAGGCCGTTTATTTAAAGAATAAACAATCAGCCTACTAACCTCTATCCGTGCAAGCCTTAAATCCGGCTAATCCGTGATTCCGACAAAATATTTCTTGCCCAACCCAAACATCTTGTTTACATTTACTTGATTAAAATACCCTATTATGCTTCGCCTTGCCATAGCTTTGTGTATTATGCTTAATGAATCAGGCGCATAGCTTCCGCC
>JBBRCC010000186.1:0-3338 GCA_038205175.1 Cytophagales bacterium | reverse complement strand
CCAACTGCGGCTGTAGCTTAACTCCTTTATTTTGTGGTGCTCGGGCAGCAAACCGTTCAGAAAGTCGATGAGCAAATCTTTGTTCACCTCTTCGCCAAAGAGTCGCTTAAAACCAAAGTCGGTGAAAGGGTTGATGTATTTGCTTTTCATAAAAAATATTGAGCCGAAATGGATGTAGCAAAGTTACAAAATGGAAAGCTTTTGGTTCTATGAAAAAATATTATCTGGCCAAAACCGCTTTAAATACTACAAAAACGCAGTTTATATAAACTTAACAAAAAATTAATTTGGAAGTTAGGTTTTCCTTTCCAACATTTCCCAAACCAAAAGCCAAAGATTACATCATTAAAATTTTATGTTCCCCCCCCCCCCCTCTATGGATTAACTGTTTATCACAGGGAGGTGACAATGTGGGTACGGCTTTTTGGGCATCACAATCCAGGTGAGGACAGCAGTTGAAAAAAACGGTCTTGGTAGTTTACTAAAAACATTCTGCCCGACACAGGATGAATCGGGTTTTTGACCCAATCAACACTAAAACGTTTTTTTAAAAAAAATCAACTAATTCTCACATGAAAATCAATTTTTTTCTCGTCATCATTTTTGTGCTATTGTTTCAGATTCTTAGTAACAATGTTCACGCACAATACTATCCTGAGCTTCAAAAAGCAAGTACATTTACTATATTAGCTGCAGGTAGTTTACAAATAAATAAACCAGCTACGATCCAATGGGGTTCAGCAGGTAGCCTGTCATCAGTTGGCTCAACAAACTTTTTGGTCAATTGTAAAAGGGGTGGTCATTTAAAAGATTCTGTTTTTTCGATTCTTGAAGCTCTTGAAGATGCGAGAGATTGTATGTCAAGCATAAGAACATGGGCGGACGAACCTGGAATTAATCAGGTTTCAGCAGAAGAATTTCCAAAAATAAAACTGGCGCAGTACAATTTAGTGAACGGCTCAGTTACTATCAACACCGATGGCGATAATCCAAATTACATTTTTGGTGATTTAAGTGACTCAACCGAAACAATTTTTGTTAGGATTATGGGGAGCTTTTCAGTAATTGGTTCCGGTGATTTAATTTCAATTCTAGGCAAAAATGTAATACCCAGAAATATTTACTGGGTGATTGATGGGGATTTGTTATTCGATACTACTATACATTCTGCAGACCTAGTTGGAAATTTTTTAGTGTCCGGTAATATCTCTATTAGTGCAGATGAATTTAGTTCGTCAAATTGCAGACTAATTGCAACAGATAGTAGCATTAAATTTAAGTCTAATAATATTGACCCAGAAATCACAATATCAGGATTTAAACATCTTATCACTGACTACGATATTACTCAAATTAATCAATTTGGGTTACTAACTGGAGACAGCATCGACACCAGCGGGAAAGTCAAAGTGAACGGCTCTTTAGGCACGAGAAAGGCAACGGTTAATGTAACTCCGGTCGATTCTGGAATTTATAATTTTAATCGAGAGTTGGCATTACATAATTTAACTCAGTTTATAAATTGGCTCAAACGTGAAGAAAATAGAACTGACAGAATCTCTGGATTAGGGGGAGGGTCAAATATTTCTATCAATTCAAACGGAGGCATTTTTTGGATTACAGATGGTTTAATGAAAGACACCATTGTTTTGAATCCTGAGTCAGACACCACGGCATTTTACTTTGTTGGGTTAGACTCTGATGGTTTGCCGATAGATTTGACAATTGATTCAACTTGTAGGTTGGTAACGGGAAATGTCCGAACACAGAATATATATTTTCTTTCAGGCTCTGATTTGATAATCGAGAATGGTGCAGATGTTCATGGTACATTCATCAGTTCGGCAAAGATTATTTCAAATCAGCAAGTATTTGGTCCACTTTGGGCATTTTCGAATATTGAAGTAAATCCTTTAGGAGATACTTTATTTGTTCATAAACTTGACCACAATCCAAAAACCTACAATGGGAGACCAGGATGCACTGCATTGGGGCCAAACAACAACCATGTTTGCAATGGAGATTTTAGTGAAATTAATCCCAACATTCCTCCGGCCGAATATGATGATCATTTGATACATTTGAGTAATGTAAATAATCATTATACTTCACCACTCGGACCTGGTTTAGGTTACTGGAACACCCCTTCTATTTGGGGTCCAATAGAAGCGCAAAGAGACCCTAGTGATTATTATACTACACTCGCACCAATAAATTTACCCCCACCTTTCCAAACAATTCTTAATCCTATGAATCCAGGAAACGGCATAGGGGGTAGACATAATTTTCATCAAACCGGAGGTTTTTTTGGATGGGAGCAAAATCAGTTTAATTCCGGCTACTCGGAGTACTTAGTACAGGAAATTAATGCGCTTCAGAATGACAGGCCATATTTTCTAAGATATAAGATAACTTTGGAAAAAAGTTGCAGATATTCGATGTCCAACATGGCCATGCATATTTTTTCACAACCCCCACGACAAGGTTCTCACACTAATATTGAAAATCACCATTTAACATTACCTGTGCCAGGCTTCTTAAATGGGAATGTTGGATCGCCATATGTTGCAAAGCGTTTTTATATACCTGAAAATGCACCCATTTCGGGTAATGCTCAAAAATATATTGCGTTTGGGCACTTTAACTTGGACATAGGTGATAGAAATGACCTTGTAATTGGAGCTCTGCAATACGCTTACTATTACCTTGATGATGTTGCTGTTTACGGTCTACCTTTTGGCACCAACTCCACTCAAATCTGTTCTGGTGGTTCTGTTCAGCTAATTCCGGGTACAGATTACTACATCCCGCCCGGAGAAGGAGTTACTTTCAAATGGATGGTGGGCACTACATTGGTAACAAATACTGAAATAGAGCCAAACGTTTCTCCGACAAGCACTACAACTTATACATTGTATCTGCAATGGCCTGGGCAAACAACAGACTTTGAGGCCTATACCTACACAGTAACTGTAAACGAAAACCCAACGGTTACCCTCTCCACCTCCGATGCCAACTACTGTGTAACCTCCACGACCCAGCCAACCCTCACGGCCACACCGGCGGGTGGAACACCGGGCTACAGTTACCAATGGAAACGAAACGGCACTGCGGTAGGCACCAACAGCAGTACACATGCCATAAGCAACACTGCCACATACCTGATAACGGTTACAGACTCGAAAGGCTGCCAGGGCACAGCAAGCATTACACCCAACGTAACCAATGCCACAATAGGCGACAACACCTCTGACCCCATACCCGTTACCCTAGACTTTTGCGGCTGGTACGATACTCGGAATACGGCTTGTTATACTAATCAGATTAACAATTCTTTG
>JBBRCC010000185.1:0-3449 GCA_038205175.1 Cytophagales bacterium | reverse complement strand
CACCATCACGATGATGTTGCCCCGTTTGATCATATCGGGATACGCCTCATTGAACTTATGCACCATCGTAATGATGATTTTACGGGTGTCTTGCTCCAATAACTGGTGCAGTTCTTTGATGCTATCGGCGGTAATCATGTTGGGCACTTCGGCCGTGTTAAAAGTGGCGGTGATTTGCGTGTCCAAATCCACTCTATCCACTACAATCATGACCGTTGGATTGTGCAGGTCTTGTTGCTTCCGCAGTTTTTGAGCAGCAAACAACATCAACAGCGATTTTCCCGAACCTTGAAAATGCCAAATCAATCCTTTCTTTATTTCGCCGTCTTTTACTCGTTGCACAATGGCATTGGCTCCTTCGTATTGCTGGTAGCGACAAACTACTTTTATCTTTTTTTTCTTGCTGTTGGTAGCATATATGGTGTAATACTGCAAAATATCCAACAAAGTGGACGGTTTTAACAGATGTGTTAGTTGTTTGGCCACATCGTGCAAACCGATGAAATGACTTAATTCGTCTTTATTATCTTCAATTCTCCACGGAGCCCAAAATTCTAACGGCGTTCTTACGCCACCTATAAATATTTCTTTGCCTTCGGTAGCAAATGAAAATACATTGGGCACAAACAATTGCGGCACTGCATTTTCATACACTACATTAATATCGTGTGCTGCATCAAACCAGGTTACCGCAGGCCGCACAGGCGTTTTGGCTTCGCCTACTACCAACGGAATTCCGTTGACAAATAGCACGATGTCCGGGATTTTGGTTTCTCTGGCCCTGATTTTATATTGATTGGACAGCACGAAACTATTGTGCTTTAACACTTCAAAATCAATGAGGCGAATGGCAACATGCTCGTTGTTTTTACCGATAGGCAGAGTTACTTCGTTGCGAAGCCATTTGGCAAATTCTTCATTGGCTCTTACCAAACCTACATTATTTACGGTAATGAGAATGGCTCTGAGTTTATGAATTACCTCTTCCGCTTTTTCAGGCTGCGCGGCAATATCAGGATTGAGGCGACAAAGGGCTGCTTTCAATTCCTTTTCTACAAACACTTCGCTAATATCCCGTTGCAATAAATCGGCTTGAATGTATTTCCATTTTACCGTGTCGTAATCTACGGCATCTTCTTTGGCCATAACTTGTCCCGACCTGGCGGGATTGCCTTGCACGGCATTCAGGTTCACCCCGGTGAGTTGATGAATGATGAAATGCTCTACGGTGTTTTGTTCGTTGAAGGCCATCACTGCTTCTTTTTGTTTTTATCAGGCAAACCCAAAACTGATTTTGCGTTTAATGAACTTACCACATTTTTGCCGGTTTTTGCTTCCAATTCCTTCCTTGCCACTTTTGCTACATTGCCGCCCTGCTTGGCTACTTTCTTACTTTCTTCAAAATCTTTGGGCTGCACAGCTTCTGAAATGTCTTTGGTAGAAGCTTCTGCCAGCATATTTAAAATTAATTCGGTATTGGTCATATTATCCCGAAGGTTTTCTTTTTTTAAGCCCTTCAACACTTTGTATTCTTTGGTGGTTTTATCACTCCATGCTTTGGTTATGATATCTGTAAGGGTTGCAAACTGAACGCCTTCTTTCAGCCCACGCTTTCTCCATTCATCTGTCAGCTCTTTTCGTATTTCGATACTTTTAAGCCGTTGGTTTATCCAGTTTTCTGAATAACCTAATTTCATATATTGCTCCAAAGCCCTGTCAATACTCAGTTCGGGGTCTTGCATCTCATCCAATCTTTCAGCAGCCACTTGTGCCAGCCACAGTTTAAAAGGCTCTGCTTTAGGCGATGGAATAGATTGTATCAACCGGAAAAGTTGTTCGATATCGGCAACATCGGTTTTATAGGATTTTCCATCTGAGGACAATAATTTCAGTTGTCCGATTTTTTCGGACAACTGGCTTCCTTCCTTTTTTAGTTTGGTTTTCAGGTCGCTCCAATACTTTCTCGGCCTGTCAGTACCTGTTAGAATCTCAATTACATCAATAACAGACAAAT
This sequence comes from Cytophagales bacterium, assembly GCA_038205175.1. Lineage (GTDB taxonomy): Bacteria > Bacteroidota > Bacteroidia > Cytophagales > Flexibacteraceae > JBBRCC01. The sequence goes on along the minus strand of JBBRCC010000185.1, from coordinate 1,435 downwards.
ACCACTTCTCTTGCTGCGCATCCCAAATAGTTCTAACTTTTTGAGATTCAAAAATCTTTATTTCGTTTTCCTTTTTCATGCTGCGATATGTTAAGGGTTACCCTAATATCTCATTTAATAACTGCTGCTTCAAATGCTTCAAAGTGGTTTTTTGTTGCTTGAGCTGCTCTCTGATTTCTAAAATTCCATCCAATACTTTCACCATTTCTTTTTGAGTTTCTAAATCTGGAATTTGAAAAGAAAAGTTATCTAAATCCTTCCAATTGATATACGGATTAGTAGAACCCTTTGAAACGCCAATAGAATATTGTGTAAACCTTTGAGACAGCATGATGTGTTTCAATAACGCTTGCAACAGCATTTTTTCATTAGCCTGAATAACATAAGTCGTATTAGCACAAACCCCTTCAAATTCTGCAAAAGCAACTTTCTTTAAATAGGTTCTTCTTGAACCATACAAAATATCGCCAGGTTGAAACAGTACATGAAACGCTGGACCTAATGAATCTTTTCCAACCGTATCCCAAGTTCGGGTGTAATTCAAAATGTCGCATCACGCGGCGTTTTTCAACAGGTTTCGAATGAGGTCGCTTCTGCCATTTTTGTAAGCCACTCTTAGTTTTATCATTTTATCGCACCCGTGGTCAGCTCAGCGCTGCCTGCTTCTTTTCATTCTCACCTGCAAAAGTGTTCGGTGAGCAGATTCAATTGCGCCGCTACCAATCATCCAACCTTGCTGTCGATAGTATCGATAGTCCATTTGATGTTTGTGATTTTCAAGGTAAGCAATCACTGCCTGTATTGTATCACCCTGTTCCGGCAAAGCCTTAATAATTTGCTTTGGGGCTCCCTAGGTTTGGTAGATCATCAAGTATATACTCACTTCGCTTTTGTCGGCATAGCCAACGCGGATAGGACGCGCGCGAGCGCATTGGTTTTGGGTTTAGCGTTGCAACCTGTGGGCCAGCAGGTAATACTACTTGATTTGGATCGCCATTCGATCCCGGGTGAAAAGTTCGTACTTTTTTTACCTGACACAGAATTTTGAACAGTCTCTATTTAACCTGTATAGATTTGATGGTTTTAAAATCACTGTTTATTGATATACGCTTGAATTTTTTGTTTCCAGATATATCATATTCTATTGTAAAACAATATGTTCTTTTCATAGTAGAATCACTCATATAAGGCATTAGAAAAAGGGTGCATTTCAAATTGTCGTTTGAGGTGTTATTTGCGATGGTGTAAAAAGTCCCGTAGGGACTACATCTTTGTAGATAACCCCAAATGAGATGTTGCCCGTTCCGTAGGAACGGTATGTTTGCCAAACAAATACCCTTCCTATGGAACGGCTTAAAAATGCTAACTGGCGGAGCTACAAAGATGTAGTCCCTACGGGACTGAACAGATAGAGCGACAATTTGAAATGCACCCG
>JBBRCC010000184.1:0-3503 GCA_038205175.1 Cytophagales bacterium | reverse complement strand
TTTTAAGCCTGTTGTCAGGAAAATATTTACTCACTCCTACTGTGGCAACATTGGCTTGCTGAAGACTGGAAGCGGTTTGATCCAAAAATTCAGGTGTCAACTTTTCGTAGCGTAAATCGAGTGCAAACCCAGATTTGGTTACATAACCTGCTTGTACATTCCATGCATTACCCAGCACAAGAAAATGGCTAATTTGAGCCGGTTTTAATAGTTGAGAAATCTGAGCAGTGGTGTCTAAATATATGCCATTAAGATTTGAAGCAGACGCATTGGTAAATTCTCCCAGCACTGAAAACCCCTTATACTTTATGAGAATATCAGCAGAAAATCTTCTGTAATCCGGCAATTTGACCAGCTTGTTGTTGCCATAAAAACGGAAATCGCCATGGCCTTCACCTTTTGCCGAACTTGCTCCTTTGTTCAAACTGCCAGCTGCTCCCAGTAATATTTTCGGGCTGTCCTCATGCTTTAAATCAGCAGCAAATCCACGATTTCCTTCCGAAAATTCGCCCAAAAGATAAACATCAAGTCGGCCACCATATTTAAATCCACCCAGATCAACGTCCATTGAATTGGTGCCAAACGAATTTGCACCATCGCCTGAAGTGATGGCCAATTGCGGATGGAACACCATTGATTTCCCGATTTTTCCTTCCAGAAAAAGACCAAACTCCCTGCCTGTTTCTGAAAATGAAGTACTCAAAACGCCTCTTTCGCTAAATTGAATTTTATCCTCGTCAAAGGTCATTTCCCTGTTATTGGTAAAGGTTCTTCTTTGGCCGGCAGATAGGTTCCAGGTTGAATTGAAATGATAGGCCACATAAGCATCCAACAATGGAGCAGCAGCGCTAAAATTAGTTTGCACAAAAAATGAAACCTTTTCTTTTAATGCACGTCCTGAAAAACTAAGAAATGATCGTTTGGAGCGAAATGTGTTTTCAGCTTTTTGGTTATCCAGCCTACCGTAAGCCCAGGTTGGCTGCAAAAGACCACTAATTTTAAACTGATATTCGCCCTCATTCAACGAAAAGTTCAACCCGTTTCCCAGCCCTGTGGGTTTGGCTTGCGCCTGTCCTTCCTGAGCCATGGCGTATCCTGAAACAAGGAACAGAAACAGCATAGTGTTCCTGCACCTTCTGAAACAGATTTTCCCAATTATTGGCAATAACTTTCTCATACAACTAAGGCGTAAATTTTTCTGATTTCATATACCGATAAATTGGGAGTTCCTGGTTTTGCTTAGATTTAATGACTTTCATCTTCACAAATCCATTGGCATTTTCAGGCTCCAGAATTTCGCAGGCAAGATTTGCTCCTGGCTGGTTAAGCCAAATCACAAAGGTGCCAGCTTGAAACAGTTGCTTTTTTATTCTGGTATTGGCCGAAGGAACTGACGCTTCTGCATCTTCTTCCGGATCTAAGTTCAATATCACATCTTCGTCTGCAGCAATCGGATTGTTCAACTCGTAGGCTTCTACTTCAACTAATTTTTCCGTTGCCAGGCTATCAACCTCAATACCCATTACCTTCAACTTATAAGCAGCCTGTTTCTCCGTAGATGAGATAAGGTAGGCCGATGGTCGTTCCCGCTGCAAAACCGGCCTTGACATCAAAGCATCGTGAATGGTGACGCCCAGTTTCATTTCCTTTTCAGACGCTAAATCAATGACATGAATGCTATCTTTTCGGGTCAATTTATCAGAAGTTACCACAACCGGATGTTGAGATCTTAAAGCTTGAGCCAGCACATTTTCCAACGCTGATTTCTCCTTCACAGTGGTTTCAAGATATGCCACAGCAATAAGAAAAGATGCTTTCACACGTCGCTTAAAGGAATATCTTCCAATACCTACTCCTCTGATTTCCAACAAAGTAGACACGCAATTGGCCAAGGCAAAATTGGTGGCACTCGATCTCGAATGAACAGAGCCCAAGTTGAAATGCACTTGGCTTCCATACTTTTGGGTCGTGATATAGTCGTGGTTTGTCAGCTGATTTTCGTTGAGCACTTGCCGGGCATGTTCAACAAATGTATGCTGGGTAAAATCTCGTAAAACTTTGGGTACGTTCAGGTTGCCGGAATACAAAAACATGGCATCGTAGCGACTAGTGACTCCTGCCCGACCGATTTTGGTAAAATCTTTTCTAAAAGGCCTGTACTCATGAAAATCGAGCGCTACCGAAGGTTGAAATGCTGAAAATGCGGCCTTTAATAAGATGCTTTCTTTCGCCTTGAGGCGGGTTTGATCCCGGTTTAGGTCCATTCCATCAGCAGCCACACGTTGTTGTTTTTCATAGCCATCAATATTGGCCATCGGTACTATGGCTATTTCCAGATTTTCTAAAAATGTGGCAAAACCAGGATCATTCAGCAACCTGTCGGTCAAGTAAAGCATAGCTTCTGTACCCGCAGGCTCGTCGCCATGAAGGCCACCCTGCAACCAAACACGTGTTTTAGCTTTCTCGTTTTTCGAGGAAAATATAAGCATCGGCACTTGCTTGCCATTTTGACTTTCACCGATAAAAGAAAGGCTGACCTTATCTTCATGCGTCTTGATGGACTTATTCAGCCATTCCATCATTTCTTGGTAATTGGTGAATCCGGATTTTTTCAAAAATGCCGGGGTTGATATGTCAAACTCAAGCTCAGGAAAAAATTTCTCGGTGATAGATTTAGATTGAGGGTTGAACTGAGCAAAGGAAGAACTCAGTGAAAAGTGAAAAGCAATAAATAAAAAGTAGCAAGTAACGAGTAATCGTCTTTTTGGATAAAGCGCCAATTTAGAACCCAACAGCTGATTTAACTTGCTCATCATCAATCACAAAGCAAGGGTTATCATGAGCAATCCTGTAAATTCGTTGCCTATCAAGGGTATTCCAACAACAGTATTTGTACCCGCTTCTGCAATATTGTAGGAAACAGATGCTTGAATTTTGGCACCATAGTTTCTACTTAGATACTTGCTCACACACAAGGTGTAAAAAGTTGATCTGTTGTAAAAAGTAGGGTTTTTCAAAAATGAATATGTTGCAGGGTTGAATTTTGAAAAGCGGGCATCAACTGAAATGCCGTTTAAAAATAAATAACCAGCCTGAACATTAAACCCGGAGCCAAGGATCATTCTGCCCTGAACGTATGATTGCACATCTTGAATGCCATTTACCAAAAATGAAGGTGTGGTGCTACCATCGCCTCGAACCCGTTGAGAAATATTGCCAGGAACAGTAGCCCGGGCATTGATATATTCGCCCAACACAGAAAATCCCTTGTATTTAAAAAGAAAGTCGAAACCCAATTTCTGATATGAAGGCAGCGACTCATTTCCAACGATATCTAGATATAAAATGCTGCCGCTTTCTCTTCCCCTCCTATCACTGATTCCTGTATTGTGACTAAAATTTCCTCCAAAAATCAGTTTGGGAGTTAGCTCCCGTTCCATATCTACTTGCCGGTACCGACCTTTATTATTGAAGTTGCCAAAGGGTTGAAAATCAATTCGTCC
>JBBRCC010000183.1:0-3512 GCA_038205175.1 Cytophagales bacterium | reverse complement strand
TTTTGGTGCTGCTCACAACTATGCCAACGGGGTGCTGCAAACCTGTGCACAAACGCCCTTTAGCCTAAGCTCGAACCATGGAGGATATCAAAACCAATATACCTGGTACAAAAATGACAACCCGCTCGCCGAAACTACAGGCGTGCTAAACGACACAGCCAACGGGCAACATACTTATAAGTTGCAGGTAGATAGAAATGGATGTGTGGGAATGAGCAATGTGTTTGGGATAAATGGACAACAGATCCCTCAAATTCAGCTGAATATTACCTCTTCCTTTCAGCAAGACTCAGGCCTTGCAGTACCGCACGAAAGATTAGCCGTTATTTGCCAAGGCAGTCTTGTGAATCTAAAGGCAATTGATAGCAACGATATAGGGAATGTTTCAACTTTTCGCTGGTGGATAAACGGGCAACTTCAAACCACGCAAGCAGACACCCTTTGGCATTTGCCTGATAGCAACACAGTTTACCAGGTTCAGGCCATAACAAGTCATGGTTGCGACGGGGCTGTGGAAACTATACGGATGCGTATTATTAATCTACCTAATCAGATTGCCAACTTTACAGCCAAGCTCGACAGCGCCGACCATATTGTACTCTCTTGGTCACCACTGCAAGAAGGATCTGAATTGGCTATTTTTGCTTCGGTTGGCAAAGATTTCGAAAGCAAGCCCGAGAATGGTGTTTATTATAGTTCTACGGGAAACCTCTTTCAAGGCGATACTTTGCAAACAGGAGAATGGGCTATTGCAACCATTAATTACCAACAAGACACAACACTAACATTGCCTGCTACTGCTTTAGGAAGTAAAATCATATTTGGTGCTTTTCAATACAATTCCAACAATTCTGTTTGCGGGTATCAATATAGTGTTCTTCCTGTATCAGATTCTGTTTTTCTGGCAAACGATCCTTCGGCTTTGATTGGTTTCGGTACTTACGAGTTTGAATTTGAAAACGCCAATGAGGAGGAGGTTTTGGCTCATTTGAATGACATTGAGAATGGGTTTCAGTCGTATTTGTCAGATTCACTCACAAATCAGCTCAACTTGCCAGAACAAAGTTTTCCAGCTATAGAAGCTGAAGACCTGATTATTCCTGTGGTTTTCTACATGATAGAAGATAAGACAGTACAATCCTCCATAGACGGCCCAAAGTATAGGACAACGGAGACGATATTGAAGCAACTTGAAATTCTAAACGACAACTACCTGAAACACACGGCTAATTTTAATGGTAAGCGATATAGAATCAGGTATGCTTTGGCTACTGCTGACAGTGGAGGAGTTGCATTGAATGATGCAACAAACATTGATTATGATCTTTTATCGAGTGTTTATGATGTTCAACAAACGGATGTTACGATGTCTGAGCCGGGCATTATCCGGGTTAAATGTGCTCCGGCAAGTGAATTATTTGACTTCGGCAGATCTCCTTTTCCTTTTAGCAGAAGATATTCCGCCTGGATTAGTGCTAACAACAGGTGGAGCGGTGACAGAGATAGGGCATTAAAGCAGATTTCGAGGTTGGATCCACGTAGGTTTTTAAGAATATTTGTGAACTACAACTTGTTGAAATACGCCCAAGGAGACACGGTTTGGACTGTGCAGCTTGAAAATAACGACATTGTAAGTGTCTCGCTTTTGCCTTATGGCAGCAGGTCTGGAATCAGCTACACGCCCACCTTATCTGACCTTAATAACTCTCTTGGAAACAACATTTATGATGGAATTACCATCAACTATGCATCATTTGGTGCTACTATTTATTCAGACAGTTTTCTACACTCCAAATACCGAGAAGGTAAGGCGTTGGTTAGCCTTTCAGGTTTCTACAATAACCTACATCTTGTTCACCAAAGTAGAAGAGTTTCTTATAGCAGCTATGAGGATTGCCCAACTGTGGTAACCGATGGCAATCATTGGTCATTGAACCCAGACAACGGTAGTTTTTATCCGGTTTGGGATTTTGTAGAAGACACTCCACCTCAAAAAAGGTTCTTTTTTAATAATAATATGTCTTGTCAACAAGCACAAAACATAAATTGGAATCATTCTGATTGGCGACGTTTTAGATGTCCAAATCAAAATGGACCCATTCCTTTAGTTGACAACCACATGGCTGTGTATTTTGAAACATGTAGAACCCAATTCACCCCGGGCCAATACCAACGCATGGTGGCAAGTTTGTTCTACTATCATAGTCGTCGGTATTTGCATACTGAAACCAACCTCCAGGACGTGCATGCGAAAATGTTTGAACCTACTGCCAGATTCTCTACCAATAGAAATTATTTTTGTGGCGCCAACGACTTGGGCGTGTTCACCCCCGTAGAGCAAAGTACTGTAAACAGTGGCAATACAATTTCAGAATATTCTTGGGAAGTTGAAGGAAACCCAATTAACAATCCTACCCCTACCAACAGTATAGTGGTTACCGAATTTTTTGATTTAGAATTGCCCCGAGAAAGGGCTGCAGTTCATTCTGTTTTGTTTTCAAAAGCAGGCATTAGCTATAGAAGTACTTCTAGCAAGAACGTGTATATAAAAGGTGCCAACTGCGGAATGTTGGATGAGGAAAAAGCGGAAAACAGCACATTGGTTTTTGGCAACAGGGCCAAATTGAACTTCGAAACAAGTGCATTGGAGAATGGAAAGCCTAATGCTTCCAGTGAGCTTAGTGAGGGTGCAAATCTTTTTGCCCCTTATGGTTCAGCCATTTTGAATTTCTCTGACATCAATAAACAACTGATTTCAGTTGGCAACAATGTATTGTTGGTCGATGAGGATGACGTACAGAATTTAACAACTGAAGTAGTTTCGGATGGGAATAGTACGCAACAAGGCATATTTTTCCCTTCGCCAACGCATGAAAATGAATATCACTTGTACACTGTGCCAGGCTTCGATGAAGCTGAGACCGGCTTGCTGAGAAGGCATACTTTCGTAAGGCAAGGCGATGAAATAGTGCTTGGAAGTGAGATCAATGAAACAGTGGGGGCTACCATTTCTGGTTTGACTGTTCCTAAAGATGATCCTATTAAGGCACATGATAAAATTGCTGTCATTACAGGCTGTGGTAATCATTGGCTTCTGGTTCATTCACCGTACCAAGCGGGATCTACTCCCAACAACTATCTGCTTGCCATTAAGTTAAGTGAAGACGCAGGGCCTTTGCAGATGGTGAAAACCGGTCTGTCGGGCAACGCCAATTCCAGACAAGGCATGATTCGTGTTTCTGACAATGGGGAGTTTGTCTTAATAACTTATTCCAATCTCATAGATGACGATTTTAGTGAAAACGTAGCACCTCCTTCGCTGTTTCGGTTCAATAAAGAAACAGGCGAAGCCACTTTAGTGGCCACTTTGGGAAATGCAAACATTGGAACTTACGGCGCTGCTTTCAGTGTAAACGGGGATTATGCGTACATCAATCGGAATGATTATGTTGCTCCTGGTATCTGGAGATACAAAATACAAGGTACTCTGGAAGAAAACAATGTGGTAACTC
>JBBRCC010000182.1:0-3591 GCA_038205175.1 Cytophagales bacterium | reverse complement strand
CAATCCGAAATGCGCCTGGCTAAAGATGCCGGTTTGCATGGCTTGTGTGGATGTCTGCGTTTCACTGCGACATGACAAATGCTGTAAGAGGCGCCATGCCCCGTGTTGAAAAAAACACCCAGATGCGTCTGGGAAGCGGCGGGAAGCGTACAGGATCACCTCGTCAGGCGGGAATTCACGGACTAATATTGCCTTTTGCCCTTTACAATTTTGCCTTTTGCCTTTTGCCTTAAATGGGAATAAAAAAATCCCGAACTTATTCTTGAAGAATAAATTCGGGATAGATCAAGTTAGAGGTAAGAAACGAACAACAGTTTATCCATTTTAAACCGCTTCGTCAATTTCCTTTTTCGCGTGGTTCACTTCAGATTTTGCATATCCCTTGGCCTGGTTAAATGCGCTTTTTGCGTTTTCCACAACTTCGCTGGCCTTCTCTTTCAGGGTATCGCCTTTGCTAGTCACGACGTCCATCAGTTTGTTGGCCATGTCATTTGTACCTTGACGGATCTTTTTTCTGGATTTAGTTCCGGAGTGTGGTGCAAGCAACAATCCGATACCAATACCTGCCAACGCAGCGGCAGCAAAACCTATGATTACTTTATTTTCTTTGCTCATAATATAAGTTGTTTGAGTGTGATGAATTAGTTATTGTACGCTAACTATAAAAACCCCGTTCCTGTAAAGTTCTCCATCTCAATTCCCCATTTTCGGCACTTTCTGGGTAATAAATTCAACAAAATAGAGACAGCAGGGTTAAAACAAAGCACGGCTCACCATTTTCTTATTCATACCAGACAGGGTATATTTATCCCAATACTACCGTTCCTTACAAGTAGATGAATGGCCGAGGAATTATTTTAACACTCGGACAATATACATTTGTATACTTGTTCAAATACAATATCATGAAAAAAACAGGACTACAAAATGCCAGAAAAGTACTGATTGTAGACGATGAAGAAGAAATCGGCCTGTTGATGAAACGCATTCTCAGAAATAAATTCGCCGTCATCGAACATGCGCTTACCTTAAAAGAAGGTCTTTCTTTTGCAGGTATATTGAAGCCTAATATTATTTTACTGGACAACAACCTGCCGGACGGAAGTGGTATTGAGCGATTGGAAGAGTTCAGAACGGCTGCTCCAGACACCTGTATCATCGTAGTCAGCGCTATGACCCACCTGGGTAAAACTGCGCTCGAAAATGGCGCTTTTGCTTTCATTGAAAAGCCGCTTTCTTTCAATAGAATTATGGAAACGATTGATCAGGCATGTACCGAAAAGTAACAGGTACTTTTAGTGCGGCTTTCATGTATTATCATAAATAAAAAGAGATGAGTCACCTCGGAAATTCGGGATGACTCATCTTTATTATGAGCCGGATAAAAATGTTTCTCCATCCGACGAACATTTTCAAGCATCTTATCGCCTTCTGACCAGGCCTATCAGAAACAAGAGTACAAGCGCTCCAATCACAGCGACCAGAATAGCGCCCAACATCCCGCTGCCCATAGAGACACCGAGAACCCCGAAAAGCCAGCGACCTAAAAAACCGCCAACAATACCGACTACGATATTGCCTGCGAGGCCAAAGCCGTACCCGCGACGAATTTCGCCAGCCAGCCAGCCGGCTACAGCGCCTACAAGAATGATGATGATAAGTGTGTTGGTATCCATTTTGTTGAATTTAGAATATGATGTAATAGCACTTTATCTTAAAAGCCTGTACCTGACGAACAGCACCCTGGTCTGTAGAAAACATTCCCCATTCATACCCCTGCCCGCCACCTTTACCGTCTTTTTAAATCGGGAATAACAATTTTTCCTGTACATGGGGCAGTATAGCCTGTTCAACATGTTATAAAACGAAAACAGGATCTATGAAAAACAAAAAGCGCATATGGACCATTGTAGTAATCGTTCTGGCGGTGTTTGCGCTGACAACTGTAGCCTTGAATTATTGGGCAAAACGGCGCTTGCAACAGGAAATCGAAAACCTGGCTGCCAAAAGCAGTAATGATCTATATACTTTACGGGTAGGTGGTAGTTACCTGAACTTGTGGAATGGCGAACTCAGCGTGCGCGATGTTTCCCTGACGACCGACACGGCTGCCTGGCTGACTGTCCGGGAGTGCCAGCCCGATTCCTTTCCGTCTCTGATTTTCTTGTCCATCGATGCTATCCATATTCGCAATTTCAGCTGGTTCGGCTATTTTTCGAATAAAAACCTGAGATTTCGAAAACTGGTTTTTGACCATCCAGTGTTTCGGATGACCCAATGCCGCGACACTAGCGCAGAAGAGGTTTCTTTAAAAAAACAACTGCTCCGATTACCTGAAAGGTTGTCGCCTGTAGCAGAAGCACTACTAATCAAACATATCAGTATCAATCACGCGGATATCGAGCTGCAAACAATTTCGACAGGAGATACCACACGGCAGCGCATCAGCGATGCCGAAATATATGTAAGAAACCTCAATATCAATAAAAAATCGAGCGAAATCACCTTTTCCGAAGACATTGTAGCCAGCACCAAACATGTCGAGTTCCTTTACAATAAGAGCACACAAATGATTGTTTTCGATGATTTTATCATCTCTAAAAATGGCGGTCAAATCAGCGTGCGCAATTTTTCCGTAATTCCACAAATCAGCGAGCAGGAGTTCAACCGGCAACACAGCGTCCGCAGGCCATATTTCAACTTTTCAAGTCCGGCTATCACCATACACGGGTTCGATATGAACCGAATGTTACAACACAACTATTTCAGTGCCGAGTCTTTAAAAGTGGAACAACCCGATATCCACCTCGCTATAAGTCGTTTTTTACCCCTTCCTTATCAGAAAAGTGTTCCCCAGGAAATGGTGCGTAAGATAAAAAACCAGTTTCATATTAAGGAAATAACCGTATTGGATGCGCGTATTGTTCTGACGACCAGGGTTCCCGGTCTTGATTATGACATCTCTTTCAACCACTCTTATATCTCTGCTGAAAACTTCTCCAATGACACCGCTTTTATGAGCGATGTACATCCGCTGGAAATTTGGGCGGAATCACGGTTCATGGAGGTGGCACCCGTAAAAATGAAATTGAATATTCCATTGCTCTCCCACACTTTCGAGGCCGACTACACCGCTACCATCCACGATTTATCGCTGGATGTACTCAATCCTCTCTTCCAGCACCAACACGTTGCTATTAAATCAGGTTATTTGAAGTCGGCCAGCATCCGTTCTATCATCCGCAATGGCATTGCCAATGGATATATCAAGATACAATACGATGACCTGAAAGTGCTGGTGATGCGTAAGGACACCCACAAAGTCCGCAAAGTGGCATCCAAACTCGCTAATCTTTTTGTCAACGACGAAAACCTGATTGACGATGATCCTTCCACGAAATTCATTATTGGGGAAATCAACTATACCCGTACACGCCAGGAAGAACTCTTCGGATTCATGTGGCATTCCATCCAAACCGGGCTGCTCCCTACCCTTGTTCCGGCCTATGAGAAACTAAAACGCAATTAGGCAGGTGTGCAAAAATAATCTGTTCAAAATCTTCTATAACTCATTGACTAACATTGCCTTTT
>JBBRCC010000181.1:0-3646 GCA_038205175.1 Cytophagales bacterium | reverse complement strand
GCTTCCATAATTTAAAGAGAATTGAGCTGGGGGCATTGTTGAGTGCCATTACTTTTCATAACCAACAAGGTACGTTTCATTCGCTAGGCATGGGCAAACCTCTCGGCTATGGCAAGGTAAGTGTGGAAATTAATGGCCTTGACGATGAATTGAAAAATGCTTGTTTGGAAGCTTTTGAGCATTACATAAAAATGAAATCGGGCAAAGAATGGACAATTGCCCTGGAAAACATTGTTTGCATGGCCAAGGGAGACCAAGAAGCTGACAAACAGTTGAAATACCTTTCTACTGCAACCGAATATTCTGAAAAAAAGGGAAAAGGAAAGGCACAAGCACTTCCTCCATTCACAGCCATAGCCGCTAACTGTACAGGCTTGCTAACATTTGCAGAAAACACAAAACAACAAAGTGAAAGTAAACAATCGGAAAAAAGTCATTCAGGTTACAGCAACGCTCCAATATTGAAGAAATTTGAAGATAAAAAATCTTCACTAATCGATTCGCTCAATTCCCGATTGGCCTCCCTGAAAAAGGAATTGGAAGATAAACAAGCTGCCGAAAAAAAGGCAGACGAGGAACAGAGATTGGCTCAAAAAGCATTCATCTTACAGCAACAAGCCCAATTGAAGTCACAACTTGGTTCTGAATTTCTGGCAGGTTCATTTCCGTTTTCAGAAGGCTTATTTAAAAAAGGGCCAAAACAATTTGAAGAACAACTTGAGAAGGATGTAAAGATTTATGCTCAGAAAGTTCATGGAGTCAACCCTACAAAGCTAGAAACCGCTTGGATCACAAAATCCGAACATGTTCAGGAAGTTGCAGATGCCATCGAAGTCCTGTTAAGTAAGCTGCCTGCCAAAGAAAAGGGAAACCTCGGCCGGCGGTGGATCACTTTTTCCAAATGGCTTGGCGAAGAAGTTGTGAACGCCATCGGGCAGAAAACTGGCCTATAGACGGAATCAAGAATGGACAGCATCAAGCAGGTTCTTGTTTCACTTGTTTCTGACCAAACATTGGCCAATGTGCTTTTTATCAAAGCCACGAAGGCCGATGAATATGTGTTTTTGGAGACCAGCAAAACCAAAGAATCGCAGAAAACAGCCATTATTCGAAAAGCGGCCGGACTGCCTACCTCCCCTGGAACATGCAGGCAATTGGTAGTAGATGCAGAAGGATACGATAAATGTTTGCAAGCCTTGGAAACAGAAGCCTTTGAACCAACACACCACTATTTGGTGAACATCACAGGGGGAACTAAAATTATGGCATTGGCTGCCAGGGACTTTTTTTCCAAATTCGACCGTTGCGACTTATACTATATTCCAGTCGAAACAAATTTCGCCCAGCAACTTACAGGACAAAAAGCCACCATTGCCTTGCCCCAACTCAATTTGCGGGAATACTTGAAAGCCCATGGTTTTTCTTATAGGGACTGTGAACCCAAACACCCTGAATATTTAAGCCGGCAACTTTTTCTGGATGTGTTGCACCATGGCGACATTTCACAGGTGCCCGACATAAAGCGAAAAAGCCTGCCGGATTACTTGGGTAGCGATAAACCCTTTTACTCAGGAGGCTGGTTCGAAGAGTGGTTGTATTTCACTTGCCTCGATACTTTGGGACTTAAAAAGTCCCATATCGCATTTCAAGCCAAAATATTTCACCACCAAAACCCTTCCTTCAGCAGCAACGACTACGAAATTGATGTAGCTTTCTGCAAAAACAACAAATTGTATTTGATTGAAGCCAAGGCTTACTCTGGTTCAATAAGTGTGAAAAAAATAAGTGATGCCTTGTATAAAATTGCCTCCATTCGTACCACTTTAGGCCTACATGCCCAAGCTCTGGTGGCTATCATGGCAAAAGTTAAAACATCGAAAGGACGAGTAGACAATATTGAAAAACAAAAAAAAACTGCTGAATGTGAAGCAATTTTGGGATTTTGGCGACTTGAAAAAAATTAAGGAATTACTCAAAACAATGTAAAAATGGGAAAAAAAGTAATCGTTTCAATAGTGAGTGAACAAGCAGTTCAAAACCTGCTATTCATCAAGGAAAGGCCAGCTGCCGATCATTATTTCTTTATTTCAACTGACAAGATGGAGAAAGAAGATCGTTCAGTGAGTGCTTGCATTATCAATGCAGCAGAACTAGACTCGGATAAATGTCGTGTTATACATGTTGTGGAAGACTCTTTAATCGACATTGAAAATCAGCTTATAAAATCCGTGGAAGTCGAAGATGATGACATATTTTTTGTAAATATTACAGGCGGCACTAAACTAATGTCAATAGGAGTTTATAATTTTTTTGCCCGACTCGGTTCAGCTGAAATTTTCTATCTGATGGTAGGAAAAAACGAATGTGATATGGTATTTCCAATTAAAAAAAGTAGTAAAACAAAAATAGTTTTCAGAGTAAATTTAAAACAATATTTAAAAGTGTACGGAGTATCTTTTAAAGAAATATCATTTAACGAAAAAAATCAATTGTTAAAACCTGAAAATGAGACAAAAGAATTGTTTAAGGCATTTATCGGTGATGAAAAATCCACCTGTTTTAAAATAGCAGAAAAAATCAGAAAAAAATTTCGTGGCAAAAAGCTTTCAGAAAAGGATATGATTTACAGCGAAGTTATTAGAATTAAACATTACGGCTTTAAGCCTTCTTCTGCTTCAGAAATTTCAAAGAAGGAAACCAAATATTTGACAGGTGATTGGTTCGAGGAGTATGTTTATTCAAAAATAAAGAACCATCTAAAACTTGACGATGACTACATAGGTGTTGGTTTAAATCTGGTTAAAGGAGACAACCCTAATGAATATGATGTGATGTTTACTACAAACAATGCATTGACTGTTATCGAGTGCAAAACTGACGTGTCGGATAAGGTGGATAGTGACCAAGAAAAAATAAGTGATGAAGAGAAAATAAGCTATTTATTTACTAATACTTTATACAAGGCAGCTACTTTAAAAAATGAGTTTGGCTTACGGGTTAATTATTATTTGTTCGCATTAAATGATTTTGGTAAACTAAACGAAGATCAATTAAAAAGAGCCAGGCAACTTGACATCAAGCTGGTTGGACTAGAGACATTAAACGATGAAAACAAATTCAATCAATTAATGTCAAATATGTAAACCCCAATGCTCATCAACCTCTCTAATCACCCCTCCAGCGTTTGGCAAGCCAACCAACTGGATGCCGCCCAAAGTCGGTTTGGAAAAGTGGTGGATTTGCCTTTTCCGGTCATCGACCCATTGCTGCCCTCCTCTGAATTGGATCGTTTGGTAGAAGACTTTGAAATTCAAATCAGGAAACTGAATCCATTGGCTGTTCATCTCATGGGCGAATTCGTTTTCTGCTACCGTTTGGGCAACAGGTTGAAAGCCATTGGTATTTTGGTGGTGGCCAGCACTACACAACGGCAAGTTATTTATGCTCCCGATGGCGAAAAAACCAGTGTTTTTACCTTTGTTCAATTTCGCACTTATTAACCCAATAAGCGTTGGAAATCACCTTAACCGCAGATCAAAAGCAAGTACTTGACGATATTTTCGATTTTATCGAAAACCCAGACAGTCATGTATTCATTCTGAAAGGTTATGCTGGCACAGGTAAAACTACCTTGATGCAATACCTG
>JBBRCC010000180.1:0-3651 GCA_038205175.1 Cytophagales bacterium | reverse complement strand
AAAAGGAAAGCGAGCCGATGAGTTGCTTATTGCCAATGCTGAACTTGTGTTTCAAGATGCAGAGAAAGAAAAACGGGCATCAGAATTAATTATTGCTAATAAGGAACTTGCTTTTCAGAATGATGAAAAAGGAAAGCGAGCTGATGAGTCACTTATTGCCAATGCGGAACTTGTGTTTCAAAACGCAGAGAAAGAAAAACGGAAAATTGAGAATGCTGAGCTTGAAGCACTAAGTAAATCATTGAAACAAGCATCTCAATACGCACGAAGTCTGATTGAAGCATCGCTAGATCCGCTGGTTACAATATCGCCAGAAGGTAAAATTACGGATGTAAATGAAGCCTCGGTTATTGCGACCGGAGTACCGAAAGAAAAATTAATAGGAACAGATTTCTCCAATTATTTTACTGAACCTGAAAAAGCCCGTGACGGATATAAAAAGGGTTTTGAAAAAGGTTTTGTCTCAGATTACCCACTTGTTATAAAACACAAAAATGGTAAACTAACGGATGTTTTATACAATGCATCTGTGTATAAAGACGATAAAGGAAATGTGCTTGGGGTTTTTGCTGCAGCCAGAGATGTAACTGCACAAAAAGCCGAACGGTTGATTTTGGCCAACAAGGAACTTGTAATTCAAAATAAAGAAAAGGAAAAGCGCGCTTCAGAATTGAGCATTGCCAACAAAAAACTTGTTTTTCAAAACGAAGAGAAGGAAAAACGCGCTGCCGAGCTAGTGATCGCCAACAAAGAGCTCGTCTTTCAAAATGATGAGAAAGGTAAGCGTGCGTCAGAGTTATTAATCGCTAATAAGGAACTGATATTCCAGAACAATGAAAAGGAAAAACGCAACATTTACATTGTGCAAATGAAAGTAGTGCAGGAGCAAAACCGCCTTCTCACCGAAAATCTGACTATTCATAATCAACAACTTGCCAATTTTGCGCACATTAGTTCGCACAACCTGCGCTCTCCGGTAGCAAATCTCAATACATTATTCACTATGTATAAAGAAGATCAAAGCGAAGAAGACAAGAACGACATTCTTGAAAAGTTTGAAAGGGTAATCCTCCACCTTACCAACACGCTTAACGACTTGTGCGAATCGCTCATTGTAAGTTCTGACATTAACAAAGCCCGAGAGCTACTCAGCTTTGAAGACATTCTGATGAAAACTATGGAGATTTTAACAGGGCAGGTAATTGAAACGAAAGCGGAAATAACTTATGATTTTTCAAAGGCTCCTCATATCAGTTATCCTCATATTTACCTTGAAAGTATTTTCCTTAATTTACTCTCCAATTCAATTAAGTACCGTGCTAAAGAAAGAGTTCCTCAAATTCATTTTGAAACGGATCATGTAAATGGCAAAATTAAGCTTACTGCCAAAGACAACGGCATAGGTATCGACCTAAAAAAACACGGAGACAAGCTTTTTGGCCTTCATAAGGTTTTTCATCGCAATAAAGACGCCAGAGGCGTAGGCCTCTATTTAACAAAAACCCATGTAGAAGCCATGGGAGGTTCCATAATGGCGGAAAGTGAAGTGGATAAAGGAATAACTTTTGAATTAAATTTTTAACAAACTTAGTACCCATGCTTAATCCACTTGTCTGTGTAATTGATGATGATGATATACACCAATACACCACATCTAGAATTGTAAACTCAACTCAACTGGCACAAAAAGTGCTTCTTTTTTCGGACGGTGAATACGCCCTTGATTATTTTGTGGAAAACATCAACGATATTGATAAAATACCCGATGTCATTTTTCTTGATTTGGCTATGCCCGTGATGGACGGTTGGCAATTTCTGACAGAATTTATTAAGCTTAAGCCGAAAGCAGGAAAGTCTATTACCCTTTATCTTATGTCTTCCTCTATAAATCCTACAGACCTTAGGAAGGCAAAGCTAATAAGTGCGGTTAGTGATTTTATTGTTAAGCCCTTCACAAAAGAGAGGTGTGCTGGAATATTGAATGCTTTGTAGGTAAACTGATAGATTTGTTAGCAAAAGTATTCCATCCGGTAATAGGTGGCACGCCCATGGCTATTAAAAGAAGCACTATTTGAATAATGAAACAAGAATAGTGCACTTTGATACGGGCCAAAAACTGCTAGATTTCAAGCAGTTGCTGTTGTAAAACTTTGTTTTTTGCTGATATGATTATTTTGGGGGCAATAATGTAGCTGCTCGCAAATTTGAGTTGGGCGTGCGGGCTATACGTTGTGGCTTCTTCCGTGATTTGTTGTTCTGTATTGTTTTCCATAATCTATTTATAGCCATAGGTATATCTTTGTTTTTGTTGTTGCCTATTTGCCGTGTAAAACTTCGGTTGGGTTTAATGGCAATAATGGAGGCTGAAATTTGGGTGATGAGCTCCATAATACGCGCTGGGATATTGCCTAGATGAGAAATAGATCCGATCTTTTCTCTTTCAATGAGAAACGCATTTTGCCAATTGTAACGGTACTCAATTTTCCGACTCCTTGCTCTGTGTCTATATCGAGCTAAATGCCACTCAATCAACTTTGCACAAATGTGGAACTCTGAAAGCCCTTTGAGCTTAGTTGTTTTTAAGCTATTCCTGCTAATTGTAAAAAATAAAACGCGTTGTATCGCCTTGAAATGGATCGTATTTTTGCAAACCCAGAAACCTTCTTGTAATCTGGTTTCCACGTTTTCAGTTTCTCTAGCAATTCTTTTTTGGTTTTGGTGTGCCACCAACCACGTATATCGTTGAAGGGGATTTTAAATCCTTTTTATCTAAAATCAACATTGCTCGTCCACTCCCCTCCTACGCCTTAAAAAATATCCTGAAAGTACTGCCTTTGCCTTGCTCGCTTTCTACTTCTACCTTGCCCCCTGAGGCATCTACTATTTTCTTCACAAGGTAAAGCCCAATACCTTGTCCATCAATATCTTTATTCATCCTTTGGTAGCGATTAAATATTATTTCAACTTGATTTTTGCTTATGCCAATGCCATTGTCTATGACAGTGAGCACAATAAATTTATCCTTTTTTTCTGTTTTTATCGAAATTTCAGGTTTCCTATCTTTATGAGCAAATTTGATGGCATTTGTGGTTAGGTTCAGCATAATGCTTCTCAAATTCTTTTTGGGAAACTTAATTTCCATGTCTTGGAAATTAGTGGTGAAAGTAGCATTGGAAAGTTTTACTTTTTCCGATACAGTTTCTTTTATTTCATCAAAAATAGCTTCAAAGTTTTCCAATTTACTTTCTTCAAGCATCTCGGCTTCTATAGACCCTACTAGGGCCAAATCTTTAATAATGCCTTTGAAGTTATTGATGGCTTTGTTTATTAAAGCCAATAAATTTGAAATATTAGGATTGCCAGAGTCTATATTCTCACTTAAAATATTTATCACGCTTTCTATATTTTTGATAGGAGCCGACAAATCGTGCGAAGCTCCAAACACAAAATTGTTCAAGTCGTCATTTATTCGCAGTAGGCTTTTATTGCTGGTGTCTAGTTCTCCCAACAGTTTTTTCAGTTCGGTAATGTCGTAAAAACTGATAAGGGCACCGTCCGATTTATTGGTACTTTTCCTCACGTACGGCATGGTCATTACCTGATATATCTTGCCATTTGATGCTTCTGCTTCTTTGGTTACCGTAACTTCGT
>JBBRCC010000179.1:0-3744 GCA_038205175.1 Cytophagales bacterium | reverse complement strand
ATCTAAGTAGCTATTATTTGCCATAGATTTCCCTAAAATCCACATTCCATTGGTATTGATTGAGGCTAGCCGCAAAGCATGGCCGCTGTTGCTGAACAGGTATTTGTTAGGATTGGCTATAAACCAATTGGCTAAGGCCCTGCATGCAGGTTCATACACAATATTAAATTCTTCTATATTGTCTGTGGCGAATAGAGCAAAGAGTGAGCGTTGGTTTTTCATAACTCTTAAATTAACCCTGGCGGATGTTTCCGAGGCGGTCAACTTTGAGTTTGATGCACTTTGATTTTATCTGGATGCCCTCTAAAGAATTTTGGCTTTTATTATTTGTTCCCATTTCATTTTTAAAAATCTCTTTGGCATAGTAATAAGGAACAAAATGTCCTTCTCCATCAGTACAGCTAACAAATTTGTAAATCCGCTGAACATGGTCTTTAGTTAGTTTTATTGGTAAATGAAGCCTTCCTTAGGCTATTTCTAATTCTAATGGTAAGTAAACCAGGTCGTTTGGGGAGAAGATAGTAAAAATTTTACTGTCACCTTTTGTCTCTGGAACTGGGATTAATCCTTGCTTTTGCCTTTCAATTACCAGATTCAAAGGAATGGTGTCGTAACTCCAGACCCCGTCTATATCTGAATAAATTGCAAAAAACAAGTTGGTTCCTTTAGCCGCTTCAACAAACTTGTTTTGCTTGTTGCCTGTTTGGCCAACACTAAACTTGTTGCCTTTTAGTTCAAAGGTTCGCACTTTTATAATTGGGTGGTGATGTTTTCCTCCATTCAACTCCTTCATATTCCGGTTCATTTCGTCTATACCATCTGGCGAAAAGGCAATTTCGGGATGTTCTACAATTTTTCCGTTTTTGTCTTCATTGTATTTCTCAAGGTGCGCCAACATAATCTTTCGAATACCTGAATCTGTAATACTGGCAATCCAGATGGAGGTGAAATTTTCATCCACTTTGGTGCGGGTAGCTACGTTTTCATTGTCCCAAAAGTAAACCTCCAGCTTACTTATATCCTTTCCTTCCCATTTGTTGTTTTTGTCTTTGAAGAACTTTTAAAGCAATTTCTTGTCGTATTTGTGGGCTATGAGTTCTTTGATTTGCTTTCTAACATCTTTATTAACAATCATTTCCCAATCATCCAACGCAGTAGAAAGTTGAACTGTTTTAATGGTTTGGAGTTTAACACTGCCAGAAACCGTGTCCTTGTGCATTGGCTTTCTGACAGCCCAGTTTTCTCCCTGAGTTTGCTTCACCATTACTTTTTTGGCAGTGCCAGTTTCATCTTCTCTCCAGGCATGGTGCTGATTTACCGTCCTATTTATCACCCGTAGATTTTGCTTAAAACTTACTACAATTTGCTGTAGCGAGTCCCTTATATCCTGTGTGAAAGTATCCCAAGGCTTGTGAAACACCCACTTATAGTTTTGCTTGCTGTCGTCGTTGTATTTTTTGAAACATAAGGCATGCTTCAGGTCAAACCTCTTTTTGTCTTTTTCTTCTTTGGGCCCTTTGCCCAAAGCATTTTCGTTGTTCAGGTAGTTGATGTGGTTTCTGGATGCACAAGCTATGATAACGGCATCCAGAGCATGGTGCCTGTGGTCGATACGCTTTTTGCTAAACCCTTTTTGCAACTGCAAGGGCACCTGGGTTTGAAATACCGTGTGGCCATCTTTATTGGTCCATTCGCCAAACTTTGTACTAAATGGAACCTTATTAGCAATTGCATCCATTTCATTTAGCCTTTCAAATCTTGGGGTGATGATGTCGTTCCACACATCGTTTAAACCCCAATCTTGTTTTAATATTGAGGTAACGCCTCCTGAACATGCGATTACATTTTTAGAAATGGCTTCTTGTTCATCCTTTTCCCGCACAATATTGCTCATCAGATTTTTCACTACTTTGCTTATGAATCGGCTATCGTTTAGTTGCCGTTCTACAAAAGCCTGAGGGATTTCGTCCATCAGCAACTTCTTCATTTTGCCTCTTGCGCTGCTATAGGTTGTTTTTACAAAATCTTCAAAAGCTTCTAAAGTAAATAGGGTTACCTCTTTGCCATTGCTGAGCTCTACTTTTTTGCCCGAATTGTTTTGAATGTATTCATAAGCCATTGCATTACCTTTGTCTAAATTGATTTCTACTTCACAAATCACCTTGTTGCTGAAAGAATTATCAAAATAGCGTGATAGTGGAATGATGTGTTCTATGTCATAAGCTCTGGTAAAGAGCTTGTTGAGTGGGATCATTTTGCCTGTATATGGAGAACGGTACTTTTGCTGCAACCAAAGTTTATATCGGGTAAGCTCTGCACTGCTAGATAATTTGGTTTTAATAATGGCTGCAATATCATCTGGAATGCGATCTTGTTCTGCGCTAAGCACACCCTCTTCATATATCCTAAGAGTTTCTTGCTGGGGTGGCGAATGTGGCCGCACATTTTCAAATTCCGGATCGTTGGCCAACTCTGCCAACAGATATTTTATGCGAAGATTTGTGTTTTCATTCTCATTCATCTTTTCTGTCATCGCCTTCCGCTTGTCATTTGGGTTTTTCATTTCCCGCCCAAGCTCAATGTGAATTTCGTCAAAGAAGTTTTCCTGTCCCTGGCCATATTGTTTCCAAATGTCCTGCACCACTTTCAGAGTTTCATTAATTACCTGTTCCACAATCGGGTTTCGCAGGCTATGTAGTGGCAGCGATTCTATGTCGTTTGCTGTTTTCCACTTTTTTGCGTCAGCATCTTCGGAGTGTCGGTTATAAACTATATATGATGCAAGCCATTCGGGAAGCCCTTGAAAATGATGACTTTCAGTAAGCATTATAGCCTTGTCTCTTACCCTTGTCTGAATTTTCTCATCAAACTCTCCTGTTATAATCTTAGCAATTCTATCTATCGTTTGGGGATGTATATAACTTTCATCTCAATACTTTCCTGCCCTCATCAGTGGCAAAATCTTTCGGATTGCCTTTAATGAATAGGACCCATAATCGCTTGGAAAAGGAGGGAACTTTCTGAATATCTCTGCAAAATCGTCAAACAATCCCTTCCTTTTAGCAAACTTTTTCAAGGCAGTTTCAATCTGGATTTTATCTGTAACCGAGTAAAGTATGTGCCATAATTCTTCCTCCGTAGCCTTGTCTGAGAAGTTCTCGGGTACAACCTTAACCTTTGCTAAACGGCTTGTAATCTGTACATGGGTTTCATTGCATGGATATTTTTTGTCTTTTACATAGTTCCAACGATAGTTTTCTGCATCCTTTTTTAGGCCAGGATATTTTAACACATCTTTTTGTTCCACCTCTTTGCGTTCACTTAGCCAATCAAAAAGGGCAATGAAATCATCCCCGTTTTTGATGAATTTACTTGTTACATTGATATCGTCCCTGTCACTTTTCTGTTAGATTTTGAGGTCGTTTACAAACTTCCACAGCCGAAGTTCCTGAAAAAGAGGATGCGATCTGGAAACACATTTTAAAGGTTCCAGCTCTATTTTCCCATCTTTTATAAAGCTTTTGCTTTCAAACTTACAGTTGCTGATCAGCGACTTCTTGCTCTTTAGTGGCCGCTGATAAAAGATAATGTCATTTAGGAACAGGTGTACAAAGTCTTTCTGACCAATGTTCTTTTTATGAGAATCGTTGTGTTCATAGAGTTCTTCCAGGCAATCATTGTATAATTCTGTGTTCTGTAATTCAGGATGTTATCTTTGTTGGGTTTCGAGGATTTGTTTTAACT
>JBBRCC010000178.1:0-3812 GCA_038205175.1 Cytophagales bacterium | reverse complement strand
GACCGTTTTGTGTATCAGATCCTGAACTCCTTAAGCCAGTCGTACCTACGCGCCACGCACAACAAAGATTTGGCTGAGGAAATGGCTAAATTCGCGCATCATTTTGGGGAAAAAACGGAGGTTGTGCCGAAGGAGGTGTAACGGCTCACCTGGATATTATTTCCGAAAACAAGGCTTGCATTTTTTGGAAAACTGGCAAGGATTCCGTTTGATAAATGTAGCTGTCAATAGATTTGACCGGAACAATTTCCATCAGTGTAGCGCAGAGAAAACAGCCATTAAAGTCACCCAACTGGGAAACATGAATACTGGTCTCCAACACCTTTATGCCGTTTTCTATTGCCAAGTTCACGATAATTTCCCTAGTGATCCCTGGAAAGATGTCTCTGGTAATAGAAGGAGTTACAAGTCTCTCATTTTTAATAAAAAATACGTTGGCTGCTGATGCTTCACAAATGGTTCCTGATGCATCAAGCATTATTCCATCCCGTTTGTATTGTTGTTCTGCCTCACGCCGAACTAAAAAACTATTTGCATAGGCCGCACCAATTTTCCATTGCACCGGAATTGAATTTCCTTTTGTTCTTTCAAAAGAGGATATCATACAATCAATGCTTTCCTGAACTGCTTTGTGAGGTAGAGGAACGAGCATTACCGCAATATTTTCTATATCAGAATCGAAGCTTCCCGCCAATGCAATGTGTGCTGTAGAACGGTATACTAATGGTCGAACATAATATTTTTGAGGTTTATGTTTTTCCAACAAAGCATGGGTTGCTTCAACAAGTTCTTCTGGACTGAAATGGATTCTAAATCCAAGTTTATGGGCAGAATCACAAAATCGGGTATAATGTTCCAAGCCATAATGCAGGTAAAAATGATCATCATTCCAATAAGCCATGATACCATCGAAGATATTAATGCCGTAGTGCAGGGAGTGTGCGCCCAAAGAAGGGCGATGGTCAGCCTCATGAACCATAGATCCGTTGAGCCAAATGGTATTAGATATGTTCATATTATCATGGTTGCCCTAATAAACACTGGTGATTTACCGAGCGTACCCGGCATTGTTAATATTTCTTCAAAATCTATACTGTGCAGGTTATGATAGTCGGACGTTTCAGGAGTCTCATAATCTGACGTTTCATCATTAAAAACGAAAAAACGCATCGAATGGCCTTTGGCTGTACAAACATTGTGAATCACATTTTTTTCGATAACCGCCCAGTCGCCACCCCTAACAGGCCAGGCATGAATTCTATTGTTATTTTCAACTACAACATAACCCTGAATTTCGCTTGCAGATCCTGTAAAATAAAGAATATTTCTCAAGTTTGCATGAAAATGTAGGGTAATTTTGGGCATGAATGGTAGGTCAACAATATAAGAACTCCATTCAGCTAAAAGGCTCCCTCCTTTATCGGAAAGTTCAATTCTGGAAATGGCTGCTTTATATTTGTTGTAATAAACCGGTTTGGACAGGTCGAAAATCCAAATGTCATTGAATTCCTGTTCCGCCAGGTGTTTTGATTTTACAACAAGCAGAGAAGTATCTTCGATTGCAGAAATTATAGAAGGAGGGGTGAATTTAACAGCCATGATTTGATCACGACCAACCATTTTCCCATAAACAACAAGACTGCCAGAGCCGACCAAAATCAGACAATGGCTAAGTTTATCCAATTTATCAAAATTGATGACATTTGTCAGGTCTTCTCCTTTGCGTAATAGCAAAGTAAAGACGGAAATGCCTCCAAAGGTGGCGGCGGCATCAGTATGAACTTCAACCATGGTATGCATTATCAGTGCTTAGTTGTTTGTTGTCTTGGAATAATAGTCCACCGGAATAAGCGATGTATGTTTCTTTTACCACATTGGATTCAAGGCAGCTTTCAAGTTCTTCAGACAACCTGAAAAGATCGCTAAACTTTCCACAGGGATAATGTGCCTCGATAATGATAAACTTCAATTCATTAGAGTTTTGGTTTTCGCAAGTAGCCATCAATTCAACTGTATCATTAAAATGGGGTAAAACATCTCTAATTTTACCTTCATCATAGTTGTTATTTTTGTCAAAATGAAACTTTATAAATGTCTTCATTGACCGTGTTTTGTAATCGACTTTACTAGTATATCTCAACCGGGCGACCTCAAAATTGTAATGACCATTTTTGTTAAGAACACGTTCATAAGTACAATTAATAAGTTGCATGCCTTTCCGGTTTTTGTGGGTTGATTCAAGAATACTAGTTTCCATTGCTTGGTAATTTTCATCAAACCAACTATCATTAACAAGTTTTGGAGGACCTAGGATGGTAAGTAGATCTTTCTCAATCTGTTGTGCCAGATTTACTGACGACCTAAATTTTATCAATAACTCTGAAGCGCCAAGCAAAGACCACATTTCTACGTCAGTAATGGTATTGTCTGGGTTTCGATCGATACGAATTTTCTGCAAATGTCCCGTAATGGTAGATTTGCATTGATCAAAACTTTTGGTATTAATGAATAAATACCAAAGATTGGATTTGGTATACTTGGAATCAACCAGTTTTTCGATAACTACATATTCATTATAGTCTTTGGAAAAATTGACAGAAGTATTGCAAAAATTCTTAACCGTCGCACTTTTTTTCTTGTAGTAGATATCAGCCGATTTCCATATTAGCATAGGAAAAATCAGGTTGGCAAAAGTAATTAGGATGAAAAACAACCATTGCTTCTGCTCGTAATTTGGCTCTATAAAATCACCAACAAGATCAAACAGTAATTTTTCAATGACCAATAATGTTACAAGATACATAAGTGCAACAGAAACCAGAGACCACTTGGAAAGTCTTACCCGGTCAATAAGTTTCTCGAACTCTTCAATCATGATTTTTGCGGTAGTTTTTTTTAGAAAAAAAACGATAAAATGGAAATTTCGGGCAAAGTCGCAATACTATTGCTATTCACAGTCTAAAGGTAAATATGTTATTGGTATTTACACCCGTTTACAAGATAAATTTTTTCTTTCAACAACACATTTACTTAACTTTAGCCCATATAAGGGCTTCATTTCCCAAATTTCAATGCTGTTTAACCCCTTGCTGGACTCAAGCCTTTTTACTACAACTTAACTTTGGGCGATCAAACAAGTAAGCTAGATCAAATTTATACTTCTAACGCCCAAAAATACACCCGACCTCATGAGCGGTCAGCATTTTGTTTTAGACGGCAGAATTAACACCCCGCCTTTTCATTAGCTACATAGGATTTTGACTACTCTTCGTCCGAAAATCATTCTGCAGGCCTTTTAAAAGCAATACTCATAGATGAAAAAAACGAATATTAAAACAATAAGGCTCTACCTCGTTTTACCAGGCTTTTCACAAGCTGACAATCCAAGGAAGCCTCCTTGGAAAGGTCTCTGGCTGCACTGCCCGCCCTTTTTATTTCTGAAGCCCAACTTTCTTTGCCTTCGTATAAGACTGAATTTTTTGGTCAGGTGGTACGCCTTGTGTTTTTCATTCTCTGAACGGCGTTAAGGCTAAATCGATATGGGCCTGGCACAATCCGAATTTTTTTTCAGGATTTTAACCGCGCTTCTACGTTAATTCACATTCACTTAATAGGCTAGTTAGATATTTGCAATTCAAACTACACGCCGCATGAAAAACTTCCCATTCCTATTCGTTTTGCTGCTCTTTTGCGGCAGCCTTTCAGCCCAAACCGGTATCAAACGTGCCAGCCGCCCGGCAGCCACTGAACGTGGCGGCGGATTCAACCCTCTGCTCAAACCGTTCTACCACGGCGTAGCTTCGGGTGATCCT
>JBBRCC010000177.1:0-3833 GCA_038205175.1 Cytophagales bacterium | reverse complement strand
AGTTTAAATCCGTCATCAGAAAACTTTACCGCATACTCCATTTCGTTTGAAGATGCATAGTATTTGCGCTTTTCTTTTTTGAACACACCGGTAAGCGTTTTGTTGTTTGACGACACGTTTATGCTTTCAGAAATAGTGACATGGGCTAAGGTCTCTCCGAAAGAATCCTTTACCTGAAAGGATCTATTGTTGTTACCTGATGGGGTGCATTTGCACACTATAAGAATGACCAGTAGTATCCAGGAGTTTTTTAAGTAGTTTTTCATATTGTTGGGTTTCTTGTTTACTAGTGAAATTGTTCGAAATTTTTGCTTGTAGTTTTTTGCCCATAGCGCTATGCCCGGCTTTGGCGCACGCAATGAAATGGTGAAGTGCTGCGATGCAGGATTTTAAATCGCCCGGTTCAAATAGCCATCCGTCAACCTCATTTTCAATTACATCTTCCA
Organism: Cytophagales bacterium; assembly: GCA_038205175.1. Lineage (GTDB taxonomy): Bacteria > Bacteroidota > Bacteroidia > Cytophagales > Flexibacteraceae > JBBRCC01. The sequence goes on along the minus strand of JBBRCC010000177.1, from coordinate 3,387 downwards.
TGCCTCCTACATTGGAGGCTAATACCGGAATGGAAAGCGCCCCCGCTTCCAACAGCACATTGGGCATCCCATCATAATATGATGGGATGGCAATACCGTCACAACATAAATAGTAAGGCATCAACTCATACCGATCCATAAAGGAAAAATGTGAATAGGCTATTTCTGATACCTGTAGTGTCTGAATAGTTTCTTCGGCAATTTCCCCGATGAGCAACAAATGGATTTGTTGATGGTTGGCAATACCAGCAACAGCATGGATAAAAAAATCGAGACCCTTCTTTGCTTTTAATTGACCAAAAATTCCGACCACCATTTTTTCTGAAGCATTTTCAGCTTTCCATTTTACTGCAAAGTCAAGTTCGCTGCTGCTGGGTTGCCAACCTGTTAAATCTATACCGTTAGGAATGTTTTCAACATCTTTTACATTAAAATATTTTTCTATTTTTTTCTTCTTATCTGTTGTTACGGAACAGATTGCAGTTGATCCATCAAATAAGTCTCTTAATAAATCGCGTTTTCGCGGAGTAAAAATTGATGTATCGAAATCATTGCCACGAATCATTGACAGCAAAGGTACAGCCAACCATTTGGCAAATACAGGTGCAGCCAATACTGATAAGTATCCACCAAAGCATACAAGCAATGAAATTTGTTTGTTTTGGATATAGTTCCAGGCAAGGTTTAAGGTATGCGATTCACTATCCTTAAACGGAACACTGGTATAGGTTCCGTTTAGTTGTTGTATAGTTTGAAATGGAACACCTCTTTCAATAAAATGTATAATATCAATAACGAATCCTTCCTTTCTGAGCCCGTCAATAATACGATCACACGATTGTGCCATGCCGCCCCGTTGGGGAGGATAGTTTTCGGTGAGCCATAAAATGCGGTAAGCGTTCATTAGCTTTCAAAAATATTCAAGTTATTTTCTTCATCAATGACTAGTGGAACATCATCCCTGAAATCGGTATTCCTGTAGTCAATGTCGTGGAAATAGTTACTTGCCCAAAAGGCTGCAGGAATAGATGACTCAGTATCACTTGTGAAGCCTTCACTATTTTTATCGGCTGGTTTAGGTAAAACATCTTTTGCTTCATTTGGTGTTTCAGTAGTTGGTGTTACGGTTATATTTTCAACCTGCATGTAGATATGTTTTATGCCTTTTTGAAAATCATTCAGCTTTAATATCCCATAATTCATTTCTTTTGCTTTTCCCTTCAATTTGTAAATAAGCGTTTCATTTGTTTCTTCCAATGTCAAGTTACGGAGGAGGGGTTTCAATTTCTTTGATCGATAGGTTTGTTTAGGTAACGATAAGCGTATAAAATAATGATGAGTGGTCTTGGTCTTCGATTTTGATTTTCCATTTGCATTTTTGTAGCTGAATTTTTTAATATCATCCGCTATGATAGTTTCCAAATAGGCACCGTCTTTGAATGTGATTTTTCCTACCATGTATTTTGCTGAGTATATCTCTAAGTTTCGCCCTTTTACTTTTGAAGAAGTGGGTTTGTTATATTTAAAAGCATCTCTAAAGTCTACAGCGGCAGAAAGTTTTGCTTCAGGGCCGGCAAAGTCCTCCATCATTCTTAGAAAAGGCATAAAAAATAAACGCAAGTAATTATTTAAGTCTCGGTTTTTCAAAGTCGATTGCCGCATAATCAACCAAGCAGTAAGGCTAGCGGAAATAGCAGGTATCGCAATGAGCCAAGGGATTTCCAGTTGCAAATAGGCGATTGTGGAACCGATGGTTGCCATTACACCTAATGCAATGAACCACCCAGATCCACTGGCCATTTTATCCCGATAGGCATCGTATGCACTGGCGCGTGATAAGAAGGCAATCCAATTTTTTACACTCATTGTAGTGCTCATCGTTTTATCACCGATAAAACGTTTTTCATGAAGGGTAAGCGATCGATAGAATTTTTTTGCGTCAGCCATATTGATAAGCTTTATTAAATTCAGAGAATTGTTTAGCGAGCAGGTTAAGATAACATGCCTTCAAGTTCTGTTGGATAAATGACCAGGTGTACGATTCGGCAATGGCTTGGCGTGCTTTTTGTCCGAGTTGTTGCCGTTGCTCAGGGTAGTCCAGCAGTATTCGTATGGCCTTGGCAATCTCCGCTGGCCTGCCGGGTCTTACCAGTACTCCGTTTACGTTATGGGAGATGATCTCCCTTACAACCGGCAAATCGGAAGCGACTACCGGTACGCCACAAGCCATGCTTTCAAATATTTTCAAGGGCGAACAGCCTTGTTCAATATTTCTACTACACTCCGTCAATGGTGCTACGGAAAGTAATGCGTGTTGAATAATCTTTTGTAGTGCTGGTTTTGATAATTGATACTTCCAAACAACCTGGTCTGTAATACCGAGTTTCTCTGCGAATTTTTTGTAGGGTTTCGATTTGTGCTCTGTGTGAGAGCAGCAGACCACCAATTGCAAGTCGTCTTTATCGCGCAAATATTTCATCGCGCGGAACAAGACATCTACTCCTTGCCAGGGTTGCAAGGCACCAACATAAACGATATACTTTTCTGCACGTGGAGTGGAGGTTACTTTTTGTAAAAGTGTGGCACCATTCGGAATGACTTCTATTTTATCTGGCATAATTCCACGCCTGACAATTGCATCGCGAATGGTGTGCGAGGGTGTGATCACTTGTTTTGCCTCCAAGAGGCAATGGTTCTCTAACGCTTTCAGTTTTTCCAGAGTAATGGAAGTTAGGTAAGAAAAGCGCATGGGCAACTCGATGGAAGGAAAACTATTGACTTCATAAATAGGAAGTATATGGGGATGTTTTAGAATGGGCATGCCTCCCCAGACATCCCTAAAATGACCAATTTCCAAATTGTATTGCTGGGCCAATTGGGCGTGTACCCATAGGGAAAAAGCTTGAGCCCTTTTTAAAAGGTTGGGCTCCAACGATTCAAAACACGATTGATAAATTGTTGATGTTCGGATCTCCTCACCTTCCCCTTTCAATGTGAGCAAAAGAGTTGGTCCATAACATTCCGCAAGTGTTGTGGTCATGTGATGTATATGGGTAGAAGCACCTTTATAAGAAGGATGTGAATCGAACGCAATGTATACCGAACGAAACGCAGGGTTAGGGGCACCAGATGCACTTTTAGAATCTACCATTTGAACATTATTTTCTTGTCCCATAAATTAATGAATTTTTTATAAGTATCTCTCTCGTTTTATCATAATTTATCAACGAATAGCTTGGATAAAATTTTTGCACTTCGGATTTGCAATCCCGAAGCAAGATGAATTGGACTTTAAAATCTAGTTTATCTGCGTTCGACATTTCAAATGTCGAACAGGTAGTGTTCAATAAAATCACATGATGGGATTTGTTTACCAGATGCAGTTTT
>JBBRCC010000176.1:0-3974 GCA_038205175.1 Cytophagales bacterium | reverse complement strand
ACTAAAACGCTTTTTTCAACGAACCAAAACCGTCTTTCAAAAATGAAAACCAATTCTATATTTTCAAAATCATTTCTTTCAACGCTTCTTTTTATGGCTGTATCGGCCATTTCTTTCGATGGGTTTGCGCAGTGCAACCCTGTAGTTTCTAAATCCATTTTCAATTCTGTCAACTTCACAGGGTCTTCCGCAGCCTCTGTTTGGAACAACGCAGCTAATTTGCTCACTGGCTCCAATCCCCAGCAGGTGTGTGTAAATACCTGTACCACCGGCAACTGCAACGAATATGTGGTGGCTGTGAATATTTCTTCCTGTTCATTCATCAACCCGACCCGAGTTTTTGAAAAAATCGGTGGAGTAGTTTTGATTGGAGGTTTGTTTACTAATTCCAACCTACCTGGCTTGGTATTTCAAAAGTTTGCCTCAACAACCAATGTGTTTTGCAAAGGCAGGATAAATTTCAAACTTACCACTCCTGTACTTAACCCTGGCGACCCTTGTGCGCCATGCCTTAGTCCATTTGGCCAAGTTACTTTTTCAGCTACTTTCGATATTTTCAAAAACATCACCACCTATCCCACAATTGTTTTTCCACCTTGCATAGGGGTTAATGAGCGATTTGCTCTTACTATCGACCCGAGACTGCAATGTGCTGCTGATGGAATTGGAGTTGATGATATTACCATTAATGATAATGGTTTGAGAAACATATACACAGGAGTGACTTTGGAGTACAATTCATCTGACAGAACTAGTTTTACTTACAAAACCGGAACGAATGATTTCCCTGCATGTAGCACTGGTTCAGGCCCAAGTTGTGTGCCTTTTGGGCCGCCCAATCAGGTTACATTTCCTTTAAATGTTACTGCTTCTGTTGGACGCTGTTCTAATTTCAGTCCTGGATTGGTTCAAATTTACAGAAGAGCTAGAAACACTTACATTACCAGCCAAACATTTTTGGGTGTTGATAAATGTGGTACATCATTGCACGAAGTGTTACCGGGTGGTCAGAATAATGCTACCTCAATTCCGGTTTGCACCACTACTAATTGCACAAGTAATTTCATATTAATATCTCAAGGCAATAGAGGAGTGAGTGGAATAAATTATACATGGACAGCACCTGCTGGTTATGAAATACTAAATCCTGCAACCAATCTGCCAATCACAAACCCAACAACATTATCCGATGTAAGGGTGAGAAACATAGCCGGGCAGCAAAACTCAGGTGTATTTAACGTAATTGAAAATAGTTCAGGTGGTGGTTGTAATTCAGTGGCTGCCAATTTCTATGTGTTCAGAACCCTTGTTTCGGGCCACAATCAGGTTAATATCACTCCACAAAAAGATTGCTACAAACCAAATGAGACTTTTACTGCGAACTTGACCAACGCACCTGGCCAAACGAGATTTAGGTGGAGTGTGCCTACAAATTGGGAAATAACAGGTGGAGTAGGTCAAAATCTTGTAATAAGCAATGGGAGTACAGTAATTGAAGGTGACAATTTGATTCAGATAACAGTGAGAGCCTTAAATGGTGCATCAACGGGTCGGGTAACTGTAAAAAATATTATTTCACCTGAATTGCGGGCTGTAGGGTCAAACAGCACCTGTGAAGTTGAGGTTCAAAATGGGGCGGATATTAAGGCTTCTGATGAGCTTGGATTATCTCATAATTTCACATACAACCCTGGCACATCTCCAAGGAGGATTCAAACTTCCCTCACCACTACTTCTTTGGGAATATTGGGTACGAACTGCGATGAATTTGGTTTAAATTACAACTACACTTTTGCAGGAAGAGTGTACAACTGTGACCCAACACAACCGGGTTGTACCACAGCTATTTATACGACACCAAGTAGTGGAAACAGTTTTGTTTGCAACACAAATATTTTTAACACCAATGCTGTTTGCTCTTCACCAAATGGCAGAATATTTGCCCCACTCATTACTGGTAGATGGTATGTTGGCACTTTCAGAATCATCGTTGAAACAAATAACTCAGGATGTAATCAGTTAAATTGTTTTTACAGTGAGCGTACTATCGTTTGCAATACACCTTCCACTTCCATTCAAGGTAGAACAGCTGTCGACAATCCTCCAATTTTTGGAGGTGAAGACATTGACGAACAAAGGCTTGGTATTTTCCCCAACCCTTTAGAAAGTGATAAGGCTAAAGTGTATGTGCCAAAAGGAAGAGGGGGGCAGTTTAATATTATGGATGCTTCCGGAAAAACCATCAAACAAGTTCAACTCATTGAGGGCTTGTCTGTTGTTGATTTTTCAGATTTAAAACCCGGATTGTTTAGGCTTCAGTCCACTGGAGGAACTCATAGATTATTTGTTTCTTTTATTAAGTAGCCAAATAGAGGGGCAGGGAATTTTTTTCCTGCCCCTTTTTTTATGAAGAAATTTTTAAGCGCACTTCTTTTGTTGAGCATCTTGAGCACAATTTCACATGCCCAGCAAATCACCCTGCAAAACAATGCTTACGGTGGTTTTCCATTTATTTATAGTTCCGAAAAACTGTTTCAGGCTGGCGGAACCACTGTTTGGGTAGAAAACCAAAACTACTCCTGGCCTTCCAGAATAACGCCACAGTCAGGCATCACTTACCTGCCATCCAAATTGGGTGTGCAGCCGCAAGGCAATCCCATTGTGGGCGCCTGGAAAACCCCCGATGGCAGCACCTGGCTGGCCCATAGCTGGCTGCCCGGCAATGTCCTCTTGCCTGAACCGGCCACCGGCGGCCTGCTCAAAGCCACCCGACTCGACACGGGAGGAAACTTTCAATTGTTCAATTCGCTGATCAATGTGCCCTTGCAACAGGTGCAGGAACCTATTTGGCATGCAGCGGTGCCAGTCGGCAATGGCAATCAGGTTTGGCTCAGTTCCGATTCGGGTTTGCGCAGGTTGGATGTCAATTCACTCGCATCTACCTTGCTCAGAAAAGAAAATCTGCCCATTCCAGGCACATTCAAAAAAGGAAAAAATACGGGCAACAATGCCTTTTTTGGCAACGAAGTGGGGCAATGGCTGTTCTTAGAAAACCTGAATCCGGTTGCTTTTTCTCCTGATCGCTACCTTGAACTTTCGCCCACTACCAAAGTTTTTGACCTTGAAATTACAGAAGGCGACACCCTTTTCACAGCCGATAGCAGCGGCAACCAAAACTACCACCTTTTTCGAAGAACCAATGGGCAAACCACTCGCCTAACCCAAACCGACAGCCTAAGCCTGGTGAGAAAAGAGTCGGGTGATGCCATTTGGTTTACAGGTTTTAAAACCGGTTTATTCAGGCTTAAAAACGGGCAAATCCGCACTTTTCCGCTGTTTGCCGGCAAACGAGTAAACGACCTGCTTATCGACAGCCTGAACCACAAATGGATATTGGCCGATGGCAAGGAGCTCTACCTGCTCAACGACATTTCGCCACGCATTCATTTTCCCGACACCGCCATTGACCTCTGCAAGCCAGGGCCTTCTCAATTCACCGACAGCTCTACCACCATTGGCGACGGCATTGCCTCCAGATTATGGAACTTTGGCGACGGCAACACCAGCACCGAAGCCAATCCGCAGCACCGCTACCAGCGAGGCGGCTTGTACTACATCAGCCTCACCGCCACCGACCAAAATGGAGCCCAAAACACAGCCCGAGACACCATTATGGTGTTTGGCGACGAATACCACCGCCTCAATAGCGAGCGGGAAATAACTACTTGCCAACCTGTAAGGCTCGATTTTTATTCCATCAAACCCGTCCGCTGGACTTTGCCTAACGGAACCCAAGCCGATACGCAGTTTGTGCAGGCCACTCAAAGTGGACTGTACAGGGTGCAAACCGTTGGCGGAAGGTGCCTGTTCAAAGATTCAGTCCGGGTAAACTTTAGGGGAGAATCGACCACCGACATTGGCCTGGAAGAAGAAAATGGGCAAACCATTGGAGAAACGGTTTCAGGTTTTCCACC
>JBBRCC010000175.1:0-3986 GCA_038205175.1 Cytophagales bacterium | reverse complement strand
AAACCGCCTGGCTTGCTTAAAACCCTCGTGCTGCACCGTGATGTAATATACACCTGACTCCAGATTTTCAGTTGGGATGTTGAGGTTATGCTCGCCCATGGGCAGCACTTTACCCTCCAAAACCATGGCCAATCGCATGCCCATGGCATTGCTAATGTATGCCGTTACCTTGCCTTCTTCTGCCAGGTTGAGCGGCAAACGGCAAGTGGTGCTGGCTGGGTTGGGGATGGGGTGACCGAGGGAGGTGGATGAGGACTGTTCTACAATTGACTCTTTATCATTATTGACTGCAAGTCGAGAATTAAACCTTCTGCTTCCTCCTGTATATTGTGGTGATGTGCAAAAATCCTTAATTTCTGTTGGGTCAACAAACATCTCACTTGGCACTCCAACTAAATTATTGAATCCAAAAGCTTCAATCGTGACCAAAATTGGATTTAATTCTACTCCTGGTCTAACATTTACTTCCGGGGCTCGAAACCTAACATTGTGACCAATGTCATAACTATTTACATCAATATTAATGTTGATAGCTACAAAGGCATCCACTACAATTTCTCCAACACTATTAATTGGGTAACTTAGAATTTGCTCGATATTATTAATGTTTAAAACACCAGCCATATCTTCAATATTTTGTGCAAATTCAGTTTCTGTCGAAGTTACATCTGTTTGTGAGACAATATTTACAGGATATTTGGCAATAAATGCAACTTCATTATCATTGTTTGAATCACCTAAGAAACCAATTTTACCAACTAGTTTAACAAATACTTTTGGCTTAAATTCTACTTTGTTTGTTCTTTTAGCGTAGCCAGTTGAATTGTTTTGATTAAAATAACTATATAGATCTTGTTGGAAGGTGGTGATTTTTGCCTTTGCATATTGAAGCTGATTCAATTCGTAGTATGAAGTTCTTTTTGATTTAATAAAGCGATTTGGATTCACCTGTACAAATATTGTACCATCGGCTCTAAGTCTCAAAAAGTTAAAATCTGGTTTATGAAAGCCATCATCTTCTAGATTAGACTCAAAATTAGTTCTTTGTAAAACTGGTGGAAATACAACCACTCCAGGGTATCCGGAAGGAAAACTAAAACTATAGTCAAAAAACGAAAACTCATTCAAATGCTCATCTACTAAGTCTGGAACGTTTTCTACTATTATACATGCCTTTAACTTTACCTTGTTAGGATCTACAACCTTCGAGTTAAACACGAGTCTTAATGGTTCTGTCAATTGAATTTGATGTAAACACTTATAGATTGCGTCTACATTATTGCCAGCTAAACCATCTGCTAAAGTTGGGGTTCTGCCATAAAAAAGCTTCTTGATTGTTTTAATTTCAACTTTTGGAGTCCTTAACAAAGTAACCGTGCCAACTGGATTGTCATAAATTGGCTCAAATGAAAGGCCGGGAACTCGAGGACCCGTATATCCAGGAATCCTAAACGGTATTGCCCTTTTATCAGCTGTCGAACTAATTGTCCCAGTTGCCTTTGTATTCTTAATCATAACTGCCGTTGCCTCCTGTTTCCCTGTTTCCTTTTTGTCTTTCCCTATAAAAAAATCAACTAATGATATTACAGAGGTCACAGCACTTCCTATCGCTGGAATCCAAGCAATGTTCTTTGAAAAATCAGTAATGCTTTTACCCAAACTAAAATCTGTTCGGTAGCCAGAAAAATAGGTTCCATTAGGAAAGCCAGTGTCTAAAGATTTTTCCAATTCACTAAAAGCAGCACCAATGCCTTTTGTCACTTTAGCAAAACCTTTAACGTCCTCATTGACAAGTTGAACTTCTTCTTTAAATGAATTGAACAAATCCATTTCCGTCGCTTTGTTCACTGCTCCTCCTGTACTGAATGGTTTATCTGAACTTGAAGTACCTGAATATACCCAGTTAATATCTTCAGAAAAATTGATTTTCAATTGAATGATTAAATTGCTAGGATGAAAACAAACACATGGGTCGTACATTAAAGGGAAATCAGCATAGTACCATTTTGGTATAGCTGAAATCCCTTGATTTGGCACAGTCATTTTGACAGTTGTTTGAATGTTATTCTCGTAGGTACCCAACAGCATATCAACAGGTTTCACAGGTGCTTCGTGAGCAGCAAGCACTGAAGGCAAGAAATCTGCATTATCTGTAGGGTCATATGAAAGCGATAAGGTAACTGCCCGATTAATATCACCTGCATAGGTTATCTCTGAAAACAATTGTGTTACGAGTACAAACGCTCTGATTATCCCAGTGTATTTGTTGTACAGAACGATGTAGGGATTATCAATAGGTAAATTTGCTCCTGTACTTTGGGAAACTCTGTATCCAAAGTTATAGGTAATTAGCTCCCAGCCCTTTGCTCTGCCAAAATCTGCTTCCTTCATGGCTTCATGATGATTGTTGCCGGAGATATAAATGCTGCTTAAGTTCAATTGGTCATCTGTCAGAAATGGCAATCGAAGCTGTGTAGCCACAGGAGTTCCAACGCTATTAAAATAGTTTAATTCCCAGACATCTGTGAAGTTTCCGTTTGGTGCTCTGTAGTATGTAGTGCTTCCGTCTTGTGCAGAGATGGAATATGGTTTCCAATCCTTTTCCCAATCAAAATAGGAATAGTTGGGAAGGAGGTATGGCGTTTCAAAGCAAAAAGGACGCACACTTTGGCAAAAGGCGCCAAAGCTTAAAAACACAATAAATGATACGGTAATTATCTTCTTCATATTTTTATTCCTTTAAAAAACAATGCACTTCTTGGGTCACCTGGTTTCCGGTCTTTCAATAAATATCTGATTCTGAGCTCTCTACGCCCAGGGCCGCCAAACAAAACAAAACAGTCATAACCGCCGATTAAGTTCGCAGGAGGAAAGCAGTTTGGCTTTAATTCCCGGTTTGGGAGTGGTATTGCGTTTGCATAAAATGGAGCCGTCTTTATTTTGTAGTAATTCTCAACCTGACAATTGGGTAATTTAAACCGCACTACATCGGCATAACCGTCAGAACCCAGTCGCCCACCTATAAAAATGTACTCAGCTACTGTCATAAAAGTGTCCATTGGTTGGTGCATAGAAACAGTCTTATATTGCCCGTGAGTTTTTCTCCGAATAGAATCAGGGTTTTCAATATAAAAATCCTTCGTAAGCGAATCATACCTTTGATCAATTGGCAAACATGAGTCAGACGGATTACTTACTACCAACTTTGCTTTTATGGTTTGGTTTCCTGGCTCCTGGTGAAAACCTAAAGAAATGGTTTGCCCATACCTGGGCTCTTTCTCATCTCCAATCCACCATTTGTATTCCTTGGCACCCTCTTGCTTTGCCTGGAAGTAAATAAAACTGCCTATTAGGGTATCAAACTCAATCAAATCTATTTGCATACCACCTGTATCTCTGACATGGCAAATCCTAAAATCTGCAGAAACAGGTTTTGCGTTTGCACAATGTTTCGGTTTTACATCCTCCCTACACCCCTTACACCCCGCCAGTGCCACCAGCAAAGCAAAGGTTAATATCTGTATCCAGCTTTTCATATCATTTGGCTTTTTTAAGTGCTTGAATTTCTTTTTCCATACGGATTAAGTGCAACGTCATTTCCTCAATTTTTTTGAGGAGGATGTTGTTCAAATCACCCAAATCTGCACCATTTTCAGCCACTTCTTCTGCACATGGCACTTCTGGGAGGTGGCCGTTGAGCGCAATGAAGTCTTCAGTTTCTTTTAGGCTTAGCAGTTTGTATCCGGGTTTAAACACATAGTCGGGGAAATTGTCCAAAGTAACTTTTACTTTTCTTGCGTAAATTTCGCCAGATGCATGAAGGATGATGTTTTTTGTAAGTCCACTCGTTGTGTGATGGCCTATTTCAAGCCTTGATACATTGGCGGGATTTGGGTCGTTCATGCCTCCAAAATGCAACTGCAAGGCACTTATGCTCGGCCCAATATTTTTTCGCTGAAACCAAATACCGCAGTTATTTTCTCCAT
>JBBRCC010000174.1:0-4043 GCA_038205175.1 Cytophagales bacterium | reverse complement strand
GGTGCCCGTTCGGAATTTTACTAAAATCGTCACGACCCATCAATTTTTGTTCCCATTTAAAAGGACAATGATCGGTGGCCACTACCTGCACTGTTCCTTGTTTAATGCCGTTCCAGAGCGAGACCTGGTCTTTCTTTTGCCTCAAAGGAGGGCTCATTACCCATTTGGCACCTTCAAAATTTCGTTCATATAAACTGGCGTCAAGCATCAGATATTGAATGCAGGTTTCGGCGAAAACATGGTGATTTTTTTTCGAAGAATCCCGAATTGCATTTAAGGCTCCTTCGCAGGTCATGTGTACAATATAACCCTGAACGCCTGTGTATTGGGCCAGCGCAGCAAACCGACCTGAGGCCTCCGACTCTGTCACCTCCGGCTGCGACAGGTAGTGGTACAATGGCGACAACTTGCCTTCAGCTTTGTGTTTGGCTATCAAATAGTCGATCATGTCGCCGTTGGTTGCATGCACTGTTACCAGTCCGCCATGCTTTTTCACCTCCTGCATTAAGCCTACCATTTGCCGGTCGTCTATCATCAGTGCACCTTTGTAAGCCATAAAGGTTTTGAAGGAAGTGATGCCTTCCTGCTCAATCATGACCTTAATTTCCTCTTTGGTATCTGGATTAAAATCTGTGACAGCCATGTGAAATGAGTAGTCGCCCACTGCATTTCCGTCCGATCTGCCTTTCCATTCAGTTAAAGCATGTTGCAGGCTTTTGCCCTGGGTTTGCAAAATGAAATCGATTACCGTGGTGGTGCCTCCATACAAAGCGGCTCTGGTTCCTGTTTCATAATTGTCAGATGAATAAGTGCCCATAAAGGGCATATCCAGGTGCACGTGCGGGTCTATGCCTCCTGGAAACACCATTTTGCCTGCGGCGTCAATTGTTTTGTCGGCCTGAATTGAAAGGTTTTTACCTATGGCCACTATTTTTTCCCCTTCAATGTACACGTCAGTAATGGCGTCGTGCCCTGGGGTGATTACTCTTCCGTTGGAAATTAATATCGACATGGTTGGTTAATTCAGGTTATGGTTTTGAGGCTGAAATATAATGGCCTGCCGCCTGATTTAAAAAATTACAGCCAATTTTCTTGCCTATTCAAGTGAAGCAATTTTCTTTCTTTTAGCTCTTTTACGCTCTGTAAACCACTTGTTTGCCCTAAAAGAAATGTAGGAACTTGATGCACCAAAAACTGCTCCTGCAAGCACATCGCTTGGATAATGAACACCTAAATGAAGCCTGGAATAACCCACCGCAGAAGCCCAGACAAAGGCTGGAACTGTTACATACCACTTTTTGTAGGCCAAACTTAAACTGGTGGCAGTTCCAAAAGCCAATGAAGTGCTGGTAGATGGAAATGATGCAGAAGTTGGTTCGTAATAGTGTTCCAGATCAGGGAAATCAGTGTAAGGGCGGTTTCTTTGGTAGATAAACTTGGTGCCGTAAGCCACAGCCCCGGCAGCAACAAGACTTGCAGCCAGGTTGAAACCTCTCACTTTTTTGGCAGAATCTTTGGCAAAAATAAAAACCCCAAGACCATACACTCCAAATCGGATGCTGGCAAGGCCTGAAGTTTGAGACAACAGGTAAAAAGCATCGTCGAGTTTCTCGTTGCGGTTGTCTACTATTTTTCTTAGCAGCTGAATGTCGTTTTTCTGAGAAAAAAGTTGCCTAGGTTGGCAAAACAGGCAAATGAGAAAAACTAAAATTAGCGTTAACCTCATGTGGTAAAAGTATGAAAGCCAAACGAGTTACGGGCCTTTTTTTTTAGAACTGGCGCCAATCATTTTAATGAAAAGCGAATTTTGTTAAACTCTAAAATACTTTGTCCGATCCATACTACCTTCTTTTATGTTCAAATGGCAAGGAAATGGTGAATCGTTTGCTGAAAAAATGAAACAGGTTTCAGATGGACAGGTTGTTGCACTCTTCATGTGGGTTACACGGAATGAAGGCCGATCGTTTTGAATTCTATGTGCTTATTTGTTTTATCTATTACTTCTGTTTTAAGCATGTAAATAGCTGTAAGATAGTAGATTAAATAATTTTTAACTCAAGGTATTTTCCTAAAAAAACCATATCAAAACTACTTATTTGAAATTAGTTTTGATTCCCTAAAACCCAGGATAAGCCTTTCAACTTAAATCCAAAAAGCTGGTTGGTCAATGTTTGGCACATCTGCAAACCCAGCTCTGAATTGGTTAAAATCACCACCCCGAAATCTTTGCCGGGCAAAAAAGCAACCACATGCAAGTAACAACCATCGTTGCCCCAATGCCAGTAAATTGGGCCTGAATCCGACATTTCAATGCCCCATCCGGGTTGCCAATATAGATTTTCAACCACGTGAACAGTGTCGGAATTGAGTGCCCACACGTTCTTTTTCGCTACTTTTTGCACAAAACGGGCATACCCAAGAGCATTTGCAGCTAAGGTTCCATGAGCCAATCCCTCTTCGGTTTTCCAGATATCCCGCATCAGGTCCATCCCGGCAAAATGCCCGAAAGCATAGTTGGTTGTGTTTTTGTTCCAGGCAAATTGTTTCACGCCCTTGCAACTTGTCGGCAAATAGCGATCGATCAATTGCTGCAAAGGCATTTGCAGGTAATGCTCAACCACTCTTTGCAATAAAATGTAGCATTCGTCGCAGTAGTCGAATCGCTGGCCGGGGTAAAAATTGTAGGCAGGAGAGGTAGATGTCCAGTCGCCGAGACCGGCAGTGTGGGTTAGCAATTGTTTAACCGTGAGTGTTTTAAACCACTCTTTTGAATAATTCTCATTGAAAACCAGAAAGTCGCTTAAGCCTTTTACTCCTTTCACTTCCGATGCTTTCATAGGTTTTAAAGTGTCTATGTAGGCCATTAAGGTATCTCTAAAAAAAGTGGGTGGCAATTTGCCCTTTTCAACAAGTGTGTGCAGCAGAAAATGAAAAACAGGTTTACTTAAAGATGCCATTTCGAAAGCGGTTTTTTCATTCACCTGACTTAAATTTCCAATGTGAGATACACCACCCGAAAAGCTGTATTTCACCTTGTTGCTGTTGAATAAAACAACTTGCGCTCCCGGTATCTGGTGCTGGTTCATGGCTTGCCAAACCAGTTCATCCACGGCTTTTTTATTCACTTTTGGCCAACCCAATGGTTGACTTATCGCTTGCCTGGAGAGGAAAACAAAAAGCATTGTCCAAATCAGATTAACGCTTTTACAGTATTTCAAGCTGATTTTCAGGATTCTAGGTGTCGAATAAATAATCAAGAACAGCGTTGACGCAGGTTAATGCAAAACTGAACAACAATGCAGCGCCAAAGGAATCAACTTCAAAGCCATCTACCAACCAAGAGGCCATCAACAATAAAAAAGAGTTAATGAGAAACAGCCAAAGCCCAAAGGTGATCAAGGTAACAGGCAATGTGAGCAAAACCAAAACGGGTTTCACCAGCCAGTCGAGCGCAGACAATATGACACCCAGCAGTATGGCTGTTGTTAATCCGCTGACTTCAGTGCCTGGAAAGACATGCGAAGATGCTCCAATGGCAAGGGCAAACAACAACCGGTTGGCAATGTACTTGTAGATCATGTTACAATGGGGCAAATGTAGCACCTTAGTTTACCGAATTGAACTCGTTGCAGTTTGACTTACAAATTTACGCAGGTGCTACAATTGAATCTTCAATCAACATGCGAGTACTTTTTTTAATCGGGGTCTCATATCATTACAATTACAAACTCAACAGCCACACCTCTGCTTTCGCCTTTCTAGTCTCAAATTATCAAACCTATCTAAAAATATTTTTTACATTCACAGTTTTTAAATATTTGTTGGTCGGTGTAAATTTATGCTTTATCGATATTATTCTTTTTGTACGTAGTTTTACTAGTCAAATTAAAAATCTTTTATTTTACTTTTGATGCATGTGAAACTTTAAAATTTATTTATGTGCGATTTTCTACTTTTCGTCTGCCCATGCCCGGGCTTTCACCTACATTTGTTGTGATATTGATCATGCTTTTTTGCTCATTTGACTTGGTAGCTCAACAACA
>JBBRCC010000173.1:0-4129 GCA_038205175.1 Cytophagales bacterium | reverse complement strand
ATCGGCTGGCTGGAAACTTCGATTCGCTTGTACGATGAAACCCTTCGTGCCAACCGTAAACTTATTAAAGCAATTGAAAGGGAATTGAAAAAGAGGGGATAAAAAAAACCTAGAAGGTTTTGGAAAGGAAAACCTAGAAGGTTTTGGAAACCTTCTAGGTTTGAAGCCTTGTTTTCCGTCGAAAGCAAATCATCTAAATCGACAATGAAAACATTGTTATATTTTAATAGTTTCGATCACCTCATTGATTTTGTTTCAACTTTTTAGAAATCTTCTTACATTTTAAAGTTAAACTAAATCCACGTCGATTTTATATTCCGTTCTAAAAAAGTTTTTCCAAGATGAAGATGGCTAGAGCTATTCTTTTATTGGTCGGCGCACGATTTTGCCAACCTTGCCTTTGCCTATGTTTTCACCCCGCCATACTACGGAAACAGAAAAACATTAAGGACTGCCCTATCAAGGTCTTGCGTTGTTGGTTAAAAGACGCAATAACGGCGATAAGGAAAACCTAGAAGGTTTTGGAAACCTTCTAGGTTTGAAGCCTTGTTTACCGTCAAAAGCAAATCATTCAAATCGACAATGAAAATATTGTTATATTTTAATGGTTTCGACTACCTCATTGGTTTTGGTTCAACTTTTTAAAAATCTTCTTACATTTTAAAGTTAAACTAAATCCACGTCGATTTTATATTCCGTTCTAAAAGGGTTTTTACAAGATAAAGATGGCTAGAGCTATACTTTTATAGATCGGATCACAATATTGCCAACCTTGCCTTTGCGGGTGTTTCCACCCGCAAACTTCAGGGCAAAGAAAAACAAAAGTCTTACTTCTCCATGTATCGGGTTGTTGGTTAAAGAAGCAACAACGGCGGAAAGTTGGGAAGATGAAAGAAGGCTTGGTTCCCAGGACTATAAACGCTAGAACACTGCTTTTTGGGGTTCAGAATTCGGGAATGGCTGGTCTTTGGGCTGACCCTTTTTTTTTAACCCTCAGGAATCGAACTCAGCAATTCTTTGAGTTCTATGTTGGAAATAGAATCCTGCTCAGATTTATCAAAAATGGTTAGAAGGTAAACAGCTTTTCGTGTTATTTTGAAACAGGTGATTATTCTTGCGCCTCCTGACTTACCCTTTGCTTTGGAAGCAATCGAAATCCTGATTTTAAAACAGGAATGCCCCAAAGATGTTCCCATTTGTGGCTTTTCTTTCAGACGGGCAACCAGACTTTGCAGTTCTGTCTTGAGCGATGGAAACTTTTTGATGAGCCGCCGGGTTTCCTTTTCAAATATCCCGATGGTTTTTACTTCATAACTCATTCAGAAAATCTTCGGCATTTCGGGCCTCTTTCTTTCCTGCTAAAACGAGTTTTAATTCTTCAACTGCTTCTCTCACTTCCTTCAGTGCATTGGCTTTGGCATCAGTCAGTGTGGTCGTGCGCACAAAAGGAAGGTTTTTTAAAACCTCCAGCAAATGGAGCCCTTGAGTGTCTTTAATGTCAAGCAGGATTTTCATATTGCAAATATAATGAAACAGTACCGTGCAAAAATGTCTCAACCATCGTAGTTTTCAATTAAAGCAATCAATGCTAAGCCATCCTGATCTATAAATTTCCCGAATAGCTTTCCCTAATCCTTCACAAACCTTCTTCGCAACCCAATAGATGGCACTTCAAGCAGATAAATGCCAGGCGATAATCCGGAAACCGAAATTTCTCCCAAATACGGTTGTGCATGCAATACCCGACCATCCATAGCAAAGATACGAACAAAGGGCTGGCCAACCATTCCGCTTATTTTCAATCCGTTTGTGGCCGGGTTGGGGAAAATGGAATACGTTTCAGATGTGAGAACCTCCGCCGTTTCTAGCGTTGGCGTACATACCACGTTGCCGGTTGTTACTGTCAGGTTGCGTATAGTTAACGGCGAGGTTAGCGTGCTTTTGGAGCCAAACCGTCTTAAAAAGGGTCTAACGAGGGTAGTGGCAGAGTCTGAAATAGCATAGGTGGTATCGATAAAGTTGCCCACAATGGCATCGTAACAATAGAAATCCATAGAAGTATGAATGCGATTCACAAATAAAATGGAGTTGGTGGTATAGAAGCCCTTCTGCATGGTGAGCAGTTCGTTGTTTGGCAATTCCACCAGTGCGCTAATGTTGCCATGGCTGTTACCCAGCTTAAACTGTCCCTTTCGGCCTATAAACTGTCCGGTTGGCGACAAATGAACCAATATTCCACCCGCCTGGCCTGGGGTGATGGAACCGTGCATCCAGATGTCGCCGTTGCTGGTTAATTTCATACCTCCAGGGTTATTTGACATCTTGTGGGTTTTGCGCCATATAATGTTTCCATCGGGCGAAAGACGCAGGTTTTGTAACTGGCGTGAGCCATCATTCCAACCAGTGAGGATGTCTCCGTTTGCCTGGACCAGCATGGTATTGAATCCAACGTTTGAGTGTGGTTTCAAATCGTACACACGCACACTTACCAGCGTGGTGTCCTGCATTTTCATCAAACAATGGAGGTTGGTATTATTAATGTATCCTCCTACATACCATGTATTGGAACCGGGAAAAACTGCGGCAGAATTGATGGTAATATTATTATTCCCCTGTACGCCATATTTGTATTGACGGGCAAAATCGGCCTTTCCTTGCGGATTTACATGTACCAGGAAACTGCTGCTAAGAAATACACGGCTGCCGTCCCCCAGTTTTATCTTGTGAAAAACAGGACTTGTGGTGAGGTTGGCTGTTGAGCTGTCGAGCAGTTCTATGGTTTCTGCAACGTTTCCGTTTGCATCGAACCTGCAAAAAACCGGGCTGGATTGCGTTTGGCTATTATAGGTCGTGAGCATGACCGATATGCCACCGCCAGGTTCTATTTCGGCGTTGTAAACCGGAGTATTTGACTTTGCTTTTATGAGTCGGCTCCACTGCGGTGCCAGGTTTGAATCCATATAAGTAATAGAAGCATGTAAACTGTCCGGGCTAAATTTTCTGATGCTGCTGGTCAGGTAATATCCACCGGTTCCTGTTGGAATTAAGGAAGGGAAAGTTTCATCTCCCGGTATGTTGATCAGGCTTACTGCAGGGGTTTGGGCGACAGCCAGAAAAGAAGAAAAAGTAAAAATGAAGAGGAGTAGTGCATTTTTCATGGTTCAGATGGGGGAAGACTTTCAGCAAATTAGAACAAGAATTCATTCAGGTAAAATCCTTTTTATAAAAAGTTCTGAAAAGTTGGCAGAAATAGTTTGGGAGGTTTGGGGTGAAAAGCTAAATCGCAACCAGTTAAATTATTATGTAACCTCCAATCGAAATGAATGATTCCACAATCCACGAACCACCACAACCCCAAAAACGTGGTTTACCATGGGGCAACTACTTCAGAGAATTTCTCATGCTTTTTCTGGCCGTTTTTTGCGGCTATCTGGCCGAAGATTTCCGGGAAAATCATCAGGAGAAAGTCCGGGCAAAAGAACTTGCCGTGCGGTTTTACAGGGAACTAAAACAAGATTCTGTGATTCTTCAGAAAGCCCTGGTCAATCGCAGAGGGAAAAATGAGAGCCTTCAGTTCCTTAGTGATTCGCTCTCGCAGCTGGCATTGACTAAGCCTTCAAGAACATTTACATCCCATCTGGTCAAAACATTTTACACCTATTCAAGAGGGAGTTTTGTTCCTCAAAAAGTAATAGTAGAGCAGGTTCGTCTCTCAGGCAGCCAGATTTTTTTTCAAAACGGTAATTTGCAGCAGCTAATTGGCGAGCTTGCCACATCTATTGAAATGATTGAAGCCAGAAACGAGATCGAGTATGTGTATTTCAAGGAAAACCTGCGTCCGTTTATGCTAAAGCACTTTGATGCCAAGTGGTTGAGGCACATCCGCCAGAAAGGACTGATCCATACAGCAAACAAGTTGGATACTTTTACAGCGGGTCGTAGTTTTGTACCACCCCGGATTAGAAATGTGGAACAGGTGAATATTCCAGAAATAGGGAATATGCTTTCGTACCGCATGGAAATGAGCTATAATACCATGAGCAGCCAATACGGTGGATATAGTGTGGTAAACGCAAAGCTGCTGAATGAGCTACGGAAATCATATTCTCTGAAAGATTGATGGAAGCAG
>JBBRCC010000172.1:0-4269 GCA_038205175.1 Cytophagales bacterium | reverse complement strand
TGGCGGGTCGTACACGGTGGCCGGGAATACCCTGACGGTCTCGCAGTTGTTCAGCACAAAAATGTATTGCGAAGCGGCAGCCAAACTGGAATCCATGTTTTTGTCGCGCCTGGAAAAAAGCAAAACCTACAGCATTCAGGGCAACCAACTGGAAATCAATTGCGGAGATACCGGCAGTCTGGTATTCCAGCGGCAAAAATGAGGAAATAGCAGACGCTGATCATTCCATTGGCTTGAGTGTCAGAGATATATTTTTTCACTTTTCAAGTGGCATAAATTGCTTGTCACCCCTTTTGTCACCCCCTCGTATCACCTGTTTTCCAGTGCTTTTATCGTGATTTGCAGTTGATGAAAGTTCTGCTTTAATGAACTCAAGGGTATTTGGTTGATGGAACACTCCTGAACAACCAACTTTTCCCTTTATAATCTATGATTTCTGCCTTCGCTCATGATGTGAAAAAAGAGCAGTTTAATCTTTGTATACCAAAATTATAAACGCATTCAAACTTCACCCATGATCATCCACTTATCATCTTACACAACCCGCTTTTTAGGTAAATTTAGTATCGCCCTGCTGCTATTGATGAGCGCTTTTTATGCGCAAGGCCAAAATAGAGACAAACCCGACTGGCGGGAAATGGGCAATAACAAAGGTTTCACTTTTTACGAAGTGCAACGAGATTTCTACCAGTACTGGCAGGATAAAACACCTGTGAAAGGTCAGAGCTACAAGGTTTTCAAAAGATGGGAAGACTACATGAAACCAAGGGTCTATCCCTCTGGCAACATGGCATTGCCTTCCACCACTTATGAGCACTTTCTGGAATGGCAAAGAAACCGCCCATCTTCCTCCAGAACGGCTACTGCCAATTGGACAGAACTAGGGCCTATTACCAAACCTACCGGTTACGATGCCGGCAAAGGCAGGGTGGATTTTGTGCGTTTCGATCCGAATAACCCAACAACAACCATGTATGTAGGTGCTCCTGACGGCGGCTTGTGGAAGACCACCGATGGCGGCGGCAACTGGACGACCACAACAGATTTTTTAGGTGTTATTGGTTGTGCGGACCTGGCCATTAACCCTGCCAACACCCAGATCATGTACCTGGCTACGGGCAATTGGGAAAATGACAGAAGGAGTATTGGTGTTTTAAAATCGACCAATGGCGGCGTCAATTGGAACACGACCAGTTTGACCTGGACAGCATTGGACAATTATAAAATCAGAAAGTTACTGATGGATCCGACTGATCCCTTGATCATGATGGCGGTCACGGATGGCGGTATATTCAGGACAACTGATGGCTGGGCTACCAATGCACAAACCTATTGCTGCAAGACGCTGTATGATATGGAGTTTAAGCCAGGTGATCCAACTACCGTTTATGCAGTAGGTCAGATATTTTTAAAGTCTACGGATAATGGAGCGAATTGGACGCAAGTTACCACAGGGTTACCTGCGGAAGCAACCGTTTCCCGTGCGGTGCTGGGTGTATCCGCCAACAACGCTGCTTATGTGTATGTCCTGATGGGTAATAACGATGGCGGGTATTTAGGTACCTACCGCTCCACCAATAGCGGCGCTTCATTTTCCCTGCGATCATCTACTCCCAATTTGTTGCAAGCCGATAAAGGTGGTGTCGGTACAGGAGGCCAGGCTACCCACGATCTGGCCATTGCAGTATCACCTGCTAATGCAGAATTGGTAACCATCGGGGGCATCAATCAATGGCAATCCTCCAATGGTGGTACTACCTGGACGTTGGCATCTTATTGGTTAGGAAATGATACAAACTATCCAGGAGAAGGAGACCTGGATGCGGATTACGTACATGCTGATATTCAATCTATTGAATACCAGCATGGTAGTAGCACTGTTATGTTTGCAACCTGCGACGGCGGTATCTCCAGATCTACCAATGGCGGAATGAACTGGACAGACATCAGCGTTAATTTAAGAATTGCGCAGCAAACCGGTATCGCATTGTCGGCTACTTCGCCCGGAATTATGGTCACCGGACTTCAGGATATAGGCACTTTAAAAAACACGAATGGGGCATGGTCGGTTATCAATGGTGGCGATGGAGAATCTGCTTTTATTGACTACACCGACAATAACTACATCGTAACGTCCAATCCGAATGGTGCGCATGCTTTATCCACAGACGGCGGCTTGACGCGAAACAATATTACTGGACTACCGGCCGGAACAGAATTTTTCAGTCCTATCAGCCAGGATCCTGTTGCGCCATTTGCAGCGTATGCCGGCGGCAGGAATAAATTATGGAAAAGTACCAATCTTTTGAGCGGTGGTCCTTATACCTGGTCGGAATTACCCGGTGCGCTGTTTGGCACAGGCGGTATCCTTCGTTTTGTAGTTGCGCCCAGTAACACGTCTATTATTTACGCCATCAAATATGATGCGATTTCAAAAACAATCGATGGAGGTACTACATGGACAAACATAACAGGGAATTTACCTGTTGGGAACATTTATTTGACAAATCTTGCTGTCTCCAATACGAACTCCGATAAAGTATGGGTTACGTTTTCCGGGTATGAGGCCGGAGAAAAAGTGTACAAAACCACCAATGGCGGAACGAACTGGACGAACATTTCCAGCGGGCTACCCAACATACCCATGAATGCCGTCCTGTATCAAAATAGCACGGCTAACGATGAAGTGTACATTGGCGCGGATATCGGGGTGTATTATCAAAATAATTCATCGGGTCCCTGGGAGGAGTTTTTTATAAGCACTTTGCCCAATTGTGCAGTAACGGATTTGAAAATCTTCTATCCAACAGGTAAATTGAGGGCCTCTACTTATGGCCGGGGCGCATGGGAAACCAATCTGTTCACGGCACTTCCGGTAGAATTGCTGGCCTTTGATGCGAAATTAATAGGTAAAAATACAGCACGCCTGAGCTGGACGACGGCGACGGAACAAAATAACAAAGGTTTCGAGATAGAATGGAAACAAGGAGACTACGGAGCCTTCGAGCGGGCTGGCTTTGTAGCGGCAAAAGGCAACAACAGCGGCAACAGCGACTATTCTTTTGAACAAAAAGACCTGGCAGCAGGCGAACATTATTTCCGCCTGAAACAGATAGACAATGATGGGGCCTTTGAATACTCCTCCATTCGGAGCGTGGTGGTAAAAGCGCCGTTTAAGGTAAAGGTCTCGCCCAATCCGGTTCGACAGGAATTGATGGTCGATGTATTGCTGGAAGAAAATGCTTTATTTAGTATTTCGCTGGTCAATTCGATCGGCCAAACAACAGCATTACTACAGCCAAGCGAAACGGCGAAAGGAAACACCCAGTTCCGGTTTGACTTGTCGAATTACCCGGCCGGTGTTTATTTCTGCGTGTGCAAAACAGGAAAGGGACTGGAAGAAACTATTCGGATCGTGAAAAAGTGATAGTTCCTAGGTAGCGGCTGCGTTATCTGCCGGATATCGGCGACTTTTAAAAGTTCCGCACTTTTCAACGCTATCAATGGAATGCATATTTTTAGGGTTTTCGGCTATTGGCTGAAAACCCTAAAATATGCCCATCAAACCCTGTCTATCCCAATCGCCTACGGGCTAGAGCGAGGGACGGGCACGGCCTTGGAAGGTGGATGCCAATCTGTGGTTTATTTGTTGTTATTCAGTTGTTTAGCGAGAATATCTTTAAAAATTGCTCTAATTTCCAATACTTCATTTCTAATTTCGGCATTTTCAATTTTATAAAATTTATCCAATATTTCTACACCTCTTTCATATTCAAAGTTCTGAATAATATCAGCCGTGCCTACGGGATGCCCCATGTGGAACATGAATTCCTGATGAAAAAATTGTAATTCATCTAATGCTTGATTCACAGCATCAAGTTTTTCATTTTCATCTTTAATTAAAGATATTTTCCCAATTGAAAATGATACAGATACTAGTAGTTGATCAAGAGCCACTGCATAATGCTTCTCTCTTTCAGCGTTATGATAATTATTGAAAGCAAATAATCTTGATGCTTCATAATTTTTTATTATTAAAGTAGTGTACTTTTCCTCTAAATCAGTCTCTAATTTCTTGATGTAAGCGATTAGAGCACTTGTTTTAGAAGTATGCTCATCCTTAAAGTTTTGCACATCATCCGTCATTTTTTGGAATTTACTGTCAAATATCGTATATCCAATTAAACCAAAAATACCAAACAGAATCGTTACATACGCAATGATCCAATCCGATAGTATACCAACCTGAATCACAAAATAGACCTCCTT
>JBBRCC010000171.1:0-4300 GCA_038205175.1 Cytophagales bacterium | reverse complement strand
GGCAATGTTAGTCAATGAGTTACAGAAGATTTAGTGCTGAGTAATTCTGCACACCTACCTTAAATAATTTGGGACTTCTATAAGAAAACGCAAATATGCAGGAAAAATAATTGAGATTTTTGACCTTTGCTACCTGTAATGCTTCTTTTGATAAGATTCCATGAAAAAAACAATTCATCCCAAAATAGAAGAATATTTGGCTACTTATGTCCACGAAAAGTCCATGGATAAAGGTCTGTCCATGTACAAAAATAACTATGCCACATTAAAAAGCATCCATCGGTCCAACAACGGTAAAGCAGTCTTCAAAGTAAGGAGTGACAGCGGTTACGGAACGTATACTGTAGAGATCACGCATTTCATGGGCAATGCGTCTATCAAAGCAACCTGTAGTTGCCTGTACGATTGGGGCGGTGCCTGTAAACACATCGTAGCGGCAATACTGGAACTGGATGAATCATTCTTAGAGGAACCGGATGTGGTCTATTCCATGCTCGATTCCAATATCCTTTTGCCTGATTTGAGCGACGAATACTTGTCATATCAAACTATTACTGCCCACTGGAAGCTGCGCAATGCTCTACCACCAGTGACCATTTTGTCAGCGCTTGATGGCAAAGCGGAATGTTCTGTAAAATTTGGTAAAGAAACTTATACGCTCCGGTTTATCCGTCAGGCAAACGGTCTGGTGCATAGCTCCTGTTCCTGTGCCCAAGAAATGCCTAACCCGATTTGTCTCCACAAATTAGCATCTCTCCTGGCACTCCGTGCGCAATTCGGCATTAATGCTTTCGAAGCAATGCGTGACTGGACGAAAGAGAAAAATGAGATGTTGGCAGAATATGGATTTACCACAAATGATGATCTGAGCGAAAAATTTGAGTTTAAAATAAATAAACACCTTCAATTGGAGATGAAGGTGCTGGATAAATCCCTTCGGTCGGCTACCGCGCTTAAAAACTGGTGGAGCAATATCGCGTCCTCCATTCGTCCCGACAACGAAGTATTGTCCGTTCCAAAATTATCTGAAGTGGTATCAGAGAACCACACCGTATTCCTTTTCGCTTTCGCTACATTAGCAGATAACAACCTGCCAGATGCTTCGATTACGCCATTGACTGCACGGTATGATCCTGTAAAAGACAAATTATCGCATATTGGGAGACTGGAAAACCTGTACGGAGGTTATGACACGAATATTCCGCCTGTTACCATAGAACAAAGCCGGATGCTGAATATCATTAAAACATCTTTTCAATATAGCCGTATAACCACCGCCATCAAAAGCGCTGGATTACCGCTGCCCCGCTGGACCTATAATTATAATCAGTCCGACTTATCGCAAGAAAGCCTGCAAGCGGCGCAAACCTATATCGGGAAAGTCTGGGAGCAACTCTTTCCGTTGCTAAAAGACCAAATAACGGTCATCAGTGCCAGTGCTCAACACCATGTCAATTCTATGACGCGGGTACATGTCCATACACATCCCGCACACCTGCAATTGGAGTTGCGAACAACCGGTGAGCAGACCCATTTACAATGCCATATCAAAACAGAGGATACACTGGTACCCTTCACGAATATAAAAAGGTTGGGTTGGTGGCTACTTCAGGTGGGCAATACAATATACCGGTTTGCCAATTGGAAAGACGCCGCATTGTCCCAACAGTTTGGTAATACTGGTACTATTGCTATTCACTCCAACCAGTTAGAGCGTTTTATATCAGATTTCGTGCTTCCGCTCACCCAACACTTCTCTGTTGATTTTAACATTGAAAAACCAATTAACTATCAAGTGCTTTCCTTCCAGGCAGGGCGTATCTACTTGAAAGAAGATGAAGAAAATTTGATTTTTACACCGGTTTTTACCTATCAAAACACGGAAACAGAAAACGGAGAAGATGCCTGGGAATTTACAGCAGATGGCCGAAACAACAGGGTATCATACACAGAAGGAAATATTACCGTATGGGAACGCGATCCTGAACCTGAAAAACACTTGTTGAAAACCATTGAAAACCTGCATCCTGA
This sequence comes from Cytophagales bacterium, assembly GCA_038205175.1. GTDB lineage: Bacteria > Bacteroidota > Bacteroidia > Cytophagales > Flexibacteraceae > JBBRCC01. The sequence goes on along the minus strand of JBBRCC010000171.1, from coordinate 2,269 downwards.
TTTTCAACTACAGGCCGGCCAACCATCTTTCTACTTGCCATTTGCAGAAGTATTGAAAAACAACTGGTTACATCAATTTTTTGAAGAAACGGGTAAGCAGAACATTGCTGTATTCGGTTTCGCACAACTTAAAAAGTTCAAGTATAATCCGAACCGACCAGTGTTCAAAATTAAAGCCTCATCCGGTATCGACTGGTTTGATATGCAGATGGAGATATCATTTGGAGATCAGTTCGTTTCCTTGAATGATGTCAAAAAAGCATTGTTCAAAAAACAAAACTATATCCAACTCGCCGATGGTACCATCGGAATGTTACCGGAAGAATGGTTGGAAAAATATGTCGCTTTGTTCAAGTTTGGTCAGATAAAGGGTGATTCCGTGCAAGTCTCCAAATTACACTTTTCCATCATCGACGATTTGTACGATCAGATTGACAATGAAAAAGTACAGCAGGAAATTCAGGAAAAAAAGTGGAAACTCTTGCAGTTTAAAGAGATAAAATCAGTGGAATTACCCAAAACCAGTCAGGCAAATCTACGCGACTACCAAATAGAAGGGTTTAAATGGCTTCAATTCCTGGAAGAGTTCCGTTGGGGAGGCTGCCTGGCCGACGATATGGGGCTCGGCAAAACGCTGCAAGTACTCACCTTCCTCCAATCGCAAAAAGTGGCCAAACCGGATGCCATTAATTTAGTGGTCGTGCCAACCACTTTGATTTTCAACTGGCAGGCCGAAGTGCAAAAGTTTGCACCCGAAATGCGCGTTTTTGTACACCGGGGCGTTGGCCGAAACAAAGATACCACTGTGTTTAAAGATTTCGATATCATACTCACTACCTACGGTACACTGCGCAGCGATATTGGATTTCTAAAAGATGTTTTCTTTAACTATGTGGTACTCGATGAATCACAAGCAATCAAAAACCCCGATGCTCAGGTGTCAAAATCGGTCAAACTCCTGCAAGCGCAAAACCGCTTGGTCATGACGGGTACTCCAGTGGAAAACAATACTTTCGATCTGTATTCGCAAATGGATTTTGTCAATCCCGGATTGCTGGGTAGCCAGGAGTTTTTTCGATCTGAGTTCGCAAACCCTATCGATAAATACCGCGATGAAAATGCTGCGCGGTCGCTCCGTAAAATCATTTATCCCTTTATCCTGAAACGCAGTAAGGACGAGGTAGCCAAGGACCTGCCCGATAAATCCGAAATGACACTTTTTTGTGAAATGGGCAAAAAACAGCGAAAGGTATATGACACCTACCGGGAGATGTACCGACAAAAAATTGCTGATAAAATGGCGCTCGAAGGAAAAGAAAAATCAGCCTTCCTCATTCTGGAAGGACTCCTGAAACTGCGCCAGATTTGTGATTCTCCAGCCCTGCTTTCCGATGATGCTGATTATGGCGAGGAGTCCGCAAAATTAGATGAGATTATTCGCGAACTGGAAGAAAATGCCGGGGATCACAAAATACTAATCTTCTCCCAGTTCCTGAAAATGCTGGATTTGATCAAACAACACCTCGAAAAATCCGGCATCCCATACGAATACCTGGACGGCTCCACCTTGGACCGTGCTCAACGCGTCAAGCGTTTTCAGGAATCAGAAAACTGTCGTGTATTCCTGATGAGCCTCAAGGCTGGAGGGGTAGGGCTTAACTTGACTGAGGCTGATTATGTGTACTTAATTGACCCGTGGTGGAATCCAGCTGTGGAGCAACAAGCCATCGACCGAACGCACCGGATCGGGCAAACAAAAAAAGTATTCGCCTACAAAATGATTTGTAAGAATACCATTGAAGAAAAAATTTTGCTGTTGCAGGAAAAGAAAAAAGACATCGCCAAAGAATTGATCAGCACAGAAAAAGGCTTTATCAAAAAACTGACAAAAGAAGATGTAATAGGGCTGTTCAGTTAGCGCACCCAAAAAAACGCTGTACGCATCCCGAATTCTTTACCCATTCAAAATGAGGTAAACACTTCGGGATGAATACAGCGTATTAAGGCAAAAGGCAAAAGGCAATGTTGGTCAATGAGTTATAGAAGGTTTAGTGCTGATTAATTTTGCACACTTGCTCCTACTCGAATAGCCACATCTTCAAATACCTGAAAAGCATACTAGTGCTCACCATGTGCCGCTTGTTCCTTCGCATATTCCGCTGTAATCTTAGCTTGAATATCACCCGGCACCGCAGCATAATCGGCGAAAGACATACTAAATTTTGCTTTCCCTTGTGTAAGCGAGCGCAAAGAAGAAGAATACTTGTGC
>JBBRCC010000170.1:0-4464 GCA_038205175.1 Cytophagales bacterium | reverse complement strand
CTAAATAGCTGTGCAGGAACCATATACGACTCGAGATAAAATATTATGACAGTCCGCAATCAATACCATGTGTTTTGAACGGCGGCTAAAATGAGCCTATCAGATAGTTTTTCCCCAAAATATCGGCGGTTGAATTTGTAGCAGAATTTATCCAGGTAGTTTTGCATAAACTTACTATTTATGCAATTATGGCGGATCCCTACCAGCACTTTCTTTGCATTATGCCGATTTTACTTTGGCAGGTTTTACGATCACTTTTAAAATAGGCAACGTGTCCAACAATCCGGCAGCGTTTGGTATTACACAAGATTACGCTGAAAAACCAGGTTTTGAAAATGGCATTCATGTATGAGTAAAATGCATTGCAAACGAAAATCTAAGCCTCATCTGTTAAAAACAAGTGGAGAGTTGCCTTTTTCTATCAAGAATTTAACTGTAAACCTTTCAAAGATTTCGGCCCCTGCAATCAACTACCAATAATATCCAATTCCAAAACTAAGCCCACTTGTGGTGCCAGTGGTTTTCACTTCAATTGGCAACACATTTCCAGCTTTTCGAAATGATTGATACTCTGCATTGAAAAACCATTTTGAAGGGGAAGTGTAAAACAACCCAACTCCTGCATGGGGCAAAAACATGGAACGATCTTTTACCCAATTGTAGTTCAAACTTGCAATAGTTGCCTGAAAGCGAATTCCTATTGGAGACCAACCTGGTTTGAAAAACAAGCTGGCTTGCATGCCACCTTCCCAGCCCCAACGGCTGTAAGTTCCTTTTTTGGTAGCATAGGCTGGTGAACCAGAAAAGGTAAGACTATCCTCAGTGGGTTGATATTTTATAGAAGTAAAACGTGATCCTTCCAGTTGAGCTTCAACAATTTGACGGTAAACAATGCCGTAAAATCCAGCCCCTACCATAAATGATTCTGTAAGCTTCAGCAGTTTTGAATATTCAACTTTACTTAATTTGATCCTTTTCAGGTTACCGGGGCTTATGGCAATTTGAGGCCTTGATTCCTGATCCAAATCTGGCAAGGCCAGTATGGATATACTTTGTTGCAGCAAACCACCGTGCACCACAAAAAGGTTTATGCTCTTAAACTTTAATTTTCGTCTCTGTTCTGGAAGGGTTGCAGTGTCTATTCCAGTAATTTCCGGCACCTCAAGCGTGAACATCAAAACTCGCTTTGCCTCAAAATCCGGGGCTAAAACATCGGCATTTTTATGCTGCAAAAAAGCTAATGCAGGCACTTTGGTTTGCGCTTGATTGGGAGTTTGCTCCAATAGCTTTTCGGAATCTGACAATGATCCATTTGTAGATTTTTGTTCTTCAAGCAAAACCATTTCAGATTCTTTTATCACAATGGGATCTTCTAATTTCTGCTTTCCAGCACTTTTACCAACTTTAGATTGCTTGCCACCGAAGGCAATAGCTGAAGGGGTAAGTTTCTTTTTAAAATTACTCCTTCTAACATGCTGTTTTCTACTGCCCGATTTAACTTTTTCCTCCTCTTTAGTGCTTTCGGGTTTCGATTCAGATAAAGCAAGATCTCCAGGTTCGGCTACTACCCTATTCTTTATTTTACTTTCTTTTTGCAATTCAGGTTCAGCCTTTTTTGCAGACTCATTTCCATTCTGTGAGTCATTCACTTGATTTTCAATGTTATAGCCTTTGCTTTTTGGAGTTTCAGCTGAAGCTAATTTTTCAACATTTGTGTCTGTCGGGTCATTTGGAGTATTCTTTGTATTCGGAAGTGTTTCGGAGCCTGTAACCACTTCCAGTTGGTCAGTTTTGCCATGGTCGCCATTTTCGGTATCAGGCATAACTTCTGATGTTCCTTTCTTAGCTGTTTCTATCTTTCCCAGCTTCTCATTTTGCAGTGAACTGCTTGATTCTTGAAAAAAATAATAACCTGTAAATAGTCCAAACAAGGTTAGAACAGGCAAAAACCACCAAATAATAAATCGGCGTCTTTTGTCCTTATCCAGCTTTTTTTCAATATCGTTCCAGGCATCTGAAGGCACTGGCTGGGTAATTCCATCCAGTTTATTGCCCAGGTATCCCGGTTTTGGTTCTTCTTCTTTCATGGTCTGTTTTCACTTAAGTCCAATTTCATCATTTTGTCTTTGAGCAATTGTCTGGCTCGGGTAAGTTGCGCTCTGCTTCCACCTTCAGTAATGTTGAGCAAAATTGCAATTTCTGTGTGTTGATATCCTTCTATGGCAAATAAGTTAAAGACCAATTTTGCACCTGATGGCAATGCATCAATAAGTACCAATAATTGCTGTGCCTGAAGCTTTTGAAGTCCATCTTCTGTTTCATCTGAGATAGCCATTCCTATTTCTTCAGGACATGTCAATTTATCTTTTTGCTTTTTCCAGTTATTCAAACATGTGTTAACAAAAATTCGCTTGAGCCAACCTTCAAACGACCCATCTCTAAACTGGTCAATTTTTGTAAACGCTTTTATAAAACCTTCCTGAAGCATGTCTTCCGCTTCCATCAAATCTTTGCAATAGCGCCTGCAGATCAGCATCATGACCGGGGAATAACGCTCGAAAAGCAAGCGCTGAAACTGGCGCTTGCCTTTTTTGCATCCTTCCACAAGTTCTAACTCTGCAGGTAACAATTGTATGTAGTTAAAAAATTTCTATACGTTCTGTTTGTAAGTGATCTGGCAATTAAAAACTCAATTTGACCTTGGCTTTGGTTACACGTCCTGAATTCAAATTTTTAAAATAGTATTCGAATAAATCATCCGTGGCAGAAGTAACAGTTTTCACATATTTATAATGTTGACTACCATTGATCAATGTATCCGTTAAAACCCCGTTATTGGTATTCATCACTTTATAGTTTCCATAGTCAAAATCCTTTGCGGTTCGGGTAATATATGACCCAAGGCTGTTGTTGCATCCTTTGTCATTCTGGGTGAGCAATGTTTCAGGGAAAATAAGGCTACCTGACGGGACCGGAACAACATCTTCCCGGGCCTGAGGTTCGCAGGTGTCGCCTAGAGTGATGAGCACTTTTCCTGTAAAACACTTTCTGTTTCTGGCCTTCAACTTATACCAAACTGTATCAAAGGCCCAATTTTGATCTTGCGAGGCTGGATTTGCCAAATAACTTAATCGGCCATTGCCAGTCATAATACTGACAGAGTAAATGGCAGCACTGAAACTGTCAACGTTTCCCTGAAAAGTGTCTGGAAAAAGGTCGACTATGGTAGTCAGTGTATTGAAGTCTAAGAAAAGTTTTTTATCAGGCAAAGCTGAACAAGCAGTATCTACTGGCTCAGGCACGAGGGTGTCGGGTCTGAACAAACTGTTAAACAAAACAATGGTACCCGTTCTTGCCACAGAATTTTTCATAATGGTATACTCTGTAGAATCCTTTTTCCAATTGCTGGCATCGAGCGTCAAAAGTATACTTTTTCCATCTGATAGATTAGAAATTCTTCCATGGAGTAAAGGAGTAAAGGAAATCGTAAAATTGCCCCCCTGAGCTATAGAATCGAAACTGATAACCTGACTTCTGCTGGCTGTGATGCTGAACTGAAAAGCAGGAAGCGGATCACGACTTTTTTCAAAATCACTGACGGGCTGCAAATCTTTAATCTTGTTGTCGCAAGAAAGGGCGATCCAGATTAGAATAAAGATGAAGAAAATATTTTTTAAACTCATTTTAGTACGTTGAAGTAGCCTGATTTTATAGCATTCAACCATTTCAGGCTTCTATAATACCAGACAGCCAATGCGACAAATTCGCTTGAACGAAAACAAAACTTTTTTAAATATTTTTTTGGCCATTCCTTCTCGCCCCAAAACTCTTAAAATAACTTGTTAATTCCTGAATTTCAGGCCATGTAAATCCAAAGAAATTAACTGGGACTCATCTAAAAAAAATCAGGAGGCCATAAACCCCCTGATTTCCATAAAATTGATTACGAATAGAAGATTATGGGATTATGACCAATCGTTCGGAGCGGTAGCCAGGAATCTGAACCTGATAAATACCCGGTCTCAAAGCTGAAATGTCAATTCGGTTGTGTTTTTCAGATTTTGAAAAGAACACTAAACGTCCTTGAGCATCTAAAAAACGGATTTGCTTAGCGCTATTTTGGACTGGAAGTACAATCTCAACAAAGCCTGAAGCTGGATTTGGCAAAATTTTCATGCTTTCTTTCTGGACTGATTTTGATGATACTGTGATCACCGAATCCACTATGCCTGGCACCAAAGTAGGTCTCCAAAGGGTGTTAACGGTGGTGTTGGTTCGAATTGGATCGTTGAAATCGAAGTAGATATCGGCAAAGTTTTCCAATCGGGTTCCTAATGCCAGACCTGCTTTTGGTCGGATGGAAAAATTAACAAAACCGTGGCTTTTTTCTTCGTTCGTGTTGCTGTCGGGAAGCAGTATGTTCTTGAATGTCCAGGTCAAAACCGGCCTTCCTTTACCGGAAAC
>JBBRCC010000169.1:0-4625 GCA_038205175.1 Cytophagales bacterium | reverse complement strand
CGGATTTGTGGGCATCAACCAGGAAAGCCCAAATTATGAACTTGATGTGAACGGGAAAGCCCATGTTGCTGATAACCTGGAAGTAAACGGCCAAATATTAGGAAACCAAAGTGCTTCCATTTTAGGAAACCTGAATGTGGGGCTAGATCAGACAACCAATGCAGGAGGTTTTATTATAGCAAAAAATCTGCGTTTAATTGAGAGCCATGGATCAGTTAATAATGGATATCTTGACCTTGGCAGGCAAAACAAGTATTGGCATATCACGCAAAGGAGCTCACCCAATGGCAATGATGACTTAACGTTTTTTAGCAATAATAATGGGGGTTGGAGTAGCGAAGTTCTGAGGCTAAAACATGACGGCAAAATAGTAATAGGTGATGCGCCCAATGTTTCAAATACCTTTCAGAACTACAAACTTGCAGTTGGGGGACTTATCAACAGCAAAGAAGTGGTAGTTTCCCCAACCGCACAGTGGCCCGATTATGTTTTTGAGGACACCTACAAAGTAACTCCTATTGCTGAACTAGAGCAATATATCAAGGCCAACAAACACTTGCCTGAAATTCCCTCTGCACAACATGTGAAAGAAAATGGAATTCAACTCGGTGAAATGAATGCTTTGCTGCTTAAGAAAATAGAAGAGATTACCTTGTATTTAATTCAACAGCAGAAGGAAATTGAAGCACTTAAAGCAAGGGTAAAATGAAAAGAATTACAATCATTTTATTTGTTTTCCTTTGTGCTATCATAAAAGCCTTAGGGCAAAACCTACCTCCAACTTGCCAGCGGGTTCCGCCTTTCAATAACCCGATATTCACATTCAATCAAAAGGTTTTAAAATTCAATGGTGGAATCGGATCAAATGGTTTTTCAATCGAGAACCGGACAAGTTTCCCTACATTAGGTGGGGCAAACGGGATTTATGATATTGATGGAAACCTGTTGTTCTATGTCACTTTGAAAGTTTCTGACATTGATCCGTCAAGAAGGATTGTGGTTGCTTATACCAGTGATGGTATTGAGCACCTTGTAAACCAATGGGGCCCACTGGATGCTTTTGCTAGTGGAAGTATTGAATTACCCATTTTTCCAGTGCCAGGCCTTTGTGGAGAATATATAATTCTCTATCCCGGCGGTGGCTCTCCCTTGATCGATGGAGGATGTGATGGAAATCTTTCTAAAGCGGTAGTACTTTCGCACATTCGGTTCAATTCATCAACTCAGAAAATTGAGACCATCTATTCGAAACCAATTCTTGGTTATTGTGGTAATTTTCCAAAATTTGCTGTGTCAAGCTTACGAAAAACTAGCAATAATCCAGGCCCATACCCAGAGAAGTTTTATAGAGAAATTTATATTGCGGGACAATTTGGCCAACAAAATCCAATACTTGAACCTGAACACCGACAGGTTATTCTGGCACATGCAACGATTTTTGAAGTAGGCACAAATTCCGGTTATCCAGATGAAGTAGAAGTTGCCAGAAATTATATTCCGATTTACAAAACTGGGCTACCTAACGATATAGGCTACCCTCAAATCGACATCAGTTCAAACGACAATACACATGTGCAACAACTTAAATTTTTGAGCCAAAATCCTGACAAGCTGCTGGTAGCTACCACAAAAAGACCATTATTCTACAATATTGGCAGCCAAACGGTTTGTGACAACCCTGTAGGCTCTCCACTCCATTTGCTGGAACAAGAAGTGGTTAACAACCAATACAGATACACGCTAAAAAGCGTCCAATCAGACCTCACAGAAGTGAATGGTGTCGAAATGTTGGATTTTAACCCATTCGATAATGTCATTAATTATTTGTTTTTTAGTGCACCAGGAATAAGTTCTGCAAACACCATAGGCATAGAGAAAGACTACCCCCTCTCAAATTTTTGTGCTTCCTATGTCCCCAACACAAATGATAAATTACCTACGATTAGGGCTTCCAATTTTCGTGGAATTGTTAATCCAGCGACAAATCAAGGGCACAACTCTACCCTTCAGCTTTCAGTTGGATACAAGTATCTGGTGTACGGAAGGGCAGAGGGAAAGATCGGTTTGCTTGACATTGGGCAAAGTTCTTTTTTTAATGCTCAATTTTTAACAACTTACGCAAGCAACAACCATCATATAGCTGATTTAGCACCATTTGAAAACAATGGTAAATACGCCACTAATTTTCAACTGTACAGAGAAGGGTATGGGCAAACCAATTCATCCATGCTGCCTTCCTGCGTGCCTGATTATAGTTTTTCCAATACATCTACGCTAAGTGGCAACCCCAAAATACCCGCCAATAGCCGGGCACAAAACTTTATAGAAGCTATGGAAAACACCAGCGTTGAGTCGAACACATCTGCCGACTTTAGGGCTGGTCAAAAGGTGCATTTAAAGGCTGGATTCCATGCCAAGCCTAACAGCCGGTTTTATGCTGTGGCTCAACCCTGTACCTACCAAACCAATTGCTGTTTGGCATTTGAGGACAATACACCAATTCCATTGCTGGGAGGAGGTGCATCAGGAGGGTCAAGTGGAAACGGTTTTGACTTTTACCATGCTAAAAGTAAGCATGTTGTGTTTCCCAACCCGGCTAAAAACCAGTTTCAATTAGGAGGATTCGAAACTGACAATATTGCCAAAGTGTCGCTGATTAATATTCATGGTAAGCAATTAGCATACTGGGATGGAAATGAAACGGGTGTTTACCCCTTAACCAACCTAGCCCAAGGGCTTTATTACATAGTAGTTGAAACTAAAAATGCCCAAACAACTGCACTGCCTTTGTTGGTGGAGTAGCTTGCTGTTTATTTCATGGCCCATGCTTGCCCAGAACAATTTTCCGGGCAAGCATGCGGCTATATGGACTTTGATAGGGGCAGAATTGAACTTTAATACCAGCCCCCCAACTTTTACACAGTTGTCTGATTCAACCAACCCGCTAACGCAATTCAATTATTGTAATGCAAGGGGGGAGTTTTTAGCCGGGAACAGATTTCAAAATTACCCAGGGAATCCGGGATTTTCCCGGCTAGAACTGATTGACCGATCCGGCAATCTTATGCCTTCCTATTCCCAAGTTTACTTTCCCTTACGATCTATCTTTATACCCAGACCTGGCAAAGCACATCAAGTATTTCTATTTTCAATAAATCGATTAAGGCCAGATTCAATTAGGCCGCAATTATTAGAAAATCAACTTATAGATTTTAACCTGAGAAATGGGTTTGGGGATATCATTCCCGATTCCACGCAACAATTAACAGGCTATTCAGATCATTTTGCACCTTTTGATTTAATTCAACACAATAATGGAGTTGATTACTGGCTGATAGCCCAAAAAGATACAACTTTTGAATTGTATTCCTTTTTGGTAACCAAAGATGGAATAGGTGAACCGCAATTAGCCCACCCCGGCCTAGGCCATTCAGTCCAGGAAATGGAATCGAGCCCCAACGGAAAATTGTTTTTTGTCACGTATGGAGGGGGAGACTTTTCTCACCAATTCCACCTATTTGACTTTAAAGCAAGCACAGGCCGGTTTTCAAACAGAAGGAGAATACCCACACCTGATCGGTCTAGTGATCCAAATGAGATTGCAAATACTTTTAGTCCTGATTCCAAGTTACTCTACACTTTTAGGGCAAACTATTTCCAGGAAACCAATACATTTAGATCACAAATATTTCAATATAAGGTAGACTTGCCCGATTCTGTCAGTATAGTCAATTCCCGAAGGTTAATTTATGATGATCAAACCAAATCTATATTTTTCTCTGTAAGAACAGGCTTGGATGGGAAAATGTACAGCTCTGGCTTTAATGGCACAATAAACAGGCACCAACTCTCCATCATTCATTGCCCAAACACCTACGGCCCGGCATGCAGGTTTCAGCCCGGCTGGAAAACTTACGGCAGTACAGTTCCAATTTCAAAAGTTTCAATTCCCATCCAGCTACAGGCTTATTTTTCCAAAGTAGGTATTTTACAAGCCTTTGCAGACCAGGATACCATTTGCCAAGGCGACTCTGTCACCATTTCTTCCTTGGGCGCTGGTGCCGACCGCTTTGAGTGGCGAAGAAACAATGAACCTAATATATTTTCTACCCTAGGCAACATCAAGGTGGCGCCCAGTCAAACCACCACCTATCGTCTGCGGGGTATCGGAGAATGCACAGCAGCTTTAGACACTTTTGTCACCATTTTTGTACGCCCTGCGCCAATAGCCCGAATATCCAAACCAAACAACCCAAGGACAGACACCGTATATGTGTGCTCTGGCGACAGTGTTAGGCTGTTTTCCGGGCAAGTGCCACAAGCTGGTTTTAGCATTCAATGGTGGAATGGTGCCCAAACCTCTTTTACCACTTTTTATACAGATACGCTGCCAATCGGGCAATACAAAATCTTCGTCACCTCCTCCAACCGCTACTGCTCCCGCTCCGACACAGCATGGGTAAAAGTGCTGCCTAAACCTTTGACTCCTTCGGTTTCTACCAATCCTATTGCAACGGCTGGCGGGTTTTGTCCCGGTCAATCGGTAAATCTTGTTGCTTCAAGTGGTTTTGCCGCTTACACCTGGAGCAATGGAGACACCGCAAGGCAAATTCCATTTTTAGTTC
>JBBRCC010000168.1:0-4689 GCA_038205175.1 Cytophagales bacterium | reverse complement strand
AAAGGCGTGACGAGAAGGGCATAGGCCGTGGGTATGCCACCTTGATTGAAAACGCATCGAGTGAGCAGTTGGAGGAGTTTGTAGACGATAAAGTATCCAAAGATGCCCAAATTACCACTGACGAGTGGAAGGGATATGTTCTATTGAAAGAAAAGTGGAACATCACCCAGAAAAAAAGTGATAACGGCAAAGGAATGCCTCAGATTCACAACATCATCATGAACTTAAAGGGCTGGCTTAGAGGCATTCACCATAAATGCTCAAAGGCTCACCTTCAATCCTACCTGAATGAATTCTTCTATAGATTTAACAGAAGAAATAGCAGAAATACTATCTTTGATGGCCTGATTATTAGAATGATGGAACACCAACCATTTAGCATTCAGGTATTTAGAAAAGAGCGGAAGCTATGCGCCTGATTCATAAAATAATAATGTGACCCGGTATCCTTTTTCTTTTGCCTCGGCTATTTTGTTTTTGTAACTTCTTGTTGATAAAGTGGTTTCGAAGGCAAAGTTTTCATTTTGTGCAAGTAATTTCTTTATTCGTTTCAACATTATTCTTCCAGATTCAAATGAAACTTTTTCGGGTTGGAAAGGGGATAAGCCTTTTGCAATTTCATCGGCGTTAACAAACTCTTTACAATCCAAAATTTCAGGTAAAATAGTAAAGGATGCTGTAGTTTTTCCTGCACCATTACAACCCGCTATTATGTAAAGTTTTTTGTCTGACATCCCGGCAAACTTACAAATTTATTCTTTGTACTTAAATCCAGATGTCTGGTACACGGTGTTTGTGGTAAATCGTTCAATCCCAGACGGGAAAACGTTTCCTGCTAAGCAGAGCCCTCAAAAATGAAAAAACGTTGCTGTCAAACGGTGAGTAGAATAGCTCCAATTCTTTCAGGCCTCGTGTTTAAGCTTTTAACTGTTTGTGTACCTTGTTAGGTTATTGTTCCTACTTTTCAATTCTATATGTGTATTCCGGTCAAAGTGAGCCACTGAATCCGGTTCAAAGTGAGTCATGTAATCCGGCCCAAAGTGAGCCACCCATTCGGGTATAATTTGTGGTCTGTGGCAAAGGCATTAGAATTGTTTTTTCGTGTCTTTGTTCCAATCTACGCTGGCCACTTTTTTAAGATTGCCCGCTTTTTCTATGGTTGTTTCGCACATTCCGCAATTGCTATAAATGGTTACATTCTCGGTTTTGGCGTTTTTTATTTGAGCGTAACTTGCGGTGATAGATAGCAAAAGAGAAAGTGCTTTGCCTATTCATTGATATTGATTTCATGAGTAATAGCGTTAAGTTGTAAAAGTTAGATACAATTTTCGATTCAGAATGTTGATTTAGTGTAGATGGTCATTTCAATAGGATTTGTTGTCATATCAACTCCTTCATGGTTTCATCTGGAGTAACTGTGTTTTCCCGGTCACAGTGAAATGATTTGGGTGGATTAGGCCAGAGTTTGGGGTGATCTATGGAGTTTTAAACTTAGGCCCATTGTGCAAATCCGTTAGATCTATTCAGTTCCAGACAGTGCGTTATTTTTTTGTTTTCATCGTTATTGGTTGTTTTCACAAGATTAGGCATTAAACCATTTGAATTCTGAAAGGATCTTGGAAATGTTCAAGAATAGGCTGTCCATTCAAGCCCGCTTTTGCTGAATAAAGGCTAATTGAGAATGCATTTAGATGTGCTTTTGCCTTTTATGGTGCCTATTGTAAAGCATCAAACGAATCAAAAACAATTTTCTTTGACATGGAGGGATTAGTGCGAATGTCCTTTCATTGCTCCACTTTTCAGAATCAGTTCACTGCTTATTAAATAAGCGCCGTTGGTAACAATGAGTTCACCTGCCTTTAAACCGGTATTGATTTCCACCCAGGTTTTGTTTTCAGTTCCGGTTTTTATCATTCGCTGTTCAAACGTATTTTCCTTGGTTTTAACCCATACGGTTTTCATTTTTTCAAGGAGCAGGGCTGATTTTGGAATAGCCAAAACTGGTTGCGCCGTTTTTTGAGGACTGACTGAAACCATCATGCCTGGAATGAGCTTGCCTTTTGAGTTTTCAACCCGAATGCGCAACAAATGTATTCGCCGACCTTGTTCTATGACAGGATTGTTGTAAACAAGCGTGCCGTTAAAAGTTTCATCCGGGTTATTATCGGAAAAAATCAAAAAAGATTTATTTTTCAATTCGTTTGAAATTTCATTGGCATAGACCTGTGCCTCTACCCAAACCTGCTTCAAAGAAGTAATTTTCATAAGCGGACTTCCCTCCCCCACATACGACCCTTCGGTTATATTTACTTCGGTTACATAGCCAGTTTCTGGTGAAGAAAAAGTAATCAAGGGGCTTGACTTACTCCTGGTTTCCAACGCTGAAATTTGTTTTTCACTTAAGCCCCATAACCGTAATTTCTTTCTTGAAGCTGCCCGCATATCTTCAAGCAGTTTTTGAGTTTCATTTTTAACTTTCGTATTATCCTTCAGCGATAGAAATTCTTTTTCATCAGCTAGCAGTTGTTCACTGTAGATGCTGTAAAGTGGGCTTCCTTTTTGTAGAAAAATGCCCGTAGTTTTAGTAAACAATTGATCAATCCTGCCCTTTACCCGGCTGCTTATTGTTCTTACCAATTGTTCGTCGATGGCTACCGTTCCAAGAATGGTTGATTGAGGAAAGATGGTTCTGAACTTAATGGTATCCGTTTCAATGCCTGCCAGTTTCTGCTGCCTTTTATCCAAGGTTACAATATTGGATGGTTGCTTTTTCGGTGCTGAATTGCTTTTTTTTACTTTTATGAGCGACATATTGCAAACCGGACAAGCACCGGGGGCATCGCGAATAACAGTGGGATGCATCGGACATGTATAATAGGTATCCGATCCTTTTTCCTCAGTTTCAGGTTTGCTTTTACAACTACCAGCAAGGAGAATGACTGAAAATAAAACAGCTGAAAAAATGTAGCTTTTCATGTTACTTCTCTTTTAAAAATGTTTCGCTGTCAGCTAAGTAACCGGCCTGATTTGCAATTTCTTCATTGGCGGAAAGGCCACTTTTGATGGCTATCATTCCGGAGCGGCTCTCGCCCGTAATCACGCTTCTCAACCTGAAAACTCCCGTACCGTTTTTTGTGGTGTCTGATTTTACCCAGACATAATGGTTCAAACCTGCTTTATAAACTGCAGAAGTCGGAACCTGCAAATTTCTATGATCGCTTAAACTGATGTTTGCCTTCAGCAGTGCATTGATCTTCAATGTGTTTTTTGCGTTAGCCAACACAACCCTTAATCTTGCAAAGCGCTGATTTGCTTCTTCAAAAGTCTGTTCTATTAATTCTACGCTACCGCTGAATGTTGCAGTAGGGTTGTTTTCAGGATGAATTGTTACGGTTTGGTTAGGTTTGATTTGCTGGACAACTTCATCCGGAATTGAAATCAAGGCCCACACCTGCTGCAAATCATTGATTGTAAAAAGTGTTTGACCTTCATTTACATAAATTCCCTCTCGGATCTGAGAAGCGGAGGTATTAAATGATTTTTCGGAACGGTTATTTTGATTATCCATGCCTTCCATGGCAGCTTTATTTATACCCGGTTTTACAGCTTGGGCACCTGGCATTTTGAAAAAAACATACCCATCAGAAGGACTGAAAACTGAAACAGAGCGGGCGACCTTTCCATTTTTTTCCAACCCCGATATCTGATTTTCGGTGATGCCCAATAAACGGAGCTTTTTTCTTGAGTTTTTTAGTAATGAACTTTCCGAACCGGATGTAAACAAGAAAATATGTTCTTCCTGAATGGCACTTAAAGAAGGGCTGTAAATGTCCATGATTTTTTCGCCCCGTTTCACCTGCTGCAAATTGAATTTTATATACAGTTTTTCGATCCGTCCACCAAAACGTGCAGCTACGGATTGGTTTCTATTTTGAGCCATAGCAATATAACCACGGGCTTGAATTGTTTTTCCAATGCCGCCTTCCTGAAGTTTTACGGTTTGCTGCCGGGACAATACCTGCTTGTTCGGTGAAGCAATGAGTGGTTCAATGTCTGGCGGAAGGGAGTCAACGTGCATCGACGGATCCTTGTGATTTTGGGCGTCTTCGTTTTTACAAGCATTTAAAAGAAACGCCAATAAAAACGCCAGGGAAAACAAACGGTTACCTGATTTCTTTCTGATATTCATATTCGGCTTCTAATTTTAAAATACTGAACAACTTATCATTCATTTCCATTTGCTTCATCAGCAACATTTCCCACGAATCTAAAAGCACAAAAAAGTCGCCTGAGTTTTGTTTGAATGCCAGCAGGTTGACCTTATAATTATTTTCAAAAGCCGGGATAATTTCTTCCTTGTAACCAGCATATTGTTTGTACTCAAAATTGAGCTTCACCAACTTTTCTGATACCATTTTTTGTGCCATGAGTTCCATCGTCTGTTTTTCCTTTTCCATCGCCTGAATTTGAAAACCAATAGCTTTGGATTCGGATAAATACATTTTTGACGACCATGGAACGATTGGTATGGTCATCATTCCCATTACCGACCATTGATTGGGCATCCCCAACATATGCATGTGTTGCGTTTGCATACCAAAATCAGGTCTGTTGCCGATATTCATGATTTTTTGTTCAAGCGTCATGGATTGAATGGACTTCGACATCGCCGAAATGTCACTCCGGGAC
>JBBRCC010000167.1:0-4701 GCA_038205175.1 Cytophagales bacterium | reverse complement strand
AGTGTTGAAGTGCTTTTCTATTGTCAGAAAAGGCAGTATGAAATTCCAAAATAGTTGAAAATGATAGCTTTGCAGTTGGCATAGGAACTTGTAGATTTGTTTGTTTACAAGTGTACAAACACTGGTATGTCAAAACATGTCATACCGACCAAAAAAGTTCAGGAAATTAAACGCCTGATCCTTATTTAGTATTTATTGCTGAATGAAAAGTGAATTGCCCATTTTCGTTTGATAGTGCCATTTGAAACACTTTCAAATTTCGAATGCCATTTATTTTCTTGTTTTCTTCTAAATAGGCATAAGGACCTGGAGAAGGATCAAAAGCAAAGATTTTCATCTCAGGGTTAATAACTCCAGCCATCGCTGAGTAATAACCAATATTAGCACCTATGTCAAAAAAAACACTTGATCTTTTGAATAGTTCTTCGAAAATGTCGGAATATTCATATTCACTTGTTCCTTTCCAAAATACCTCTCTGGTTACACTGCAGGTTTGGTTTGTTTTTAGTTTGAAAGATTTCCCGCAATTTAGTTTAAGCGAAATGACACCAGAAGGTGGAATTTTAAATCTTTGGGGCAGATTTGGAATCAATTTGAGGATTCCTAAAAAAATTGGATTTAGAATGGGACTGTAAAGGATTCGATAAAGTAGTTGCATAGCTGAAGTTAATGCTGCTTAAAACGAAAAGGGTAAAGGAAATACAAATTCAAATATTTGCTGGAAAAAAAATAAATGCATGCTCTTGATACAAGGAATTTACAATGAAATTAAATTTGGAAATCCTCCCTCAACTTTAGCACATCGGATAGAGGCATAACCCCATCTGAACAGCTTGGAGAAAATAAGCTTGCGGCAGCAGTGCAAACGCCTAACTCCAGACATTTTGAAATGCTCCATGCTTCATGAAGGCCAAATAATACCCCGGCAGCAAATGCGTCGCCAGCTCCGGCGGCTCCAGCTATTTTCTCTGCAGGCACATTGAGGGAAGTTTGGGTTTCTACTTGTCCGTTTTGGCCAATCGCCACCACCATTTCAGGATGATGTAAAAACACCTGTTGCTTCACACCCTGATCGAGGATTTTTCGGCCTGCTTCAATGGCAAATTCCGGTTCAAATTTCCCATCAGGACATAAATCCATACCCGTAATTTTTCCCGCCTCATATTCATTCAAAAATAAATAATCGAGGTGGGGCAGGGAAGGAGAAACAATGGAGGCAAATCGTTCTGAACTCTCGCTCACCACATCGGCAGAGGTGAGAAAACCTTCCTGCCTTGCTTTTTCAAACAAATAGCTGGCTTGGGTTCTTTCATTTTTGTCAAGTTCATCCATACCGGCTAACAAAAGTAAATAGCCCATGTGAAAAATTTTAGCTTTCGAATGGGCAAAATCTACATGCTCAGGTGAAAAAAGGTCGTTGGAGCCACGGTTGTGAAAAAATGTTCTTCTTCCAGTTCCCTTCACAGTCATTACATCTGTAAACGAAGTACTTGCTTCTGACGTAATGCCAAGGTTTTGAACATGGATGCCAAGCGTGGCGCATTCATGCAAAATGTAGTTTCCATCTGCGTCATTGCCAACCAAACCAACGCCTTCGAGCGGAAATGGTGCTTTGAGCAATGCGAGGTCTTTCAATACATTGTAAGGCGAACCTCCATTGGCTTTTGATGTTTCCAACATGTTGGCCAAAGCATCTTGCCCAGGCCAGGCATCAATGATCTTGATGTGGTCGATAATCCAGTTTCCTCCAGCGAGTATGCCTTTCCTTTCATTCATTATTATTTCACGGTGAGGGTTAAAGTTTGAAGGTCTTGAGATGATGAACCAATCATGATGTCGAATTCTCCGGCTTCAACCACCGGTTTCATGTCAGCGCCAATAAGTGCCAGTTTTTCAGGATTTATGGTAAAGCGCACTACCTGACTCTGACCAGGATTAAGTTCGACCCTGGCAAAATCTTTTAATTCTTTTACAGGGCGGGTAAACGAACTTTCTTTGTCACGAATATACAGCTGAACAACCTCAGCACCTTTACGTTGACCTGTGTTTTTAACTTCAATTTCTACCACAGTCGAGGCATTTTTGGCGATTGTATTCTGGCTCATGCCTGGTTTTTGATAGCTAAAATTGGTGTAACTCAATCCATATCCAAATGGAAATAATGGCTTAATTTCTTCTAAGTGATAACCTCTTCTGGCCGAAGGTTTATAGTTGTAATATGCAGGAATATGGCCTACCGATCGTGGAACAGAGACAGTAAGTTTGCCAGAAGGATTTACGTCACCAAAAAGCACATCTGCCACTGCAGTTCCTGTTTCCTGTCCCAAATACCAGCACTGGAGAATTCCTTTACTGTTGGCGTTTAAAGTTGGGGTAGATAAAGGTGGACCCGAAAAAATGCAGGAAACTATGCTTTTGCCTGTTGCTGCAAGTGCTTGCACTAAATCGTTTTGCTGCCCAAGCAAGTCCAACGTTGTTAGATCTCCCAAATGATCTTTTCCCCAACCTTCTCTGCTGGTTGCCTCATTTCCTCCCACACATAAAATGATGATATCGGCTTGTTGGGCTACGGAAACTGCTTCGGCTATCAGTTTTTCGTTCACTGCCTTGTCGGTTAATTTCACAGGATCATCGAACCAGTTTCCGCTGTCGTTTATTCGGCAACCTTCGGCAAACAAAACTTCTGCTTTGCCATTCAATTTGGCTTTTATTCCGTCCAGGGTTGTCACGAGTTGTCTCGGCATATTTGAGTAGCCACCCAAAATACATTTGTTGGCATTGGGGCCAATCACAGCAATTTTTTTAAACCGATCTACCCCAAGCGGCAGTACATTTCCTTCATTTTTTAGCAAAACAACAGATTGTTGGGCCGCTTTGAGGGCTATTGCTCTGTGAGCAGCACTTCCCACCGTTTTTTCAGCCAATGCTCCATCCACATAAGGATTTTCAAAAAGGCCGAGCAAAAACTTGAGCCTTAGCACATTCGCTACCACAGCATCAAGCTTAGCCTCACTCACTTTTCCTGCTTTCACAAGCCCAACCAAGCGTGGAAACATGGCAGCATCAGGAAGCTCGATGTCGACACCTGAATCAAATGTTTTCAACGCAATTTCATTGCTATCTGTGGTGATTCCATGAATGGAGCCTACTTCTTTGATGGCAAAATAGTCGGAGACAACCAGACCTTTGAAGCCATAGTCTGTTCGCAAAATATCTGTTAACAGCCTTTTGTTGGCGTGAGCAGGAGTTCCATTCCATTCATTGTAGCAGGGCATTAAGCTCCAAACACCTGCATTTTTAATGGCATATTCGAACGGAAAAAGGAATGATTCTCTGGCCGAGCGTTCGTCCATATAGGCCGGACCAATGTTTACACCACCTTCTGGCGCACCATGAATGCCAAAATGTTTTATTGTTGCTGCTACATTGTCTTTGCCTATTTGAGGGCCTGGTCCTTGGTATGCTTTTATGGCAGCCGTGGCTAATCTTGCTACCAAATATGGGTCTTCGCCCAAGGTTTCTTCTGTTCTGCCCCAACGAGGGTCTCTGGCTATGTCAACCACGGGTGCAAGCACTTGCTGGCCGCCTCGTGAACGAACTTCTTTTGCCACTGCTGCATAGATTTCTGCAAACAAGGCTTCATTCCAACTTGAAGATAAGGCCAATTGCGATGGAAAATGGGTTGCGTTTTTGGCTTGTTGGCCGTGCAGCGACTCTTCATGGATGATGGCAGGAATACCCAAACGGGTTTTTGTGCTCAGAAAACGCTGAATGTCATTGGCAATTTTGGCATTATCAGCAGGGCCTCGGGAGCCAGAAATAGACGTTTCACTAGCCCTTGCTATGTGACCAATTCCTAGTTTAAGAATTCCTTTTTCAGCCTTTTTTTCATCAAACTGAAAATTGGTTTGGTATTCTTTGTTTTTATCGAGCCACACAGCATAGGTTTGGGCAACTTTTTCTTCAAGTGTCATTCTGCTCAGCAAATCCTGGATTCGCTGTTCTACCGGCAGGGTCTGATTTTTATAAGGCAGTGTGGCGTTGGACTTTTTTTGACCCAAAGCCTTTTGTGGACTCGATGTGACAAGTATAAATCCCAAAACCAGGAGCAGATTTACCTTCATGTGTTTTAGTTGTTTTTAATGTTCGGTTGCAAGTTTAGATTGTTTCTGTTTTGGGACAATATATGTGAGCCAAATCTTGCATTTTTTATGGAAACGAAACAAGTTCTACATCGATTTCATGCCTCAAATTTAAACATGATTTACACCAGTGCCTCGATTAGATACGGCATGATCGGTCTCCATGATGCAACTTACTGACCTTTGTTTCCCTGTAAAAACTTGTTTTCCTTTTTCGTCAAACGGTTTTAAATTAGACCCGCTATGGCGGGATTTTCTCGCTTATTGACCTTTGTTCCAGTGACGCTGGAAAACTATTAAGGTTGTTCGTTGTTGCGAATAAGCCCCGCTCATACGGTATTTTTTCACTTGTTGACCATTGTTCCAGTCCCGATACACTTAAATTTAAAATGTCACGGTTGTGTATTACCACATCAAGGCGGGATTCTTTCACTTATCGACTTTATTCCAGTGAATTTGAAGAAACTACAAGTACATATTGGTAAAAATACGTAATAACTAAATAAAGTTTTCATATAGATTTGCAGCTAAATGGAAATAAAATGAATAATTATTCAAT
>JBBRCC010000166.1:0-4705 GCA_038205175.1 Cytophagales bacterium | reverse complement strand
GCTCCGGACAGAAGGAGCCCACCGATATCAATGCCCTTTGCGATGAATATCTCCGGCTTTGTTATCATGGATTGAGGGCCAAAGACAAGAGCTTCAATGCTGATATGAAAACTGATTTCGATCCCAATCTTCCGAAAATTAGCATCGTTCCGCAGGACATGGGGAGAGTGATTTTAAATCTGTTGACGAATGCTTTTTATGCGGTAAACGAAAGGAAAAAGGAAGGCATTTTAGGTTTTGAGCCAACGGTTTCCATTTCCACAATAATCCTGGGAGAGCAAATCGAAATCAGGGTTTCTGATAACGGAAACGGCATTCCTCAAAAAGTAATTGACAAAATATTTCAACCTTTTTTCACTACCAAACCAACCGGGCAAGGAACAGGTCTTGGGTTGAGTTTGAGTTATGATATTGTGACCAAAGGCCATGGAGGCGAGTTGAAAGTGGAAACTGAGAAAGGGGAATTAACTACGTTTATAATTCAAATACCAATATAAATTTTATGAGCAACATCAAATTATTCGAAAGCAAACAGGTACGCTCTGCCTGGAATGAAGAAGAGCAAAAATGGTATTTCTCCGTCATCGATGTAGTGGAAATTTTGAGCGGCAGTCCAAGACCTAGAAAGTATTGGAATGCCCTAAAGACGAAACTGAAACAGGAAGGAAGTGAACTGTCCCATAAACTGGGACAGTTGAAATTATTGGCTGAAGATGGCAAACTTCGGGAAACCGATGTTGCCGATGTAGAGCAAATCCTACGCCTCATTCAGTCTATTCCATCGCCGAAAGCAGAACCATTCAAACTATGGCTTGCAAAGGTGGGGTATGAAAGAATACAGGAAATAAGTGACCCAGAACAAAGTCTTGACAGAGCAAGGGAAAACTGGCAAAAGTCGGGGCGGAGCGAAAAGTGGATTCAACAGAGAATGACCGGCCAGGAAACCCGGAATAAACTCACTGATTATTGGAAAGAAAACGGTGTGCAAAAAGGAGATGAGTTTGCCTATCTCACCAATATCATTCATCAGGAATGGACAGGCTTGAGTGTTAAAAACCACAAAGATGTAAAAGGATTAAAAACACAAAACTTGCGTGACCACATGAGTGAGGCTGAGTTAATTTTTACTGCCTTGGCAGAACTGTCAACAAGACAAATTGCCGAAACGGACCAGGCAAAAGGTGTATCACAAAATGCAAAAGCTGGTAAAAAGGGAGGCAAGATTGCCAAAGATGCAAGACTTGCTTTGGAAGAAAAGACAGGAAAAAAAGTAATTACCGGAGAAAAATTTTTGCCGCCAGCCGAGGAAAATGAAAAACTTAAAAACAAATGAGCGTAGTAATTTTTCAACCTTTCTTCACCAACAAACCCACTAGACAGGGAACCGGATTTTTGTTAAATTTGAGTTGTGATATTGTTAACCGGGGACATGGTGGCGAGTTGAAAGTGGAAACGAAGAAAGGGGAAGGAACGACGTTTATTATTCAATTACCTGTTGTCTGAATCACGGATTATAAAGATTAAAAGATGACACAGAATAAATACATAAATCCAATCATTGAAATCCATAAATCCTTTAAATCTGTGATTCAGACTAAAGGTCATGGCAGGGAGTTGAAAGTGGAAACGAAAGATGGGCACGGGCACGGGACGACGTTTATTATTCTACTTCCTACTGTATGAATCTCTCCATCGTTCAGAGTAGGCTCAACAATCTGAGTTTGGGGAAAAACAAGCAAAAGGTTCATTTCAGAAAATTTCAGCACTTACATTTAAAAGGATTGCACCTCTTCAAAAAACAACTCTATGCCTGCAATCTGGATTTTCAAACAGTCAAATCCATAAAAAGTATTACTTTTATAGAATACAATCTATATTTGGCTTCTAATCAACTTTATTGATGATTGAAAGAACATTACTCAAAATCCTTGAAAAAAGGATTGACTATAAAAAAGCCTTGATTCTGTTTGGTCCCCGGCAGACCGGCAAAACTACTTTGGTCAAAGCTCTGGCAACCCAACTGCAACAGCCATTTGAATACTTCAATGGTGATTCTGTTGTAACAAAGTCGCTGTGGAAAGTGGAAAATATAGCAGCCCTTAAACAAAGTTTTGGCGCAAATAAAGTTGTTATTTTGGATGAGGCGCAAATGATTGAGCAGGTGGGAATTATTTGCAAACAGCTTATTGATGCTGACCTCGGAATTCAATTTCTAATTACAGGTTCTTCCTCACTCAACATTGCCGACAAAACTCAGGAACCCTTAACAGGCCGCAAGTGGGAATATTTTTTGTACCCTATCAGTTGTCCAGAACTGATGAACCATCTGGGCATTCCTACCTTTCTTCAATCCCTGCAACAACACATGGTGTATGGCATGTACCCAGAAGTGGTTACTCATATAAGCGATGCCAAAGAAGTACTTTCTAATATCGCTAGCAGCTATTTGTACAAAGATATCCTATCGCTTGTGGGATTAAAAAAGCCACAATTGCTGGAGAAAATCTTAAAAGCACTGGCTTTGCAGGTAGGCAGTGAAGTTTCCCTCAACGAATTGGCCTCTTTGGTTTCAGCAGATGTAAAAACAGTAGATAGCTACATTTATTTGTTGGAGCAGGTTTTCGTTGTGTATCGATTGGGCACCATCAGCAGAAATGAACGAAACGAAATAAGCACAAAGAAGAAAATTTACTTTTACGACAACGGAATTCGAAATGCCCTTCTGGGGAACTTTGCTACTTTATCTACACGGCAGGATGTAGGTGCATTGTGGGAGAATTTTTTGATCACAGAGCGAAAAAAGATCCTTCAATACAATAGTTTCCATGGGCGAACCTATTTCTGGAGAAACAAACAGCAAGCAGAGATTGATTATGTGGAAGAGATTGATGGAAAAATATACGCATATGAATTCAAATGGAATCCCCTTGCCAAAGTAAAATTTCCTGCATCCTTTCTGGAAAAATACAAACCCATTGAAACAA
This sequence comes from Cytophagales bacterium, assembly GCA_038205175.1. GTDB lineage: Bacteria > Bacteroidota > Bacteroidia > Cytophagales > Flexibacteraceae > JBBRCC01. Next base: position 1,721 of record JBBRCC010000166.1, on the reverse strand, counting down.
AAGTGATTCATCCCGAAAATTTTTGGCAATGGTTAAATGAGTATCCCTATTAACCAAATTTTACAATTGCATTTCAAACAAAAAACTTAATCTACTAAAAGTATGCATATCAAAATTTATATGACGCTGATATTAAACCTGTTTGTTGGGGTAACCAGTTATAGTCGACCATCAGGAAAAGATAGTTTTGTCAAAATATTAGAGCCTTTCTTAACTATCAAACCAACAAGACAAGGCGCAGGATTAAGATTGTGTTATGATATGGTGGAGGCAGACGGTGCAAAATTCTTCATAAAAGTCCCAAAACAAACAGCAACGTTATGAAAGCCATTTTAGCGATAGGTATTCTTTGCCTCATCCAAAATCTGTGTATTAGTCAGGATTCCACAACCTGGAATCAACAAATTGATTCACTTAAAATACAGTTAAAAAATACGACCGACACCGTAAAAGCAGATGCATTGCTTGAACTTGGGAGAGTGTTTACCCACAAGGGATGGGCTACCACGAATAGCGGCAAATTTGCAGATGCTTATGATGCATTTACATCTGGTTTCGATTTGCTGGAGGATTCGGGTACAGCGCAATTGTTTCGTAAGAAGGAACTAAATGGCAATTGGAAAAAGAAGTATTGGAGCACCTTGACAAATATGTATTTTAACTACGGCCACCTCATGGGAGCTACTGAAAACAGGCCCGAAGGCAAACGCTATCATCAAAGAACATATGCACTTGCCAAAATACACGATGATGTCTTGAACATGGCGTATTCAAAATCTGCAATGGCATTGGCCTATTTGGAACAAGACATGCCGGACTCAGCAAAAGCGGCTATTGACCAAGCCATGTCGTACCCGCCAGAATTGTATGATTATTCCAGTTATTCAACCCTTCTTTATATTCAGGGAACTGTAAATTACGCCAGAGGAGAGTATCAAATTGCACGGACTTCCTTCATTAAAGGCCTGGCTTCTGATCGTGAAACGGACGGAGCGCTTTTTTACATGGCTATAAATTCTCTCGGACTTTCTAAAACCTACCAGGCGCTCAATGTGCCCGATTCGAGTTATTTCTTCGGGGTGCAGGCATTGACCGCTCTCAAAGAAATTAAAGAAATTAAAATGTTGAAAATTGACCTGGCTTCCGGCTATGAAAATCTGTACCAGCATTTCAGCACATTTGGAGAACGTGATAGTGCATACAAATACCTGAAGCTAGCAAGCATAGAAAGGAATTACTTCTCTCAGAAAACCATACGCAACATGGCTTTATTTCAAGAAGCACTCTTGAAAAAGCAAATGGATATTAAGGAATTGGAAAAAGAGACCATCCAGGCGCAAGGCAGAACGAGAACTTATTACCTTGCTTCAGTCATTGGTTTTTTCTTAATTCTAGCCATTGCTCTTTACATGGGCTTTCGCCAAAAGCAAAAAGCCAATGCATTTCTGGCGCAACAAAAAGATGAAGTCCAGGCAGCTTTAAGCCAACTCAAATCCACCCAAACCCAGCTCATCCAATCCGAAAAAATGGCAAGCCTGGGCGAACTCACAGCAGGAATTGCTCATGAAATTCAAAACCCTTTGAATTTTGTGAATAATTTTTCAGAAGTGAGCAATGAACTTTTGGATGAAATGAATGAGGAATTGAACAAAGGCGACATCGAAGAGGCCAAAGCCATTGCCGGCGACATTAAAGTAAACCTAGAAAAGATAAACCATCAC
>JBBRCC010000165.1:0-4864 GCA_038205175.1 Cytophagales bacterium | reverse complement strand
ACCCGAGCCGATATTTTGACACATTTGTTTAACCACGCTTCTTACCATCGTGGACAAATTTCTTCGAAACTTCGGGAGGCAGGTTTTGCACCGAAAGCCACCGACTTCATACTGTTTTGCCGCAGGCAGCCTCAGGGAAGTTGAATGGCAAATGCTTCCTGAGCTACTTTGAAAGTGGCACTCAAAATAAGCTGTTTGTAACTTTTCTGTTCGCTCACAAATGGATCAAAATCAGGTAGTTCTTCCAAAAACTGGTAGGTTTCGAGTGTCCAGCCTTTGGCAGCAGGATTTGGCCAACCATGCAAATTCACCTTAAGTTCTTTGAAGGTTGATGGGAAAGAACCCACTACCGCTTCAATGTTGAGTTGATGTTGGCTGTAATAGATTTTTCGCTCGTAAAAATTCCCGGATTCATGCGTTTTCGAATGGCCGTCGTCTTCATACCAAACTGCATAACCGCCCACCTCGCCAAAATAGACATGCACTTCCATGGTGCCATTGTGGGCAGCATGAGTATGTGGCACCCAACTTTGCATCAAAAGCACGGTTCCCGCTTGAACAAATACAGGCAAAGTATCGATTGGGCTTGGCACCCAATGTTCACCTGAATGCAGTTTTTCGCCTGTAAAAATATGAAAATGAGCATGAGTTGGCAGATAAACCCTTGCCACGTCTTTTGAACTTTCCTGCGGACAAACAAGCAATTGTCCCAAATAAAACTGATGCTGAAAAACCTCTGTTTTTGCATCGTTCGGATGTCTCAACAACATTGGCTCCATTACCGGCAACCCAGAAATAGATGCCTGCTGGAAGGCTTGGTACAAAGTAGGCAATAAGCGGTACCGCAGATTAATGTAGTTTTTGCAAATGGCTTCTGTTTTTTCACCATAACTCCAGGGATCTGATTCTCTGGAGTCGATCATAGAATGAATACGGAACAAAGGCATAAAAGAGGCAATGGAAATCCAGCGGGCAAACAAAGCTGGAGAGCTATCGCCTACAAAACCACCCACGTCCATGCCTGAGAAAGGCACACCAGAAAGTCCAAGCGACAAGCAAAGCCTGATGCCTGCCATCATGTGTTCGTCTGATGCCACGTTGTCGCCTGTCCACATGGCCGCATAGCGCTGAATGCCAGAAAAACCTGCTCTGGTAAGCACAAAAGCTCTTTCTCTGGGTTTGTGGAGTTCCATGCCTGTTTTGGTGGCATGTGCCATTTCCATACCATAAACATTCCTTGCCAAAGGGTGGGGGAGTTGCTCGCCTTCCATACCGAAAATGACAGCATCGGGCAAGCTTTGGCCCCAGGTAGCGGGCTCGTTCATGTCGTTCCAGCAACCGGAAAGTCCGCTATCCATCAAAATTTTCACCTGATCGGCCCACCAGTTTCTTGCTTTTTCTTGTGTAAAATCCGGAAAATGACACCATCCCGGCCAAACCTGTGCCTGAAAATCGTGTCCATCTGGATACTTGAGAAAAATGTCGGCGGCTTTGCTCGATTCATAAGCAGGATATCCATGTTCTGTCTTCACGCCGGGGTCTATGATGGCCACGGTTTTAAATCCTTTTTCAGCCAGCCGTTTGTGCATGCCTTGTGGGTCTGGAAAACGCTCTTTGTGCCAGGTGAAAACCTTGTATTCTTCCATGTAGTGAATGTCGAAATACAGCACATCGGCACTGATGCCCCGGTTGCGGTAATTGTCGGCCAAACTGTGCAATTCATGTTCTGGATAATAGCTGTAGCGGCATTGTTGCAAGCCCAAACTCCACTTGGGGGGCAAAGGCATTCGCCCTGTAAGCCAGGTGTAGGTCGAGATAATTTCAGCAGGATTTTCGCCTGTCATTACATAATAATCCAATCCTCCACCTTCACTTGAAAACGTACTGAACCTGTGATTGGATGCCCCGAAGTTGAACTGACTTTTGCCCGGACAATCAAGAAACAAGCCATACCATCCGGCTGCGGTTTTGCCCAAGTAAAAAGGAATGGAAGCATACAATGGATCGGATTCGATGCCATAAGCAAAGAAATCGGTGTTCCAATTGGTATATGCTCTGCCCCTGCGGTTCATTGGCCCTGTCTTTTCGCCTAAGCCATAAAATGCTTCATCTTTTTGCAACAGTTTATGTGCTATCAGTTTTTGGCCTTGTTTCACAATGGCCATGCCTGCATCGTCTGCCAATAGCGAACCCGAAGCATTGCTTATTTCAAGAAAAAAGGGATTTAAGTGAATTTTGATTGACAACTGTTCACATGTAGCTTCGATTTGGTCTTTCTTTGCTGTGACCTGCATTTCACCATGTGCAGGATTTGAAACCACCGAAAATGGATTCACAATTTGCAAGCCGGGTTCAAACACTTGAACCCTAAAACAATTTGCTTTCAATATTTGAAAGTTCACATGCAGATTATCCCCTTTCATCCTAATTTCTTTGGGCGAAACAAGGGTTGGCTCCACATTGCCTATGGTTTCGAAAAAGCCATTCATGTTCAATAGTCGGTTATCCGGCCAAATTCAAAGAAAAATATGAGAACCATCAAAATTTTATCGTTTCTGTTTGTAATTTTTATGATTTCTTCCTGCTGGGCAGGGGGCATAAAAGGGGAAGGACCTGTTGTTGAAACTTCAAGGTCGGTGTCAAGCTTTAATAAAATTGATAATTCAATTGGAGCTACTGTCTACATATCTAAAAGTGCTGATCAACAGGAAATTAAAATCAAAGGACAGCAAAACATTCTCGATATATTGACCACTAAAGTGAGTGGGAATGAGCTGAACATCGGCTTTTCAAAAAATGTGAGAAACCATGAAAGAATCGAGATTTGGATCAGCATACCCGAAGTGAAAGGACTTGAAATTACTGGCTCAGGAAAAATTGAAGTAAAAGATAGTTTTGATGCAGACAAGTTGGAATTAAACATTTCAGGTTCAGGTAAAATCACAGGACCAGTTTCAGGCAGAAATCTTCGGGGAGAAATAGATGGTTCGGGCGAAATTAGTGTTGACGGACAGTCTGACGATGCCAAACTAACAATCAATGGTTCCGGGAATCTGAAGTTGAACAAACCTGTGAAAGCGGTTAAAATTGAAATCAATGGAAGTGGGTTTGTGAAAGTAGAGCCCGAAGACAACCTTGATGTTGAAATTAATGGCAGCGGCACTGTGGAATATGTGGGCAACCCATCAAAAGTAAATCAGGAAGTGAACGGATCGGGAAGAATTCGGAAAGCAAACTGAAGAAAACCAGTTGAAAGGCTAAAGTATCTGGGAAAGAGGTTGGACTGAGTAGGAAATTTGTCCTTGGAAGGTTTCTGATTCATTTCATATTATGGCAAAACCAAAATTGGCCTACTTTTGCGCCCATGCAGCATCAGGTAAAGATTTACAACTCCCTCACACGTAAAAAGGAAGTTTTTGAACCCATAAACCCACCGTTTGTGGGTTTGTATTTGTGTGGTCCTACCGTTTATGGAGATGCACATTTGGGCCATGCACGCTCTGCAGTTGTGTTCGATGTGGTGTTTAGGTACCTGAAAAAGCTTGGCTACAAAGTGCGCTATGTGCGAAACATTACCGATGTGGGCCACCTGGAAAGAGATGCTGACACTGGCGAAGATAAAATTGCCAAACAGGCCAGGGTTGAACAATTGGAACCCATGGAAGTGGCTCAATATCATACCAATACCTACCACGAAGACATGAAGGCGCTCAACACCTTGGCGCCTTCTATTGAACCGGTGGCTTCGGGGCATATTATTGAACAAATCGAGCTTATTCAAAAGATTATAACTGCTGGCTTTGCATACGAGGTAAATGGTTCTGTGTATTTCGACGTAGCTAAATATAATCAGAATCATCATTATGGCATTTTATCGGGTCGCATCATTGAAGATTTGATAAGCAGTACCCGTGATTTGGATGGGCAGGACGAAAAACGAAATCCGCCTGACTTTGCCTTGTGGAAAAAAGCCGAACCCATGCACATCATGCGTTGGTCTTCTCCCTGGAGCGAAGGTTTTCCGGGTTGGCACATTGAATGCTCTGCCATGAGTGGAAAATATTTGGGTCGTCCTTTCGACATTCACGGCGGGGGTATGGATTTGTTGTTTCCGCATCATGAGTGCGAAATTGCCCAAACCAAAGCAGGCGAAGGCGTTGACCCGGTTAAATACTGGATGCACAACAACATGATAACAGTCAATGGACAAAAAATGGGCAAGTCATTGAACAACAGCATCAGTTTGCGCCAGTTTTTCGTAGGCAATCATCCAGGATTGGAGAGGGCTTATTCACCAATGGCCATCCGATTTTTTATTTTACAAGCACATTACCGCAGCACATTAGATTTTTCGAATGATGCTTTGCAGGCAGGTTACAAGGCCTATTTGAAAATTTTGAATGGCTTGAAAATCGCTGAGAACATGGCTTACCCAAACAACCTGGAAGCCAAGGAAATGAACAAAGGCATTGAAAAAGAACTGGAAGATCTGATGTCAGGCGCTTACAAGGCCATGAACGATGATTTTAACACAGCCATTGCCATTGCAAGCTTATTCGGCGTGTTGAAAAAAATTCAACAATGGAGTGTTAACCCGCAGGCTTTAGCAGAAATTCCAGAAACTTTGTTCGCCAAAACATTGTCATTCTACAGCACTTTTGTGCAACATATTTTGGGATTGGTAGAAGAAAAACCTGAAAACCAAGAAGCTTTGCTGGACATAATCTTGGTTGGTTATGCTGAGGCAAAAGCTGCAAAAGATTATGCCAAAGTAGATGTGATCAGGGCGCAACTAAAAGCCACAGGTATTACCGTAAAAGACATGAAAACGGGAATCGGTTGGGCTTATGATGACAATTGATTG
>JBBRCC010000164.1:0-5170 GCA_038205175.1 Cytophagales bacterium | reverse complement strand
GGCGACAAACGCAAAGGCCAGACCGCTCTCGTTCCGGCTTTGGGCTTCGTAGGCAAAATAGCCGAACCCAACAAAGCTCAGGAACCGCACGAGCTGGAAGTAGCCGTAGGGCATGTCGAGCAGGCATAGAAAGAGGAGGGTGGCGAGGAGGAGTTGGATGGGTCGGAGCATGGGGTATTAAATGTTAGATTCGACGGATTCAACACCAAATTTTGCAAAAAGGGCTTTCCAGTATTCCGGATAATTTCGGTAATCCTTGTTTGGATTTGCATCGGTGGGAAAATACATCATAATTGATAAATTTTTCGGCAGGCTTGTTATATTATAACATTTTTTAAACATTGGATAATCTGTTTCCGCCAATTTTCGCGCCATATCGACTGTGTTAATTTTTATTCCTGAATAATTTTTGCCACAATTATAGCTTACTACGGCCTCAATCATATCACTTAAATAAACAACGTGAAGTTTAGCTGACGAAGGTTTTTGCGAGAATTTATCATTGATTTTTTTTACAGTAATCCACATGTCAGTTTCATTAGAATTGCCAGTGCCTGCCTTTTTGCTTATTGCTTCATTGATAAAAACTTCTATAGAATCTAAACTTTTATTAAATTTATTCAAATTAGTTTTCGCCTTCATTTCCACCATGCCATTGATATCAGGTTTCGCAAAATTTTGTTCAAAATGATGCGATGCTGACGCTAAATTTTTGTGAATAAAGTATATGGTTAGCTTGCCGCCGTTAGTCTTTAAGATTTCTATTAGTTTCTTTTCTTGATCTCCTATAAATTTTATTTCGTTTTTTGCGCCTATACTGCTGGATTTATCAATAAACACCAAAACGTGGTCATCAGATTTTATGGTCGGTATACTTTTTTCAGTTGTTACCGAAGCTAAGGTAACTTTCTGATTTGATTCGATTGTCGTTGACGTGCTGCTTTTATCATTGCAACCAAATGAGATTACACATACTGAAATAAATATAATTCTACTGATTATAATTGATTTAACCCATTTTTCCATTGGTATTGAATTTTTTGTTGGTTTTATTGTCGTGGATCGCGATGGCATTGCGTATTTGTTGATAAAGGTAATCGCCAGGTAAAACAGTACGGTTATCGATTGATGTGTCAGGCTTAACAGAAGTCCCGTTTGGTGGCGGTTTAGTTCCAGTTTCTCCCCTCCAAATATATCCGGATAATCCATCGGGTGCTACAAGTCTTTCCATACGAATAGGAGAAACAAATAATTCTCCGGAGATTCTAAATTGTTCTCCCCGAGCTGCTCCTTCTTTGTACCATGAGGATTGGGCAGTAGCATTCGCCTCCGCAAGGTGTGTAAGCAACTCCTTCTCTTCTTGGGATAAATTGGCAAGTTTTATCTCAACATGTCTCAGTAAAGGCAAAAGTTCAATTTCCTTTTTGCTGATTTCCAAGTCCTTTTTTGCACGATAGGACAAGTCTCTCATTTCGTAGATCCGGTTTTCAGCATGTACTTGATATCGTTTGCTTTCTTTGCTTTCATTTCTAAGTTCATACCGTTTCACAAACTTCTGCATATTCCGAAATCCTATGCTAAGACACAATGCGCCAACTAATGCAAACAAGATGCTGGCTAAGACAAACAAAAAAGTTATGTGTGGCCGGGCTAGTAAGGCCATCCATTCGTTCATGTAATCGGGTGTCTCCATGTCGATTTTGAGTAGGATAAGGAATGAATCGCCCCGAATCCAACCCAACACTCCGAGCATTATAACTACAAGCCCACTAAGTACCAGTAGCATGCTGTGATTACGCTTAATTTTACCATGTTGGATGTACGGCTTTTCAAAAATCCGGTCAAAGGCAGGTTTAATGGCAAATGCTGTTAAGGAAAGACTTACAGCCAAGATCCAGGATTCAACCCTTGGCATCGAAAGTCCTTTCTGCAACAGCCCCTGGGTTATTAAAACATCGGAACATATAAAAACAAAACCAGCCAACAACATCATCAAGCCAACAACAACTGTGCTTTCAGACTTGATTTCACTGCGTTTTACATACAATTGGTGTACTTCTTCTTTCAACCTCTCCCTTTCCGCCAAATACTCCTCCAACCTCGTTTTGGCAAAAACCAAAAACCCTTCTTTATCAAAAACCGTTCTGTACAGGTCTACAGTCTTCTGCTTAATTTGTGCAATTTCCGCTTCCAGCCGCTGCTTTTCATAACGGCAACGTGCAAGCAGTTGCTCAGCCAATTGCTTTTTTTCCAGACTCGTCGCAAACGACTCGTAATGTGGCAAGTCCCGAAGCTTCATAGCTCCGTCCGCAAACCCCTGATCGTACGAAAAATCGCTGAACGGGTACACTGTTACAGCAGCTTCGCGCGGAGAACCGTTGTCGGCAGCATCAGCCGGTGTTTGTGTATTGTTGGTGGTTTCTTCAGCCATGGTTTATGGGATTGATTACGTTCCAAACACACCCAGGCGGCGACTTGACCTGGCCAGTTCGTATTCGCTTTTGAAATAACTCACCGATGCTACAGCCTGCTCCTGCGCACGCGCAAGCTGGATGTTGGCATCGTTCAGTTGCTGCCGGGAAGTATCTTCCGCTTGTCGGGTCTTTATGATATCGTCTTTGATGGATATTAGGTCGTCGTCAAAGGCCTGTAGCTTATCCTGAAGCAGGGCTTTGGCTTTGCGGTTGTGCCTGATGGCTTCCCATTCGCGTTGTACGTATTCCATCGATTGCCAGAAACCTTTGCCAGCATACACAAAAAGTGCAAACAATAGAAAGAAAGTAAGAGCGGACCGCAAGATGTCACCGTGGTAACCATAAACCACGACGAACAAGGCAACCACAAATGGAATACCATAGGCTTCCGCAGCCGTTTTCCAACGGTCTTTGTCGGGCAACATATCGGGTTCAAGGGTGTCTTCATCGGAATAAACCGGCGCCAGGCGGCGGATCATGGCGAGCATGCCGAAAAGGTAAACGCCCAGAGAAAGCCAGAACGGGTATTTGCTTGTACTGTGTTGGATGTTCTCGTAAAGCAGGAAAAAATTGAATAAAAGCATGCCCGCATAAGCAAGCAAACCGAGGATGTGACGCAGGAAAAACTGTGGCTTTTGTTCGAGGGCAAGTACCGCCTGCGCTTTGTCGGTCAAAACAGCCAAACGTTTAGTTTCCAGGCGGTCCTGTTCCTTTTGGTTCCTTACAAGCGTATCGCGATGATGCTCAATTTCCGTTTGCAATGCCCTGGTGTGCATGGCGAAATACTGGCGTATGGCATTTTCCTTTTCCTCTGTCTGGCCCTCCACCAAACCATAAAAAGCACCCTCGTCGCGCAGGGCATGCTCGTTCCAAAGCCATGAAAATTCATGGGCGGGGAGACCGTTGGTCTTTTCCTCGGATGAAACTGTTTGCGTTGATGTTTCGGGGTCGGCTGACATATTTACATTTGTCTAAAATGTTTTTCGTTTGTACACCATTTAGAGTACAAAAGGTGTGCCAGTGTTGAGGGGACTTTGATAATTGTAATCAGTGAAATTCGCTTTAAACCAGTCTGATCCAAAGAAAATGGACAGCGGGTTATACCTGCTGCCCATCAAAAAATATATATATAAAAATTGTTATTATCAGTTAGTCCAATCGTAATCACCACCTCGAATCACGAATTTTTCGCGATCAAACCGGATGTCTTTCAACGCATTTTCAATAGCTACCTCGAGTATTGGTCGGCTGTAGGTATAAGCTCCATCTACATTGTCGTAAAATCGACCTGCCGGATCAACCATCAGATAGGACCCGGTCATGTCATCGTTGGTTTCCGGAACAATGATCTGATGGGGTAATTGCTGTTGATGTCTATCAATGTACGCGGCAAATTCGACATCGCCGATAAGCAAGTCTTCGACAACGGCATCATTTTGCCCTTTGATTGATAATACCTGAAACAATTTCCAACGTTCCGGTTTCACAGTCGAGATAAATGGTGCCAGGTTTTCATCTACATTTAGGCGGTGCACCACAGTGTTGATTTTGAGTCGAATACCGGCATCCAAGATGCTTTTAACCCGTTCAAGATACCATTGAAGATCTGGTGCTTGTTTTCCGGGCTCCTTCCGGCCTGACCATTCATTTACAACAGGGTTCAGGCTGTCGATGCTGAGGGCAACCCAATCGATCAACGTAGAATGCATTGATAACAAACCGCCTTCAAGGCGGGTACCGTTTGTTACGACCATCGTTGTTACACCGTATTGCTTCGCAATTTCTAGCAATCGGGGTAACCAAGGGCACAACGTTGGCTCGCCACCGGCAAAAGTGATTTTGCGGATACCGCTTTTGCAAAGCTCCTCAACGACTTTAACGGCATCCGCCTCGAGAAGATGCCCTTTAGGTAGACACGTTTGCTTTACATCCAAAAAGGTTGCAAAACAAAACTTACAACGCATGTTACATGGTTGCCAGAGGTGAAAGTTGACTGCGGGCAGAAGTCCCTGATTTTCAGCATTTTTAAACATGATTCTGAGTTTTGGTTAAAAGTGCCGGTGAGGGCAAACTCAGAAGTGTTTAGTTTATGCTTTCATTGAGGCTATTTGCTGCAGAAAGTCCCTTTGATTTGACCCAAAAGCTTGTTGCTCATCGGTCAATGCCGCAAAGATGATTAAACTTTTTGTTGCAGTCAAGTGGGCTTGTTCAAAAAAATGTTTTGAATTATAAAGGTGTGCCAAATTGAGGAGCAGTTGCACCAAATGGCTCCATGCCGACATGTCACTCGGCGTGAAACTTGCCGCTCTTTGCAAGTCCCAATAGGCCTCCTGAAACTTTCCTAATTCCAGATAAGTTAGTCCACGAACATTGTAGGCTTCTCCGAAGTAAGGGTTGATTTCGATGGCCTTATCGAAATATTCGATACTTTCCTTCCGTCGATTTTGCATGGCAATTGCATTGCCCAAACCTTTGTAATATGTTTCATGGTGGGGGAATAGATCAATTGCTTGTCGGTAACATTTTTCTGCTTCAATAGATTGACCTTCCTGGAAGGCGATATTTCCATGATTATACAATTCAAATGCTGCTGAAGCTTTGGAGTTCGGCAAATAAACAAATGGAAGATAACCTTCCAGTGGCATTGCTTGAACTTCTGGTTCTAAAAAACTCCAGAGTGCATTCGAACTAACCAA
>JBBRCC010000163.1:0-5287 GCA_038205175.1 Cytophagales bacterium | reverse complement strand
CATGGCCATAGATGGTGTGAGCCGGACATTGGTAGAAGAGGCGGGTGCAGGCATTTTTGTGAAGCCAGAAAACCCTGAAGATTTTGCCTCAAAAGTAAAATGGTACCTGCAAAACAGAAGTAAAATACAAGAGCAAGGTGATTCAGGATATCAATTTGCATTAAACCATTTCGATAGAGAGATTTTGGCTGCCAAATATTTAAAAGCAGTGGAAAAATTTGAGAGGAAGTGAGAAGAAAAAATTATGAAGTAAAAAGTGGCGATCACTAAAAAAGATCTCTTGCCGGCATGTTACCAGCATTTAACTAATTCAAGAAGCTAAAAGTGATTTTCTTTGCCTGCTAATGAATTTCTACTTCATTAGGCATTAAAACGATTTTCAAAGACCAATTTTATTGGTTAAAAATAGTGCATCAGTTTTGAATAGCTAGAATACAAGCTCGGATAAAAATCAAAAAGTAGTATGCCAAATTATTTCATTGCTGATTATTTCCATTTTTTTTAATGAACTGCGGAAAACAGATTACTGTTTGAAAAGTGCCGGGTGAACCAACTGCCATGGTATGAGAAAGACGTTTGCAACAGCAAAAACCCAGTTTATATTTGACACCTGAAGGAGCACAACACGCATAAGTTTCAGCTTCTGATGCCTGCGAAAAACTTCTATCTTGCCCGCCCAATGCCATTCTTTAACAAAATCCGAAAAAACGAAATCAAAACTGAGGGAATGAAACGCTATCTGCTCTATGCCATTGGCGAAATTCTCCTGGTGATGATCGGTATTTTGCTTGCCCTTGAGGTGAGCAACCAAAACGAAAACGGGAAAGAGAATCAATTAAATGATAAATTGTTAGGGGTATTAATTGCCGATCTGAAAGCCCGGAATGCGGGAGACAAAATCGATCTGAACGGGAGTAGAGAAATTTTTTCTGCATCCGATCCCATTATGGCCACATGGAATGAAAAACGGCAAATCGACACCACAAATCTTCAAATAGTATTACGATGGATGGGAGGCGATGGATGGTTTTTTACCCCACTTTCTCCAGCCTATAACACCGTTGTAAATTCTACCCTTTGGAACGAAATACCCGATACGCTGGTTGACCAGATCAACAAAGTGTATAACATTGGGTTTGGCGGAGTCAAAAATGCATTTGAAAAATCGGCATCCTACGGAACCCATTTCAGGTTAAATTATTTGCTTGATTATGATTTGATTAACACCGATGCGAAGGTGCTGGACCTGCAGAAAAATATATTGAAGAATCCTCAGAAATTCATCACCCACCTCGATCTGAACCGGAAAGGCGTCTTAAGGGTAACCCAAAATCTGGAACGCTCAATTTCGAAAGTAGACAAGTTGATTGTTAAACTGGAAACATTTTAAAAGAGCAGATAAGGATGATCAAGTTCTTTTCCAAAACCCGAAGCAAACTACTCGCTGAAAACCGATTGACAGGGTATCTTTTGTATGCCGGGGGAGAAATTCTCTTGGTGGTTGTTGGGATTCTTATCGCACTTCAGGTAAACGAATGGGAAACCGATCACTACTCCAGAACAAAAGAACTGAAATACCTCAATGCCATTAAACAGGATCTGAAAATTGATTTAAAAAGACTTTCCGAGTTGGTCGCATTTCGAAAGTTGATACAGGAAGGAAATAACCAGATCCTGAAAAATATTGAAGGTGAACCTATCAGGAGCCTGACCAGCTTTACAAAAATAGTAATGAACTCCGTGATGGAAGAAACCTTCTCGCCCAACAACATCACCTACACCGAAATGGTCAGTTCGGGCAACTTAAACCTGATCCGAAACGATTCCATAAGGCTGATCCTACTTGAGCTTGAGGTATTGTATAAGGCAAACCGCTTCAAGATCGACCACGAAACTTTTGATTACTGGGAGTATATTTCCAAACCCTTTTTCAGGCTCATTCCCATTTCAAAACTGCTCCCCGTTTTTGCCGGACAAAAGACGGCTGAAGAACAACTGATCAAAATTCAGGATTTTAATTCCTTATTGAAAAGCCAGGAGTACCGGAACGGCATTTATGTCCTCTCTATTACAGGAATGAATTTAGTAAAAAACTATGAAAATACCACAACCAAATCGAAGCAACTGATCCGGCTTATTGAAAAGGAAAGTCAGAAATAGCTCCGGAAAGAATACCGACCAGCCAAATTCACCAAATAAAATCATGCCCATATTTAACAGGCTCCGAATTCAACAAATCAAAATCAACGGAATGAAACACTACCTGCTTTATGCCATTGGTGAAATTGTGCTCGTGGTAATCGGGATTTAGATTGCCTTGCAGATCAGCAACTGGAATGAGGACAGGAAAAGTAAAAAATTTGAACGGGAAATACTCATACTTCTGGACCAGAACCTGCAAAGTGATTCTGCGCTGCTCACAAAAGAATTGTATAAAACCCAAACTGCGATTGAATTGACAGATCGCCTTTTGGAGAAAATAGCCCAAAAGAAATACACCGACAGCCTGAACTTTTGGATGGGTAGGATCATTTCATTTGAGCGTTTCAAATCTCAATCCAGTGCGTTTGAAGTATTGAAATCAAAAGGCATTGAAACCATTGCTGACAAAAGGCTTCAGATTCTATTTATAACATATTATGACGAAAACCTTTTCAAATTGTATGAAAGTATGAATGACGTTTTAAGCTCTTTTAATGCAGATTGGATACCTGTTATCAAGAAGGATTTTTCTGATTTCAAATGGAGGGAGTACCACAAACCCAATAATGCTAAAGCATTTTTCGAAAACCCAACCACCAAAGTCCTGTTTAAAATTTACAAAGACAACAGAGCTGGTCAATTGAGGAATATGAAGAATTCATTGCGATCCATTTCCGAAATCAGAAAACAAATCCGATTGAACATCAAATGATAAAACTCTTTCGAAACGTCCGCTTAAAACTATTGACCGAAGGTAAAACGAGCAACTACCTCAAATACGCCATTGGCGAAATCGTCCTTGTGGTGATTGGCATTTTGATTGCCTTGCAGATTAACAATTGGAATGAAGATTCAAAATTACGCAATCAGGAAAGGGTATATCTTCAACGTTTGTTGTTGGAAAACCAGCAGGACATCATCACCTTTGATAAAAGCGTTGCAGATTTGGAGAAAGGCAACCAAAGCATTGATGAAATGGCCAAAGCTTTCAATAATGCCACCGTTCCTGATTCAATTCTTCTGAAATCAGTTCGGGACTATTTAATTTTTGGAAGTCATTATCCTTTTTTCAACCCTACAACATCTACATTTGAGGACCTTTCCAGCACTGGAAATTTAGGGGTGATTAAAGATACAAAATTGCGGGATTTGATTGTGACCCATTATGCACACTATAAATCCACGGAATCCAATTTCCAGGTCAATACCAATTGGGCACTGCCCATCGATGCACCTTTGTATGCAGAAAATGATGTGCTAAAATATGAACCGACTTCAGCTTTTTTATTTGGCACAACCCAGCCCGGGCTTGCTACCAACGAATTGAAACAAAACAAAGGAAAGTATATCCGCAATGCTGCGGTGCACTATTGGGTCAATTCAGATTGCATACGTTTACTCCTGAGTATAAAAAAAGAGACCATCGAACTTATTCATCAGCTCGAATTGAAACTCCAAATCCAGGAAGGTGATAGAGCTAATTCGCATCAAAATAAACCATGACAAAAATCTTTAGAAACGTCCGGCAAACCTTTTTGGCTGAAGGAAAGACAATCAACTATTTCAAATACGCCATTGGCGAAATACTACTGGTGATGTTTGGGATTCTGCTGGCCCTGGAGGTGAGCAACTGGAGCGATGAACGAAAGGAGGAGAAACTGGAACTTGCCCTATTGGCCGAACTGGTTGAAAACTTAAATGACGACATGAAGGATTTAGAAGAAAACGCCCGCATTCAACAAGAGGCAATTCTTGGAGCAAATATCGTTTTAATCCATTTTGAAAATAATATACCTTATCCGGATTCGCTTAAAAAGCATTTTTCCCTCATTGGCATAGTCCCGGTTGTACTTTTTAACAAAACGGCCTATTCCATTCTTCTACAGAAAGGTATGCGGATTGTGAAAAACGATTCCCTCCGGAGAGCCATTTCCACTAAGTACGAAAGTCATTACAAATTCCTGGAGCGGTTTAATGAAAACCAATTTGAGGGCGTTTTTCAGCATCATCGTGAAATCAATCTAACGTATTTTCGGAAATTCATGCCTTTCAAATACCTGGAACCAGTTCACTATGAGCAACTTCGGAAAGATGATCTGTATATCAATTACCTGTACAACACCATCGGCTGGCTGGAAACTTCGATTCGCTTGTACGATGAAATTCTTCGTGCCAACCGTAAACTTATTAAAGCAATTGAAAGGGAATTGAAAAAGAGGGGATAAAAAAAACCTAGAAGGTTTCGAAAACCTTCTAGGTTTGAAGCCTTGATAAGGAAAACGTGGAAGGTTTTGGAAAGAAAAACCTAGAAGGTTTTGGAAACCTTCTAGGTTTGAAGCCAGAAATTTCTGCCTTTGCATTTGTTTTCACCCGCAAACTTTCGGAACAGAAAAAATAGAAGAGACACCCAGGCGTCGGGTTGTTGGTCAAAAAACGCAACAACAGCGGGAATGTGGGAAGACCAACAAACGTTAAAAAAAACCTAGAAGGTTTTGGAAACCTTCTAGGTTTGAAGCTTTGATAAGGAAAACGTGGAAGGTTTTGGAAAAAAAAACCTAGAAGGTTTTGGAAACCTTCTAGGTTTGAAGCTTTGTTTACCGTCAAAAGAAAATCATCTAAATCGGCAATCAAAACATTGTTTTATTTTAATTAAACTAAATCCACGTCGATTTTATATTCCGTTCTAAAAGAGTTTTTCCAAGATGAAGATGGCTAGAGCTATTCTTTTATAGATCGGATCACAATTTTGCCAACCTTGCCTTTGCGGGTGTTTCCACCCCCAAACTTCAGGACAAAGAAAAACAAAAGCCTTACTTCTCCATGTATCGGGTTATTGGTTAAAGAAGCATCAAAGGCGGGAAGTTGGGAAGATGAAAGAAAGCTTGGTTCCCAGAGCTATAAACGCTAGAACACTGCTTTTTTGGGTTCAGAATTCGGGAATGGCTGGTCTTTGGGCTGATGCTTTTTTTTTAACCCTCAGGAATCGAACTCAGCAATTCTCTGAGTTCTATGTTGGAAATAGAATCCTGCTCAGATTTATCAAAAATGGTAAGAAGGTAAATAGCTTTTCGTGTTATTTTGAAAC
>JBBRCC010000162.1:0-5310 GCA_038205175.1 Cytophagales bacterium | reverse complement strand
GTCTTAATCCTTGTTGTGGTGGATGTTGAGCCCGTAGTCTATTCTTTTCAACCGTCTCTTTTACTGATGGTTAAGGCTTGGTGATTTGTCACATACGTATCTTTTAAAGTTTTTTAAATAGATCTTGATCCAAAGTTATTGGTATTGCCTCAAGCTTTCCTAATGTTTGTTGCATTTTTTGAAATTATGTTCTTTTTCTTGTCGAAACCATCTACCAATTCAAATTTCACGTTTCGACCAACTGTAATTTCGTGTCCAGGCATTTGGCAATTTTTCAACTGAAAATAAAAGGTGCGTTTGCCTTCTGCTATAAACTCTGCCTTCCCGTTTGGCAATATTTCCCTGATCTTACCTTCCAGCATACTGGCTGCAACCTCCCAGGTTTGCCATATTTCTTTTAGCTTCTCAAGTATTGCCAGCAATGTTTTGCTTGTGTCTTGTTCTGGAACCCAATTTTCCCCAGCCAAAAGCAAAACACTATCAGACAATGGCCAGCCTTCTTTTTGTCTGATGCAATTGCAAGCTTGGGCATGCAACTCAGCAGCTTTAGGTTCACCTTTTTGCGCCAGCCACTGAGCTATTTTCAGTAGCAATCCTACTTTGGATTTCCATTCGCCCTCGGCACGGCAGGCTGCACCATAAAAGTGTTTTTTTAAAGAATTATCTTGTTCTAGCTCGGCCATGTCGGCCAACATAAACCACTCCCGCTTTTGCGCCAATGCTTTGCTAAGCAACTTTTTCGCATCGTCTTTTTTTCCTGATTTCGACAACGCAAAGGCCTCCCGCCTATCGAACCACACATGGTTGGAGTAGTGCCATTTTTGTATTTTTTCTTTGGCTTCTCTGCAAAGTGCCACGCCTTCTTCCCATTTGCCCAGCTGCAACAGGCATTTACTTTGCCAACTATACCATTCTTCCAACTCACTTGCCAATTCAATTAACTTACCTTTTCCTTGCATTTGGTAACAATCGGTTTGTAGAAGCTTTGGATCAAGCTTGTCAAGCCATTCCTTTATTTCTGTCCATGGAATGTTTGGACCAGCGGCCAAATTTTTGACCCATTTAAAAATTGCCAAAGGAGCCGGGCTATATGGTTTTCCCTGAGGGCAAAGCCTGTTTATGGCCTGCAACGCCTTTCTTCTATTTTCTGTTGAAGCTGGTGCCTCGGTAGAAGAAATTTGAGTAAAGTAAATACACCATGCATAAAGCGAGCGCAGTGGCTCGAAGTTCTCATGCCTTGTATAGTACTTTCTGCATACTTCCAATGCTTTTTCATATTGTTTCAACTGTTTGAGGCACTGACCATACCCCCACGCATCCCATTCGCCAAAGCAATCGGGGGCTTCTTTTAAAGCGGTTTCGTAAAGTTCAATTGCAATAGAAAACGAATTGTTTTTCCTTGCTTCAGCTGCCTTTTGAAGGTGCACTTTAACCATTTTTTATACAAATAAAGTGGTAGGTGGATCTGTCAGCATTTCAATATTTACGTTTTGGCCAATGAGCTTCATGCTGCGCACATCGGCTACATTCACAGGCACCAAAATGATGCTATCTTCATTTTCGTAAAAGCTGTTTATGTCTTGAAGAGTCTGATAAATTTCATGGAATTTTGCATGTTGGCTGTTGGCCATAAATACAGACTTTTGAACCCTTATGCATCCTTCTTTGATCAGGTATTTGCTCACCAGTCTTCTCACTTTGTTGTTCTCTATGTCGTATAAGATAAGGTAGTTCATGGTAGTGGCTTTTACAGGGTGGTTTTTTACGATGCCTAAAATAGCCTTTAGTCTTTTGTTTAAGTCTGGGAGCTGATCATCTTCCGTCGGGGACATATTTTTTTCAACACGCAAGAGGCCAGCCTTTTCCATTCGCTCAAGTCTTTGTAAAAGAGAGAGTTCTATACGTTTTGGGCGGGGCATTAAGCTTCTTGGTTTAAAAAAGCCAAAATTGCTTCTGCAGCCATTTTGGCTAATTCTTCATTTGTGTTTGACAAGGTGGTAGGAACCGCTTTGAAGCCAGCTTGGCCATGATATAAATTAACCTGCGCTTCGTATTTGCCTGCCTTGAGCTTTAGTTGTCTGCCATAAGAAATAGGTATGGCTTGTAGCAACTCAATGCCTACTTCGGGAAGTTTATTGGAAATGAGTATAACGGCAGGTTCTAGGGCCTCAGTTTGGGCTATTTTTTTATCTTTTGAAGGTTTTTTAGCGGCCAAAGGGTCTATCCGCATTTTGAT
Source organism: Cytophagales bacterium (assembly GCA_038205175.1). Taxonomy (GTDB): domain Bacteria; phylum Bacteroidota; class Bacteroidia; order Cytophagales; family Flexibacteraceae; genus JBBRCC01. The sequence goes on along the minus strand of JBBRCC010000162.1, from coordinate 3,074 downwards.
TGCTGCCAACACTTCATCGGCCAGTGGCAAAGTCGGTTCTTTCAAAGTTCCAAGTATCTCTTCTTGCCTTTCTAATGCTTGTTTAATTTCTTTCTCAACAGAGAAAAGGTTCTGATTTTCGTTTGGATCCAGTATTGCATGGGGGTTTATGGCTATGGCTTCAGGATTGAAATATGCATCAGGATCGTAGCTCATAAAACAACAGCGGCTCACATCAGAAGTAACCAGGTCAACAGCACCCTCAAGTTTATAGATTGCAGCCATATTGGCTGCAAATTTTTTATAAAACAGACTGTAATAACCTGGGTTGTGAATGCGCCTATCCAGTTTGAATAATGCCTTAATACCATCGTTTCCCGGGCTCACAAACAATAACACAACACCAGGATTCTTTTGCAATGCATCTTTAGCAGCTGATACTGACAACCCGATTGCACTAAGTTTATCAACATCAATCATTACATATTCCGTAAAAGCAAAGTTTTCTTTTCTTCTAATTCCAGGCTCAAATTTACCAAAAACCAAGTAGGGAAGTTGCGTTTTTGCTTTCCGGAAGGCTTCAGGATGCATGGCTTTCAATGCCCTAAGCTGCTTCACTTTAGCTTCCAACTCGGTGCCTACCTTTGTTAGCGCCTGGTATATATATTCTAATGAAACAGGCCTTATCTGGTCGTTGGCACTTGTTACGCTTTTGCCAGCCATTATCATGTGTTTCTTTTTTAAAAAAATTAAACTTCCTTGCCTTTGGCCTGCACCTTCAAAAAGAATTGAGCAAGCGCACTTTGTTGCATTTCTAAGTGGGTAAGGCGGCTTCTTTCTAACCCATCGATCACAATGATTTCAGCTAAGTAGTCGTTCACTGCCTGTATCAGTATGCGTTTGCCGAATGACTCCAAACGCAGTGCACCTGTTTCATTGAATGGCTCAAAGCATTCGCTATCAATAACCTCCATACGACAAAGCTGTATTACAACAAAGTCCATCCAGATTCTGTATTTTTCAATGACGTCGAAAACCAATGCGGGCCTGTTGTATTCGTCCCGATGAAAAATGCCCACATAAGGGTCTATCCCAGCTTTGATTAAAGCACCTTCCACCCTTGCGTATAATATGCCATAGGCATAGTTGAGTAAACAATTGAAAACATCTGTCGCCGGTTGTCTTGATCTGGTTTCGAACCTATATGCATGCGGCAATATGGCGCTAATGATTGAAAAATACTTTCTGCTGGCAGCGCCCTCCCAACCTCTCAGACTTGGTGCCAGATCGGTAAGGTGATCGCCTTCACAAGATGCAATTTTACGTTTATGGTCTTCTATACTGTTTATGGCATATTTCACGAGGTTGTATTCAGGCAGTTTTTCGGCCGATTCTGGTTGCAGAAACAGTAGAATGGCAATTTGGTTATTGAGCTTTTCCATCAACAAATCTTTTACCCAGGCTAGTGCCTTATTGCTGTAGAAAAAATCGAGTTGTGCCCTTCTAATATTGCTTATGCTGCCGTATTGTACACTCCATAGCCTGCCCTCTGGCTTGCCTGACTCGTTCACAAACAACACATCAATCTCATGTCTGATTGCCAATAGAATAGCATCGCTCGAAATACGGACTGCTTGGTGTATAGTTATAGATTTCACCTTGGAAGGCGGTATAGTTTGTTTGCCATCAGGCAAAGTGAGTAGGAAAAGATCATTTTCCTTTGAAAGAGCTGCTCCAAACGAGTTGATTACGAGATTCATGCATTTATTGATTTTGATATTCACAGTAAAAGTAAGGCTTACGCTATCCACCAATCATTCACAATGTATAGTTGTTGCTTTGCCCTTGTGATGCCGGTGTACCACCAGCGTGTAAGTGCCTTTGGCCCCATGGCATACATTTTACTGTTCAGCATCAGATACACTTCCGGCCATTCGCCGCCCTGGCTCTTGTGGCAAGTTATGGCATAGCCAAAATTTACCCTGAGGCTATTTAAAAAAGGATCGAAGCGCAGGGCTTCAAAGTACGGATCTGTATTGGGTTTTATGCCTTCTTTGCGCATTCTTATACTAAAATCAGCCATCAACAAACGCTGCTGCTCTGGTGTAAGGTTGGGTTGCCCGTTGAACAATGTTTCTTGCGACAGAGGCACCTGATATTCATTTTTCGTGTTGAAGTCGTACACCACAACCGAAATGAAAACCAGGCCAGTTTTGCTGGTTCGCTTTTCGCCAATTTTTTCAATCCTTACAAAATCTCCATTAAAAAGTGGTACCAGGTGGTTGTTCTGGTTCACAATCAAAACATCACCTATTTGTAGCGGAGCAAATGGGTCCCCAAAAATTTTTTTTCGAACAGCTTTATTCACATTGAGGCACGCAATATTTGAGTTGCAAATGGCCATGCTGTGGTTTGTTCCGTGCTTTTCTATTGCTTCTAAATATAAGTTTGTAAGTTCATACTCCGGAGCGAGCTTCACTTGAGGCGTGTTTAGGGCTGGCAGCTTCACCCATTTCTCGTATGTTTCCTGTTCGGCCAATTGCCTCACCTTAGTAGCCAACTGCAAAATGCCACTGTTTTCGTTTTGCCTAAGTATCTCGTTTAAACTAGCTAGTTTTACGGCTTTACTCTTTTTGAGAATATATTCCGGATCCAGGGCCGGGCTGGCCAAACTGCCAACAGGAGGCAATTGACAGGGATCGCCAACGAATATGATTTTGTTTTTTCCTACAGCATGCAACAAATCGCTCAACAAATGACCGCTACCAAAATGTGCGTAGCTGGTGGGGTCGCCCACAGAATCGCTAATCATACTGGCTTCGTCAACAATGTAAACAAAATCAGAACTTGAGCTAGGTGGCCTCATGGCAAAAATAAGCCGAAGTTGTCCAAACTGGTTGTATGTAGGCTCTTCCAAATCATCGTCGGCCTCGCCATCTACATGGCTCATTTTGTAAAGTTCTCCATGAATGGTACTCGCAGTGAGTCCAGCCCTATTTCTCAAAATGGATGCAGCCCTGCCTGTAGGTGCCAATAAGGCAAACACCTTGTTCTTTTGTTTCAGTTGATTGGCCAGGTATTGCATCAAGGTAGTT
>JBBRCC010000161.1:0-5311 GCA_038205175.1 Cytophagales bacterium | reverse complement strand
GTCCTTCCTCTTTCTGGAAACTCGACAATCTGGAAGGGATGATATTTTTGCGATCCGTACTATTAGCAAAAAGATGGGACATATTTATGAATAATTTGGCAAGATGTCCCCATTAGTGGGGGACAGATGCCGTTTGCACCCTCAAAAGGGAAAGATTCTCCCTTTTATTTTCGCCTACCTGACAGGTACTTTGATAAGCCTTCAAGAGTGATTCTATCACAAGGGAAGTCAATAGATAAAAGTAGGTTCATTGATAAAATTGGGATGCTCTCAGAATGAGATTTCAACGAGGTAAAAGAAAAACTTAAAGCGTTGATGCTTTAAGTTTCTTATTTTCTCCCTTGCGGGAGGGTTCCGAAGAACGTTTGTACAGGTAGTATAATTAAACGGTTTCGGTTGTCAAGTCTTTGTTCGTTTTCAACCCCTTTAAAATCTTTAAACCCTCTTGAAAGTGCCTCTAAATGCCGATAATTGCTACCTTTGTGAAATATTTTAAATTTCAATATTCAATGGACGGAAACTCGTTAAACATCAGTCAGGATTTGTTGGAGAAGCTGAAGGAACTCGTTCCGCAAGCTTTTTCAGAGGAGAAGGTGGACATGCAAAAACTGCAAACCCTCCTGGGCGAAGCGGTCAACACGGACAATGAACGCTACCAACTTTCCTGGGCTGGCAAATCAGAGGCGTATAAGGTCTTGCAAATGCCGACCACTGCTACCTTAATTCCGCAGCCTGAGCAATCCGTCAATTGGGAGGAGTCTGAAAATATTTTCATCGAGGGCGAGAATCTGGAAGTACTGAAGGTGCTGCAAAAGTCCTACTACGGTAAAGTGAAAATGATTTACATAGACCCGCCGTACAACACGGGTAGCGATTCATTTATCTATCCTGACAAATTCTCTGAGACCAAAGAGGAATACCTGAAACGTATTGGCGAAAAGGATGAAGAAGGGTATATGATGAAGGAAGGACTATTCCGCAAAAACAGTAAAGAGAACGGACAATTTCATAGCAACTGGCTAAATATGATGTTGCCTCGTTTATTTTTGGCTCGTAACCTTCTTACTGATGACGGAGTAATTTTCATATCAATAGACGATAATGAACAAGCGAATTTGAAGTTGTTGATGGATGAGATATTTGGTGAGGAGAATTTTTTAACTACAATCATCTGGGAAAAAAGATTCACTAAAAGTAATAATGCAAAATTATTTGGCTCGATAACTGAATTCCTACTATGCTACCGCAAAACAGATAAATTAAGTAGTATTAAAGAGCCAAGAAATGAAAAGTCAGATTCAATTTATTCAAATCCAGACAATGACCCAAGAGGTGATTGGACAAGTGTATCTTATGTGAATCCAGCGACAAAAGAACAGCGTCCAAACTTAGTTTATAGCATAAAAAATCCACTTACAAATGGTGATATAGTACATCCAACTAACGCATGGAAGTATGAATACTCAACCCATTTGGAACATGTGGAAGATAACAAGCTTTATTGGGGACAAAAAGGGGAGAATACTTATCCAAGATTAAAGAAGTTTTTACATGAAATGGATGGAGGAATGGTTCCATCAAATTTCTGGCAACATGAGGATGCAGGAACAACAGACCAGGGCAGTAAAGTACTTCAAGATACAATTGGAAAAAATATTTTTGATTTTCCCAAACCACCTTCATTAATTAAAAAAGTAGCATCCTTTTTAATTAACGGTGAAGAAGATAAGGATTTCATTTTCATGGATTTTTTCTCTGGCAGTGGAACAACTGCACATGCTATCATGGAATTAAATGAAGTGGATGAGGGTAATAGAAAATTTATTTGTGTCCAATTACCTGAGCTTACTGAAGAGAAAAGTGAAGCATTTAAAGCAGGATTTGAAACTATTTCGGGAATTTCTGAAACCAGAATTAAAAAGGTAATTGAAAAATTAGATAAAAATCGCAAAAGCAAGTTGTCACTTCAAAAAGCACAAATCTTAGGCTTCCGCAAATATGTACTTTCAGCTTCTAACTTTAAAATTTGGCGTGGCGATGTTTTGGATAATGAAGAGGATTTAAAAAATCAAATGTCGCTCTTCGTTACACCACAAAAAGACAATTCCCAAACAGAAAACATCCTTTGGGAACTGCTTATCAAAAATGGAGTTCCGTTGACTGAAAAAATTGAACTAATAGAAATTGGTGATGGAGCAAGCATCTATCATACTGCAAACAAAAAATTTGCATTTGTTCTCGATAAATATACTCAAGAGGTGCAAAAAAAGGTGCTGGAACTCAAACCAAGGACTGTAATTTGTTTGGATAGTTTATTTCACAATGAGGACAAGGTAAAGACCAATGCGCAACTCAAATTTGGGGACAATGATATTACTTTTAAGACCGTATAAGGGATGAAATTACAATTCGACAAAAACCAACAGTATCAATTAGATGCTATCCAAGCAGTTATTGACCTCTTTGAAGGTCAAGACCTCAATACATCGGATTTTGAGTTCAGCCTATCCGATAATGCAGCAGGGAGTTTGCAGTTCTCTGAAGCCGGGGTTGGTAATAGGTTTACCATTGCACCGGAACAGATTTTGACGAACCTGCACAAAATTCAGTATAAGAACGGTGTAGAGAAGTCGGAAGAATTGGAATCCTTGTTTTACAAGGATGAGAACGGCGAAAGGGTATCCACCGAATTCGGAAACTATTCCATTGAAATGGAGACTGGAACAGGGAAAACTTATGTGTACCTCCGTTCCATTTACGAACTCAACAAGGTGTATGGATTCAAGAAGTTCATCATCGTTGTCCCATCGGTTGCTATCCGTGAAGGTGTAATTAAAAATTTGCAAATCACTTTTGACCATTTTCAGGAAATCTACGAAAACGTACCTGCCAATTTTGAATTGTACGATTCAAAAAAGTTAGTCAGCCTGGCCAATTTCGCCCGTAGCAATACCATCCAAATCATGGTAATCAATATTGATAGCTTCACCAAAGACCAGAATATCATCAACCAGGTCAGGGAAAGAGGCATCAAGCCCATCGAGCATTTGCAGGCAACCAATCCGATTGTGATAGTGGATGAACCGCAAAACATGGAGACGGATATTCGTAAAAAAGCGATAGCGAACTTGAATCCATTGTTTACCATGCGCTATTCTGCTACACATACCAATCTATACAACCTGCTTTACAAACTTGACCCTGTAAAAGCTTATGACTTGGGTTTGGTGAAGCAAATCGAGGTGGATTCTGTGCTTTCTCAGTTTGATAGCGGTGGCGCATTTGTCAGTCTGGATGGATTCAAATTGGCAAAACAGTCTGTTTCAACGAGCATTACACTGCTTGTAAGCGAAAAGAAGGGGGTAGTGAAAAAGTCAGTCACGGCCAAAACAGGTGACAATTTGTACCTGCTTTCAGGTGGTGTAGAAGCCTACAAAGACGGGTATGTAATTAACTCCATTGACTCAGAAGAGGAATTGATTGAGTTTTCGAGTGGTAACGTACTATACAAAGGGCAACCTCAAGGCGGTCTGACGGACGAAGTGCAAAAGGAAATGATAAGGGCTACCATTGAAAACCATTTTAGAAAGGAACTCCAACTCAATGAATTGGGTATCAAGGTGCTTTCAGTTTTCTTCCTTGATAAAGTGGCCAATTACCGTTCCTACGATGCAACTGGAAATGCAAAACCCGGCCAATTTGCCATTTGGTTTGAAGAATTGTTTGCGGAAATTTCCAAGAACCCCAAGTACAAAAACCTCTATCCTCATCCCGTTTCAGAAATGCACGATGGGTATTTCTCCCAGGATAAAGGTAAGTTCAAAGATAGTAAAGAAGGCAAGGGCAACAAGTCCGATGATGAAGCCTACCAGTTGATAATGAGAGACAAGGAAAGGCTTTTGGATATGGACACGCCGTTGCGTTTTATCTTCAGTCACTCAGCCTTGAGAGAAGGGTGGGATAACCCGAACGTTTTCCAGATTTGTACTCTGAATGAAACCAAGTCAGAAATCAAAAAGCGTCAGGAAATAGGTCGTGGCTTACGCCTTTGCGTTGACCAAAACGGCGAAAGAAACCTGGAAAGGAGCATCAATCGTTTAACCGTCGTTGCCAATGAGAGCTATGAAGACTTTGCCAAAGCCCTGCAAAACGAGATAGAGCAGGATTGCGGTGTGAAGTTTGAGGGTAGAATCAAAAATGCCCGTTCCCGTACCAAAGTGGAACTCAAAAAGAGTTGGCAGCTTGACCAAAACTTCATGGATTTGTGGGAGAAAATCAAGCATAAAACGGAGTACAGCGTCAATTACGATACCCAGGAACTCATTGGTCATGCCAGTGGGGGAGTCAAGAATATGCCTTCCGTTCCGAAGCCTCAGATTCAGCGTATCAAAACAGAAACCACCTTTGTCAGGGACGATGGAGGCAGGTTGCTTGAGGTGGGTGGCAATGTGAAGAGTTCTAAAGACCGGGTTATCAACAATACCAAGTTCGACATACCGGATTTTGTGGGCTACATCCAGTCAAAGACAGAGCTAACCAGGGATACTATTAGCAAAATTATCCTGAATTCAGGACGCTTGGGCGATATTTTCAACAACCCGCAAATGTTCATGGATGCAGTAGTGAGGGCTATCAAAGTGGAATTTGACAGGTTGAAAATCAACGGTATCAAATACGAAAAAATCGCAGGTCTGAGTTACGAAATGAAGCTCTTCGAGAGCGTGGAAATCGAATCTTATATCGAGAACCTGATTGCCGTTCAAAACCAAGAGAAGACGCTTTACAACTATATTCTGATTGACTCCCTCTCTTCACCGGAAAGGAAATTTGCAGAGGTGTGTGAGTCCAGGGACGATATTCTTTTCTACATCAAACTCCCTTCCTGGTTTGTTATCAAAACCCCTATCGGCAACTACAATCCAGACTGGGCTTTGATAAAAAGAGAGGAGGGCGAAGAGACCAAAATCTACTTTGTTGCTGAAACAAAGGATGCCAAAGCAGCCCAGGACATGACCTTACTCCGTGAATCTGAACGTATGAAAATCAAGTGCGGTGAGAAACACTTCGCTGAATTTTCAGATGTTAGGTTTCAGGCGGTGGGGAGTGTGGGAGATTTGAAAACGCTTTAAATATTAATCAAATACGATTCATTTCAATGCCTTCCCATGAAGTTAATTTACGTTCAAATTACAAACTACAAGAACCTATCAGGGCTTGAGTTGCACTTAAACCCAAGAAACAATTTTATTGTTGGGGAAAATAATCTTGGAAAATCAAATTTCTTACTATTACTCTGCACACTATTCACACG
>JBBRCC010000160.1:0-5490 GCA_038205175.1 Cytophagales bacterium | reverse complement strand
ATTTACAACAGGGACGAAGACTTTGCAGGAATTGCCGATGATCAGAATCTTTTAACAGGTTTCAGTTATGCCAATCTTTCATTGACTGGAAAAGGCAACAAAGTGATTTCAGATAATATTACAATAAACAGAAACTTCATTGCAGAAACCCCTGATCTTGATATCCTTGCACCAGTAGCTGCAAAAACTTTTACCATTGGTGGAAATTTCACCTTGACTGCCGGAGCGGGTATGGATTTGAATTGTTTTGATAATCTGGAGATTGTAACTACGGGAAATCTGAATCAAACATTTGATCCCAATACACAGAATATCAGATGTTTTAATTTTAGGACTACCAAAAATGCAGGAAGCCTGGTTTGTGCACCCGGTACTGATCAAACCAAGATCAATATTAAAAATGACCTTTCGCTTGACTATACAGGCACAGCAGTTTTTACCGATAATGTTGCCTATATTACAGTTGGCGATGATGCAGAAATTGGCTCAGCCTCCTCAACAGGTTCGAATTTTAATATTTCTGGTTCTTTGGTTTTTGATGGCCGTGGAGCCAACGTCGATATTCACCTTTCGGATGTGGCAGGAACTGGCGTTGCCAAAGCTTCTTTGGGCGATGTAGAAATCGTAGCTGGCAATAATTCCACGATAGACCAACTGGAGGTGTATCCAACAGCTGGCGGACAATCTGTAAATATAAAAGGGAGTTTGACCATCGTTCAGGGCACCAACAGTTCCTCTTTTGATCTCAATAACAATACCCTGACTATGCAAGGCAACTGGGTGAATTACAATGAATCTGCCTTCGTTGAAAGCACAGGATCTACAGTTGTTTTCAATGGTATTCAATCGCAAGATATCAATACAACAGGCGGTGAAAAATTTGCCAACCTCACTTGGGACAATTCAATTGGAACAATACTTTCGGGCGATCTTGAAATAGGCAACAGCCTGACTGTTCAGGATGGCCTTATCGAAACTTCTACTTTTAAGGTCACACTTTCGCCAACTGCCAGCATTTCTGAAACTGAAGATGCCCGTGTTTTGGGTCGGGTAGAAACCACAAGAACTCTTACCCTTGCCAACCACGATTTCGGAGGGCTTGGTCTTGAAATTGAAGCAAACGGATCAGCGCCAGGCTCTACTTTCGTGCAGCGAATTACAGGCGAAGAATATTCCAATGTATATGGCCATGTGAGCATCCTCAGGAAATTTACTGTGATTCCGGCCACCAACACTGGCTTAAATGCAACCATGACATTCCGGTATTTCGACGCTGAATTAAACAGCCGCTCAAAAGGTGGGCTGGTGCTATTCCGCTCCACAGATGGCGGAGTGATTTGGACCATGAGAGGTGGCAATGGCGATCCATTTAATAATTCGATTTCCTTGTTCGGTATCAATGCATTCTCTGAGTGGACTCTTGCAGAAAATGAGCTACCCCTACCTCTGGTTTTAAGCAATCTGACTGGCAAAGTTGTTAGTGGTAAAGCAGCACTCTCCTGGTTTGCAACCTCCGAAGACGACATGGTGAACGAAATGCGCCTTGAAAGTTCTTTGGACGGACGCACATTTTTGACCAAAGGAATCATTGTGAATCATGAAATTGTAAAACCAGCTACTTACAACTTTACAGATGTGGCCTTTGAACGCCATGCTTATTATAGGGTTGTAATGGTTGACGCTCTGGGAAATCAGAAAGTAAGCAATACCGTACATTTGTCGCTCAATGGCTCGGTAGTTCCATCAGTATGGGTTTCGCCAAACCCAACCCAAAATCAATTTGAGCTTAGCTTCAGGGATATAGAGCGAAATGAGTGGGTTGAAATTTCGCTTACCGATCTGAATGGAAAGCTTTTATACAGCAACCACGGCCCTGCGTACCTCATGGAGCAATATTTCAAAGCCGGGACTTCTGGTTTGCCCGCAGGTGTATATGCGTTGCAAAGTAAAAATCAACGATTCAGAGCAATAACCAGGCTTGTGAAACAGCAATAACATTTTTTCAACATGATGAATGTTGTAAAGCCTGCCAATTCTGGCAGGCTTTTTTTTTAGATAATTGTATCAGCCATGCAGTTAAATCATGCTGATTTGGCAGTAAGGTTTTTACAGTACAATATTTGATTCAGTAGTTTTATTAAACTTGTAAAAACTTCTTGAATGATGATGATGATCAAACACACACTCATTTTTACCTTACTTTTTTGGGTAGCCATTTTCTCGCTCCAAGCCCAGCAAATAAAGCATGTAGATGTAGATGAATTCCAAAAAGCTATAAATGCGGGAGGCCTTCTGGTTGATGTAAGAACTGAAGGAGAGGTAAAAGAAGGAAAAATTAAAGGGGCAAAGCATTGGGATTGGTTCGACGACAACTTTGATAAAAACCTTAAAAATCTCGATAAGAAAAAGCCTGTTTTGCTCTATTGCCATAGTGATGGTCGCAGTACTGAGGCTGCAGAAAAATTTCAAAAATTAGGATTTACACAGGTTTATTCTTTAAACAAAGGCATTGTGGCTTGGAAAAAAGCCGGTAAACCTGTTGAAAAGTAATCCGTGTAACCAAAGTAGCTGTAGCACTCAAACTGGTACCTTACCTTTGTATCATCAAATGGAAAATGTCCAAATCACAAAAGTTATGAAAGTAGAGCAAATCTATACCGGATGTTTGGCTCAAGGAGCTTATTACATCACATCAAATGGCGAGGCGGCTGTAATCGATCCTTTGCGGGAAGTGCAGCCCTACATAGACAGAGCCAACAAAGATGGTGTAAAAATTAAGTATGTTTTTGAAACCCACTTTCATGCCGATTTTGTTTCGGGGCATATAGACTTGGCCAAAAAAACAGGTGCTAAAATTGTTTTTGGCCCAAATGCCGCTTGCGAATTTGAATGCATTTCGGCTACAGATGGTGAAGAATTTAAGGTAGGTGATATCACTTTTAAAGTATTGCACACACCAGGCCACACCATGGAAAGTACCACCTTTTTGTTGAGAGACGAAAAAGGAAAAGATTACGCCATTTTTACCGGAGACACACTTTTTCTTGGTGACGTTGGCAGACCAGATTTGGCTCAAAAGGCAGCTAGCCTGACACAAGAAGAACTAGCAGGGTATTTATACAATAGCCTGATGACTAAAATTATGCCGCTGGCCGACGATGTTATTGTATATCCTGCTCATGGTGCTGGCTCGGCTTGTGGAAAAAACATGATGAAGGAAACTGTGGACACTTTGGGCAATCAGAAAAAAATGAATTATGCCCTTAATCAACCCGATAAAGACTCGTTTGTAACAGCAGTACTCGACGGCCTCGCACCACCTCCAGGATATTTTGGGCTCAATGTGGCCATGAATAAAAAGGGGTACGAAAGTTTTGATACCGTGCTGGAGAAAGGCATGCATGCCTTAAGTTCCAAGGAATTTGAAGAACGTGCAGAACTTACTGAAGCCTTGGTGCTTGACGTGCGCCTGGCCGACGATTTTGCAATTGGTCATATTCCACGAGCGATCAATATTGGTTTGAAGGGTGATTTTGCACCATGGGTAGGAGCTATGATTATGGATGTGAAGCAACCAATTCTCTTAGTTACTCCGGTTGGGGATGAGGAAGAAACTGTAACCCGGCTTTCTCGGGTTGGTTTCGACAATGTGGTTGGCTACTTAGACGGTGGCTTCGAAGTATGGAAACAAGCAGGCAAAGAAACTGATACAGTGAACCGCATTTCTGCTCAGGAATTCGAAAAATTGTGGAAACCTGAGGAGACTAAAGTTATTGATGTCCGCAGAGATTCTGAGTATGCCGCCGAGCATGTTGACGGTGCTTTCAATAGGCCTTTAGCATTTATAAACGAATGGTTTTCTGGCCTTGCTCAAGATGAAGGTTTCGTGGTGCATTGCGCCGGTGGGTACAGAAGTATGATTGCGGCTTCCATTCTAAAATCAAGAGGCATTCACCATTTCAAAGAAGTAGCAGGTGGGTATAAAGCCATTGCCGAAACTTCATTGCCTACCACAGACTTTGTGTGTCAAAGCAAAGTAATGGCCTCCTGATCGTTTTCGTTCAAAAAAAAATTCAAAAGCACAGTTTCTCAAGCCTCTGAACAAGGGGTTAAGGGAAGCTTTTAATCCCAAAAACCATGTTTTCATTAAAAAATTTATTCACTTCCGCTCCCGAAACCAACTATACCGATTTGGTACATGCAGGTGCTATCATTTTAGATGTGCGCACCAAAGGCGAATTTTCACAGGGCCATATTAAAGGCGCTATAAACATCCCGGTCGATGATTTGCGCACCCAACTTGAACTTGGCAAGCTGAAAAAGGAGCAAACCATTATCACTTGTTGCAGAAGCGGTGCCAGGAGCGGAATGGCCAAAAGTGTGTTGGAGCAAAACGGTTTTGGGCAAGTATACAATGGTGGAGGTTGGGAACAACTTCAATCTGCGCTGAAATAAGTGTTCTATATTCATTGTAGTCCCCGGTTGCGCAAAGTAGCCGGGGATTTTTTGGTATAGGGCCAGCTTTCATGATGTCAACTGATTATAGTGTTTCATCAGTGCCATGTTTCAATCTGGGCTTAAACCCAATTTCTTTAGTATTTTGGCCGCATGAATCAATTGATGTCCGGCGACAACATTGAAATTCTGAACTTATGCCATTAAGCTGGAACGAAATAAAGAACAGAGCCATTTCTTTCTCAAAAGAATGGGCCAACGAAACCAGTGAGGATGCAGAAGCCAAGTCTTTCTGGGATGGTTTTTTTCATGTTTTTGGAATCAGCCGGAGACGGGTTGCCTCCTTTGAAACCAAAGTACGAAAGCAGGATGGCAACCAAGGTTTTATTGATATGCTTTGGAAAGGTGTCATTTTGGTGGAGCATAAATCTAAAGGAAAAAGTCTGGAAAAGGCATATAGCCAGGCCATAGATTATTTTCCAGGTTTAAAGGAACACGAACTGCCCCGCTACATTTTGGTTTGTGATTTTGAACGCTTTCAGCTTTTTGATATGGATGCTGGCAGTTCTGTTGAATTTTCGTTATCCGAATTGCTTAAAAATGTGCAGCACTTTGGTTTCATAGCAGGTTATCAGCAAAGGACTTTTAAAGAAGAAGACCCTGCCAATTTAGAAGCTGCTGAACGCATGGGCAAGTTGCACGATGCTTTGGAAGCCAGTGGCTATAGTGCTCATGTCCTGGAAGTGTATCTGGTTCGGTTGCTTTTTTGTCTTTTTGCAGAAGATACCAGCATATTTGAACGAACACAATTTCAGGATTACATAGGGCTTACTGAAAAAGTAAGGCCCTATTTGTACCACAGTTTACGCAGAAATTCACCAAAAAGCTATAATTGGACTTGAACGTCCACTTTGATATTTTTAAATAAAACCATGGGGGTGCCTGCCCGGCCAGTTTGACCAGGTTGAGCACCAGAAATATGGAGGCGATCCAACTTTGTGAGGTTTCCTTTAAACGGGCCCTGATCCGGTTCAA
>JBBRCC010000159.1:0-5510 GCA_038205175.1 Cytophagales bacterium | reverse complement strand
GCCATCGAAACGGTAAAAAATGCCAACCAGCAAATGACACTTGTTTGCAGGTTTACTTCCGGGAAGGGGGATATTTTATACCTGGAATCGATTTTGAGCAACCTGATCAATAATCCTTATGTGAATGGCATTGTAGTAAATGCCAGGGATGTGACCGAAAGAACGTTAGCTGAAGAGGAACTGAAAAGGACCAATTTTGAGCTTGATAGTTTTGTCTACAGGGCTTCTCATGATTTGCGAGCTCCTCTTCGTTCTGTGTTGGGTCTGCTCAACTTAATTGGTGCCGAAGGCGAAGACCAGGAAAGAAAAAGGTTTATCGGATTGGCAGAAAAGAGTATCAAGAAACTCGACTCGTTCATTTTGGACTTAACCAACTTTTCAAGAAACAGCCGACTTGAAATTATTGTTGATCCAATCAATTTCCAAACCATTCTGGATGAGTGTGTCGATAACCTTAAGTTTATGGAAAATGCATCGAAACTGAGTCTTTCTTTCAACAACAAACTGACTCAACCTTTCAACTCAGATGCTGGCCGCATTTCCATCGTTTTTCAGAATCTGGTTTCCAACTCCATTAAATACCAGAGTTTGGTGAATAAACCCCACCTCGATTTATCCATTTTTCAAGACCGAACAGGTATTCAGATTGTGTTTTCAGACAATGGAAAAGGAATTGGGGCAGAACATTTACCCAAGCTGTTTCAAATGTTTTTTAGGGCTTCTGAAGATTCTTATGGCTCAGGCCTTGGCCTTTACATCACAAAACAGGTAATCGAAAAACTGGGTGGCAAAATCAAAGTCCAATCTACTTTGGGTCAAGGAACAATATTCAGCATTTGGCTTCCTGATTTAACACCAGCAGATGAATAGTTCGGGCAAACTAGAAAGCCGTTTGCTGCTACAACTGGAAAAACGAAAACATGAAAATCGGCTGCGGAAACTCGAAATAGCTGACAAATCATTCATTGATTTTTGGTCAAACGATTATTTGGGTTTGGCCAACAATGCGGAACTCTCGGCCCATATCCGGCTTTTATTGGCAGGGGAGGAGCATTTTCCCATAGGCGCCACTGGATCTAGGCTCATATCGGGCAATTACCCCTTGCTCGAAGAATTGGAAGCCTGCATGGCCAACATGTTTCAGGCCGGATCGGCCACCTTTTTCCCTTCAGCTTACTTGGCCAACCTGGCTTTGCTGGGCAGCCTGGCCACTCGCCACGACACTTATTTGCTCGACGAAGCTTGTCATGCCAGCCTCAAAGAAGGAGTACGATTGAGTCTTGCCACCAAGCGCACTTTTCGCCACAATAACCTGGACGATCTGGCCATAAACCTTCGAAAAGCAAAAGGCCATGCCTTTGTAATTACAGAATCTTTGTTTTCGATGGATGGCGACTTTGCGCCGATTGTCGCCATGCAAGCCCTCTGCAAAGCACACGATGCCATACTTATTGTAGACGAGGCTCATGCCATGGGTATTTTTGGTGAACAAGGAGCCGGACTTTGCAGTGAACTAGGTGCAGACAGCCTTAACCTGATTCGGGTCGCTGGTTTTGGCAAAGCCTTTGGGCAGGCAGGTGGGGCAATATTGGGCCCAGCCGAAATGAAACCTTGGCTGGCCAACATGGCATTGCCTTTTATTTATACTACTGGTCCATCGCCGTTTCATGTTTTTGCTTTGCTGCATACCCTTCGCTGGTTCCAGGCACATTGGCAGGTGCTGCAAGCAGAGTTTCAAGAAGTTGTTGCCGAGTGCAATGCCGCTATGCAAGAAGCAGGATTAACCACCACAAACCGCTCACCCATACAGCGGATACCCTGCCAAAGTGCTACCCATGCACTGGAAATGGCCGCCCGGTTCCGGGCAAATGGTTTTGCCGTAAAGGCCATTTTACCGCCCACCGTACCAGCGGGCAAAGAGATGATTCGGGTAGTGTGGAAAGGGAATACAGGGGCTAACGATTTATTTAGAAATTGGAACATTTGCGAGGTTGGGGAAAGTTGAATTGCCGGAAAAGCTTTGGTCTTGGTTTGAATTCCGCCTCTTTGGAGTTTTCCACCAATGTAAAACAGCTTTCTTAATAGATATATGGGTATTTCCTCAACTTCAGGAGTGATTTCAATACATACGTATTCCTACATATTGGCTCGCAGAAATGCAATCCGGGCTTTCATGCCTTTGATTTTTGCCTGAAGGAAAATGGGCGCATTGGCCAGTTCCTTGTCTTTTCGAAGGTCTTCAACAGCCAGCAAAACGGCAATGTTATATTTGGCCAGAGCAGGAATCTGTTCTGGAAAGCGGCTAGCGAATGCCTCGCAGATAAATTGCAGAAACCCGGCCTGTTTCTCTTTCTCATGTCTGTTTTCAAGTTCCAAGCTCAGATTTTCCAGCCGGGCTTCCAGTTTGCGGATTTCTTTTTGAACCGCTCCCTCAGGAGGCACTATTGGTTCTATCGCTATTGACCAGGCATCGAGTTCATCCTGCATCCAGGCCAAAAACGCCACGGCGTTGTTGGGCAGTTGCCTTTTGCCAATTTCTATCATTGAGAGGGTACTTTTTTTCATACGTAGCAAGCCTCCCATTTCCGCCTGCGACATTCCCATCGCTTCCCTGATTCGTTTGAGGCTGTTCATGTTGTGCTCGTTTTAGAAATATTTTGAAAACGAGAACGAAATGGTGGTCGTTTTGTTGTGATTTCTGTAGAAACCACCGGAAAATGAACACGAATTTTTTTGGATATTATACCTGACTAGTCTTTTTTTAAAATTTGTTTTGTGGGTGGTTATAAGAAATTTACGCTATTCAAGAAGTTTTTTGTTGGGAGAAGCAAAGAAGCCTCAATAGCATAATAGGCGGATTGCGGATCGCTACTAATCTGGCATGAGTATGGAGAAACCCAATTGCATGATGTGGCCAAGGATCCAATAGATGAGCCCCCAAGACCGATTCTAAAAACTTTAACTTTAATTATCTTTGTAAAAAATGAACAATATGAATAGGATGATAAGTGTTGAATATCCAGAGTCACTTGCCAATTCATTGAGGTTGAATGGGAAGGCTTTTGAAGATGAAATAAAAACCAGTTCTCTAATAAAACTTTTCGAGATGGAAAGGTATCCTCAGGAGTAGCTGCAAAGGTCTTGGGTATGTCAAGAGTTGACTTTTTAGACTTGATGTCAAGTAGATCGTCCCAATGCGGTCTGGCCAAAGGCACCGACCGCAGCAACAAGTCGTCGGTGCGGCACGCCAGACGGCTGGCATGTCAAATTATCTTGTACTCAAGCAAGTTCACAGGGGTCCCTTGCTTTTCAATTGGTTTGTATTCCGCAGCATCGCCGTCCTTTTTTTGCCATAGAAGCAATAAAATGTAAGAATCACTTTATGCAGCCATAGGGGTTTCTCATTGCATTATATCCGATAATTGAATTCTTCTTGGGCACCTCATTTGCTGGCCGTCAAAAAAAAAGTTTAAACTCATTTGGTTTTATTTTTTCAAACTCCTACTTTTGCACTCCATTTTTCAAACCATAGGTTCTCTTTTCATGCTTACCGATCCTATCGCAGACTATTTGACCAGAATCCGCAATGCAGTGCATGCACGCCACCGTATTGTTGAAATTCCGGCATCAAACCTTAAAAAGGAAATTACAAAGGTTCTTTTCGACCAAGGTTACATTCTCAATTTCAAATTTGAGGATATTGAGCCTCAGGGCGTAATTAAGATTGCCTTAAAATATGGCTATCCGACCAAAACGCCGGCTATTTTTAAAATTGATCGTATTAGCAAGCCTGGTCTTCGCAAATATGTGAAAAACAACAAATTGCCACGTGTGCTCAATGGTTTAGGTATCGCCATTATGTCTACTCCTAAAGGTGTAATGACAGATAAAGAAGCCCGCAGACAAAATGTTGGTGGAGAAGTACTTTGCTACGTTTATTAAAATAGAGGAAGCAACATGTCAAGAATAGGAAAAAAGCCCATCACTATCCCTGCCAACGTGCAGATAAGTGTTGACGGAAACAACGTAGTTACAGTGAAAGGCCCCAAAGGTATCCTCACTCAGAATGTTGATCGTGATATCAAAGTTGAGTTATCTGAAGGTAGCCTTGAGGTGCAAAGACCAACCGAGCAAAAGCGACATAAAGCCATGCACGGTCTATACCGATCTTTAATTTCAAATATGGTTCAAGGTGTGAGCGAAGGCTATACATTGAATCTTGAATTGGTTGGCGTAGGTTACAAAGCAACAGTTGTTGGAAAAAATAACCTTGAATTATCATTGGGATACTCTCACAATGTTGTCTTCGGTTTACCTGATGAAATAAATGCGAGCGCAGTTACTGAAAAAGGTAAAAACCCAGTTGTTACCCTGCAAGGAATTGATAAGCAATTGATCGGACAGATAGCAGCCAAACTTAGAGACTTAAGACCGATAGAACCTTACAAAGGCAAAGGTATCCGTTTTGTAGGCGAGCAAGTAAGAAGAAAAGCTGGTAAAACATCAGGTAAATAATAACAGGCAATGAAAACGAAAGTAGCCAGAAGAGATAAAATACGTCAGGGAATCAGAAAGAAAATTTCTGGTACTAACGACCGCCCTCGGGTGTCAGTGTTTCGTAGCAACAACCATATTTACGCTCAACTCATCGATGATGTAGCTGGTGTAACATTGGCCAGTGTATCAACCTGGGAAATTGCTGCCGAAAAATCAACTAAAGTCGATGCATCTAAGCATGTTGGACTAAAGTTAGCTGAGAAAGCAAAAGAAAAAGGAATTGAAAAAGTGGTTTTCGACCGTGGTGGATATTTGTTTCATGGTCGTGTTAAATCACTGGCTGAAGGAGCAAGAGAAGGAGGGTTGATTTTCTAATCGAAATAGCATGTCAGCAATAAATAAAAGATCAGTAAGAGCCGCCGAAGTCGAGTTGAAAGAGCACGTTGTTGCTATCAACCGGGTGGCTAAAGTAGTGAAAGGTGGTCGTCGATTCAGCTTCTCAGCCATTGTGGTTGTAGGCGATGGCAACGGCACAGTTGGTTATGGTCTTGGCAAAGCCAACGAAGTTACCGAC
The DNA here is from genome assembly GCA_038205175.1 of Cytophagales bacterium. Classification (GTDB taxonomy): domain Bacteria; phylum Bacteroidota; class Bacteroidia; order Cytophagales; family Flexibacteraceae; genus JBBRCC01. The sequence continues at coordinate 439 of JBBRCC010000159.1, read as the reverse complement.
GCCATTTCAAAAGGTATCGATGATGCCAAAAAGAATTTAATCAAAGTTCCTGTGTACAACGGAACAGTGCCTCACCAAATTCACGGTAAATATTCCGGTGGATTTGTATTCATCAAACCAGCTTCTGCAGGTACTGGTGTAATCGCAGGTGGTGCTATGCGTGCTGTTTTGGAAAGTGCAGGAGTAAAAGATGTTTTGGCAAAATCTAAAGGGTCATCAAATCCGCACAACGTGGTAAAAGCAACAATCACTGCTTTAGCCAACATGCGTGATCCTATGGAAGTGGCTAAAGGAAGAGGTATTTCAATGACTAAACTTTTTCAAGGATAATCATGGCAAGGGTACAAGTAAAGCAAATCAGAAGCACAATCGGTAGAGATCATTCTACTGTTAAAACCATGGAAGCCCTTGGTTTAAGAAAAATCAACAGTGTGGTTGA
>JBBRCC010000158.1:0-5560 GCA_038205175.1 Cytophagales bacterium | reverse complement strand
GTTTCAGATAAGATGGCGGTCGGCTATCAAAAACCCTGGTGGCATGCAGTGTTTCATTTTCCAGTACAATTTCATGGTATGATGGGTTTGATCTGGGACTCTCTTTCAGGTACGATTGGTAAAATGTGACCTCATAATCCTGAAGAACACCTTTTGTTTGGTTGTAGAGATCTATGCCTTGGACATGAAAATAGCGAAGTGGATTAATCTGTTGCTTGGTTACACCCCCAATTTCTATGCAATCCCAGCTGTAGCTTACGAGTGATTGAAGATTTAATCCCGAGCATTCATCGTCGGTGGCCCAAAAGCAAAAAGTGCGGTCGTTAGCCGATTTGCTACTTGGTTCGATAATGGCGATGGTTTTGCCCGTGAGTAACCCATTGTCATGCAAGCTTAAAATAAGCAGACAATTTGCGGCACCTAACCCAATGAAGAGAAAGTCAAATTTGCCTGGCGAATGCTGCATGAATAATTCTGTCATCTACAGTTGGTTTGGCGAAGGCGAGGCGTGAGGGTTGGCCATGTCAAATATTTGATCATCCTTTTGGTTTTCAACTTGACCGCAGCGCCAGATTTTGAGCCATAGCAGTCGGAATGCACACGTCACCCATGTTTAATGGTCGTCTTGGCAATGTGTATGATCGAACATAAAAACAGAAAGCTCAGAAAAAGGCAGTCTGGTAATGATGTTAAAAGACAGTGTTGGCTGTTTTGAGGCATGGCACATTACATGTATTCGTTTCATTATTTGGGTGTACTGAAAGCAGTAAATTGAAATGTTTTGAAAAGAATGAAGTCACTTTTTTAGGCCTTTTTAAGTATGTGCCTGCTACTAGCTCTAAACTGTTTTAAACTGATGATTTACAACAATCTACCCAGCCAAATGGTTCGTTTTTACATGTATTTGTTTGTCTAAGGCGAGAGAAAAAATAGGGAGGCTAACTATTTGAATCGAGCTGCTTGCTTGCTAAAGTTTTTTGCATGTTGTGGATTTGCACACAAAAGAGTGTGTGAAATCGATGTGTGTGTTTAAACGCACACAGGGAAAGTTTAACATTGTCCCGGCCTAAAACAAGTTTACATTTATGGTCAAGGATCGGCCTTTTCAAGATTGATATGCGGTTATTTATCGGTGATTTTATGTCACTAATAGTTTAAAGACAACCCGGCACCCACACCCATATCGCTGTCGTAGTGGGCTCTGATGCCCAGGTTTCTGTTGACAATGTATCGTAATTCTGCCATAAACTCTTTGTCGGTATTGACCATAAATCCTGCCCGAAGTCTTTTAGAAATGGGGATATCCTGCCGCATAAGTTGGAATCGAATATCGCCGTTATGAAAAGCTTCTGCCTGAAAAACCAATAACATGGGCAGCGTATAGTTAAACCCCAGGCTGAACAATTTACGACTGTCTTTTGAGTTGGATTGGCCAAACAAATTGGTTTCCTGTTCGTCAATTCCGAATTTTCTATAACGCCAGTCAAAGCCAACAAATGGCATGAACCATTGCATTCTTCCAATATACCTTCCAATATGCGTTTCAGTCTCATAGCCCATCTTATTGTTGTAGCCCAACCGCCATTCTGTGCCGATACTCCATCGGGTGTTTTGCAACATGACCATACCATCATTTCCATTGGTAGCTACATCATTTTCTGCCATAAGATGAAAACGGTTGCTTTCTTTTTGCAGTTTTTTATATGCCTTTTTTTTGTTGGGAATATATGGATTATTGTAGGGTTCCTGGTAAGAGAAAACCCGGTTCATGCCGGCCATCATGTGGTAAAGAACATGGCAATGGAAAAACCAATCACCTTCCGCATTGGCTTCGAACATGATGGTATCGGTCTCCATGGGCATAATGTCCAGCACGTTTTTTAAAGGAGCATATTCGCCCTGCCCATTCAGAACCCTGAAATCGTGACCATGCAAATGGATTGGGTGCCGCATCATCGAGTTGTTGTACATCACGATCCGCACCAGCTCTCCTTTTTTTATCAAAATCTTATCCGCCTCTGCCAAAACCCGGTTGTCCAAACTCCATACATACCGATTCATGTTTCCGGTAAGGGTAAATTTTAAATCTTTAACTGGCGCCCCAACTGGTAAAGTTGTTTTGGCAGGTGATTTTAACATGGCATAGTTTAGGGTAACAATGTTGGAAAGTTTATTGCTTCGGTAATCATCCTCAGTCATTTTCATATCCTTCATTACCATGCCTTTCATTTTACTTTCACCCGTTATCTCCGGATACATCACCACATTCATATCCATCTGGTTGAGGCTCATATTCATGCCCATATCGTCTAGATTGCCATTCATTTTCATCATTCCGTTCATCATTTTCATCCCTTCGAAATACTTGAGTTTGGGAAGTGGGCTCATTAATTTCTTTATGCCACTTCCAAGGTACAAAGAGGCTGATTTGATGCGGTCTTCTGAAGTAGCCAAAAATTCATAAGCCGTATTTTTGGCTGGAATGGAAACGACCACATCATACGTTTCAGAAACGCCAATAATCAATCTATCTACTTCTACGGGTTCTACATCGTTGCCATCAGAGGCAACTACGGTCATTTTTCCACCAGCGTAGGTTAGCCAGAAATAGGAAGATGCCCCACCGTTGGAAATGCGTAATCGGACTTTGTCGCCTGATCTCTCCCTGCTTTCTGAAGAGGGATTAAAAGAGGATTCACTTTTTCCATTGATCAGCAGTTTTTCATAATAGACGTCGCTCACATCCATGGCGTTCATTCGTTTCCATTCGTTTTTGACTTTGGTTTTGAAATGGCCGGCTCTTATCGCTTCTGCATAGCTTTGGGTTGTTCCTTTTTTGATGGAAAACCAATCCGAGGCATTGTGCAACATCCGGTGCACGTTATTGGGATTCAAATCTGTCCATTCGCTCAAAACGATGGGTACGGATGGAATGTCATCAATGCCTTTTCTGAATGTGGAAACCTCATTCCCTGCCTTCATTAAAGTAGAAGGAGCTTTCTTTAACAATATCATTGAGCCATACATTCCGATTTGTTCCTGTAAACCAAAATGAGAGTGATACCAATGGGTACCGTTTTGAACAATTGGAAACCGGTAAACATGAGTGGTATTTGGCGCAATTGGCAATTGTGTTAAAAAAGGCACACCATCTTCTTTATTTGGAAGCATAAGACCATGCCAGTGCAAGGTAGTACCTTCTTTAAGTTGATTGTGAACCACAATTTCGGCTGTGTCGCCTTCTGTAAAAGTGAGTGTTGGCATGGGAATTTGCCCGTTGACGGCAATCGCTCTTTTGGTCTTCTTTCCCGAAAAATTGACAAGTGTATCTCTTACATACAATTTATAGTGAACCACACTTTGAGCAAAAATCAGATTGGATGCCACCAATAGAATGCCTGTTGTGATCCATTTTTTACTTTTTGCTTTTTTAAATTTCCACATCGGCAGTTTCAGATTTAAAGCTTCATGTTTCTTAATCTGAGGGAATTTGCAATGACCGATACCGAACTGAAACTCATGGCTGCGGCAGCAATCATCGGGGATAATAATATGCCAAAGAAGGGATACAACACACCGGCTGCAATGGGTATGCCCAAAACATTGTAGCCAAAAGCAAAAAACAGGTTTTGTTTGATGTTTTGCATCACCTTATGGCTCAGTTTTTTTGCTTTTACAATGCCTTGTAAGTCGCCTTTAAGCAACGTGATTTTGGCACTTTCAATGGCCACATCGGTTCCTGTTCCCATTGCAATTCCGATGTCGGCCTGAGCCAGGGCTGGTGCATCGTTTATGCCATCTCCTGCCATGGCTACGATTTTACCCTGTGCCTGCAATTTTTTAATTTCTTCCAGTTTATCCTTGGGCAGGCATTCGGCTTTGAAGTCGGTAAGATTCAACTCCTCCGCCACGGCTTTTGCCGTATTATGATTGTCGCCCGTGAGCATAATGACTTGTACACCATCTTCGACTAATTTTTGAATGGCAGCTTTGCTACTGGCTTTTATCGCATCAGAAATAACCAGAAAGCCTTCCAATTTTCCATCAATAGCCAGAAAGGAAACGGTTTTGCCTTTTTTCTGTTCGGTAACGATTTGTTGCTTTTGGCTTTCTTCAACCTTCACTTTTTCATCTTGCATCAGTTGATCATTGCCAATCGCAATCTTTTTATTTCCGATCAGGCCAGTCACTCCTTTGCCGGACACCGCTTCAAATTTTGAAATGGATTCTAATGTTAAACCTTCATCTTTTGCTTTGTTGACAATGGCTTCGGCCAAGGGATGTTCGCTTTGAGAATTAAGGGAAGCCGCCAATCCCAGCAGTTCTTTTTCTTTATAATCTTGAAAAGAATGGACAGTTTCCAGAGAAGGTTTTCCTTCGGTGATGGTTCCTGTTTTGTCTGTGATCAATACATCTACTTTGTCCATTTTTTCCAATGCTTCTGCATTTTTAATCAGGACGCCACTTTGAGCACCCTTTCCCACGCCTACCATCACGCTCATGGGCGTGGCCAAACCCAAAGCACAGGGACAAGCAATGATCAAAACGGCGAGGGCATTTACAAAAGCATATACATACGACGGTTCGGGACCAAAGAATTTCCAGGCAAAAAAGGTGAGGACGGAAACCAGAATCACCGTCGGTACAAAATATTTCGAAATCGTATCCGCCAGCTTTTGAATCGGGGCTTTGCTTCGGCTGGCATCGTTCACCATTTGGATAATTTGAGCCAAAAGCGTTTCATCTCCCACTTTTTCAGCTTTCATCACAAAGGATTTATTGCCGTTGATCGTACCGGAATTCACCTTGTCGTTTTCCGTCTTCTGCACAGGAATCGGCTCACCGGTAATCATACTTTCATCAATGTTGCTGGCTCCTTCCACAATGCTTCCATCCACCGGGATTTTGTCACCGGGTTTTACACGCAACAAATCACCAACCTGGATATCGTGGATTGAAATTGTTTTTTCCTCCCCATTTTTCACCAAAACTGCATTTGTAGGCGCCAGTTTTAAAAGCTCTTTAATGGCTCCACTGGTCTGGCTATGGGCTCTTGCTTCCAACAATTGCCCCAGCAAAACAAGGGTAAGGATCACAGTAACCGCTTCAAAATAAAGGTAAACACTCCCGTCGTGGTTTTTGAACTGGTCTGGAAATATGGAAGGAATCAGCAGTGCGACGATGCTAAAAATAAACGCAGCTCCCGCACCTAAACCGATCAAACTAAACATATTCAGGTTCCAGGTTTTGAAAGAAGTCCAGGCTCTTTCGAAAAACATCCAGCAGGCATAAAAAACGACGGGTAAGGATAAGATCAGGAGCAACCAATTTTTTACATCCACATTCAGGTATTGGGTGATCGGGTTGTTGGGAATCATTTCCCCCATCGAAATCAGAAAAATAGGCAGCGTAAAACCAACAGAAATTTTAAACTTTTTAAGGAGTGTCTGATAGGTTTTGTTGTCTTCTTCCACTGGCTCCATTGGAACCAGGTCCATCCCACAAATCGGGCAGTTACCTGGACCATTCTGCACTATTTCAGGGTGCATGGGACACGTAT
>JBBRCC010000157.1:0-5585 GCA_038205175.1 Cytophagales bacterium | reverse complement strand
ACGGACTTCGACGACGAAGGCCGGCAAAAAGTGATCGATTATGTAGTCGAAAAGTACGGCAAACAGCAGGTCGCCCAGATCATTACCTATGGCACTATGGCTGCCAAAATGTCGATCAAGGATGTGTCGCGGGTACTCGATTTGCCACTCGACCAGGCCAATGCACTCGCCAAACTCGTACCCGACAAACCGGGTATTTCACTGAAACGAGTGCTCACAGCGCCGTTGACCGGTGCAGGTTCTTTGTCCGAAAAAGAAAATCTGGCTTCCGAAGATATCGAAAATGCCAAAAAACTCCGCGAGCACTTAGCCGCCGAGCATACGCCGGAAGGGGCAGTGCTCAAAGAAGCCATGATTCTGGAAGGTTCGGTACGTGGTACAGGCATCCATGCAGCGGGTATCATCATCGCGCCTAAAGACCTGACGGAAATCATACCCGTCTGCACCTCCAAAGAGACCGAACTGCTCATCACGCAGTACGAGGGCTCTATTATTGAGGATGCAGGTGTCATCAAAATGGACTTTCTGGGCCTTAAAACACTCACGATTATCCGCGATGCACTGATCCTTATCGAGCAAAACCACGGGGTAAAAATCAGTATCGACGACATTCCGCTGGATGATAAAAAAACCTACGAACTCTATCAGAAAGGTGAAACCAACGGCACTTTCCAGTTTGAAAGCGCCGGGATGCAGAAGTACCTCCGCGACCTGAAGCCCGATAAATTCGACGACCTGATCGCCATGAACGCGCTGTACAGGCCAGGGCCTTTGGAGTATATTCCAGACTTTATTTCCCGCAAACACGGGCGACAGGCGGTGACCTACGACCTGCCGGATATGGAGGAGTATTTGAAGGATACTTTCGGCATTTGTGTATATCAAGAACAGATTATGTTGCTTTCCCAAAAACTCGCGGGCTTCTCCAAAGGTGATGCCGACGTGCTGCGGAAAGCCATGGGTAAAAAGCAGATCGCGGTACTGAATAAGATGAAAGGCCAGTTCATCGAAGGCGGCACTAGCCGGAATCATCCGGCGAAAATCCTGGAAAAAGTCTGGACCGACTGGGAGGCTTTTGCTTCCTACGCCTTCAATAAATCGCACTCGACTTGTTACGCCTTCGTGGCCTACCAAACGGCCTATCTGAAAGCCCATTACCCTTCGGAATACATGGCGGCGACGCTGACGCACTCGCAGTCGAATATTGAAAAAATCACGTTCTTCCTCGAAGAGTGTAAACGAATGGGGCTCCATGTAAAAGGCCCGGACGTGAATGAGTCGCTGATCAATTTCTCCGTCAATAAAAAAGGAGATATTCGGTATGGCATGGGTGCGGTGAAAGGCGTTGGCGAAGCCGCGATGGAAGTAATGATCGAAGAACGCCGGAAAAACGGCAATTTCCTCGATATTTTTGATTTTATGCGCCGTATCAACCTGCGCACGGTGAACAAACGCGTGATGGAAAGCCTGGTGTACGCCGGTGCTTTTGACGGATTCGGGCTGCCGCGAAGCGTGTTTTTCGCGGAGATAGACAAAGACGTTTCGTTCATCGAGCGGCTGCTGAAATACGGTAGTGCCTTCCAGGAAGACAAGATTATGTCGGTCAATTCCCTGTTCGGCGATTTGTCCGACTCGGTCAGCATTCCGGAGCCCGTAGCGCCGAAAACGACCGATTGGGGCCTGATCTACAGGCTCCAGAAAGAGAAAGATGTCGTAGGTATTTACCTCAGCGGTCACCCGCTGGACGATTTCCGCTATGAATGGGAAAACTTCGCCTCTCCACTGTCGAATATTGAGAATTTCAAAGGCAGGAAAGTGAATGTGGCCGGTTTTGTACTCAAAGCCGAACACCGGATTAGCCAGAAAGGCACCGGCTGGGGCCGATTTACGATCCAGGATTACACCGGTTCCCTGGAAATAACCATGTTCTCAGAAAATTATACCCGCTTCAAATCTTTCTTTGAAGAAGGTACGAGCATCTACGTGGAAGGCGAGTACAAACAACGCTACAATTCCGATGAAATGGAGTTTCGCGTGCAAAATGTACGGCTGCTGGAAACCATCGGCGAGGAAAAAACGGCTTCGATTACGCTCCGTATCCCAGTGGAAAAAGTCTCGGCCGACCTGATTGATCGCATCGAAAAACTGTGCCTCGCACACAAAGGCAAGCACGTCCTGAAAATGGAACTGATCGATTACAACAACAAGGAAAAGATGGCCTTTACCTCACAAGCACGAAAAGTGAATGTGGGGAATGAGTTGATTGCGGCGCTGGAGGGCTTGGGGTTGGAGTGTGGGGTGAATTGAGATGGACCCATTTTTTGACTTTTGTGATTATAGTAAGGCGAAAAGGTCAAAAGCCCCCTGAATTGTTTAGATATAGGAGTACATGATTAAAAAGAAGGTCCACACATTGGAAAGTCCAAACATACCCTTTATTTTAGCGCTTGATAAACGCTTGAGTATACCTGTTTGCCCATTTCCCCAAATAGATATTGTCCCCCGACTACTTTGCTTGTCACGTGAGTAACCAAGAGGCGTGTAATAGGTAGTGAGCATTGCCGCAATATACGGTTAAGTAAAAAGACGCAATGCGGGTTAAGTGGTTAAATGGGAGGAATCAAGCAGTGAGGAGGAATTGATCCTTGTGGCAATGAACAAGTTATGCACAATTATAAAACCACCAATCAAAATGACAGAGGAGGATAAAATTATTCTTTGCCTAGAATGTGCAAAAGATGTTCGTTTAAAGAAACTTATCGAAAAACTTAATCGTAATGGGGTATGTACCTGTTGTAACAATGAAAATTTTGTCATTGACGTTGACAGCAATGAATTTGTTCAAATGACAAAGGCTCTAATTCGTTATCATTATTCAGAATGGGATTACAATGAGCATTGGGGGGGCAATGGTTTCGGTTCGTTGTTTTATGATGACGACAATGTATTTTTTAATAAATACAGGTTTAAAGACACAGTAATTTATGATGAATTGATAAATAGAATTGAATGCTTTAAAGTCTATGAAGACTGTAATACAGGCGTTTCAATTTTCGCAGGTTACTATGAGGGACAACAAAATCCCTTGTTAAGAGCAATAAAATATGACATGAACCGCGAAATAAAGGGAATAGAACACAAATTGAAAAGTGAAAACTATTTTAACTTTGAAGATGAAATCACAAAAATGCTTTCAGAATACTTGGCGTTTTGTAAATTAGAAATCAACAAAGGCGTTGAATTCTATCGAGCACGAACAGGATATAAAGACAAGAAAATAAGTCTGTTTGAAGGAGGTTTTTTAGGCGAAATGGTGTTTGTCCCATATTCAAATTCTGAAATTGGCGCACCACCGCCGTTAGTTGCTGGAGTTGGACGGATAAACAGAGCTGGAGTTTCTTATTTGTACTGTGCAACTGACAAGCACACTTCAATATCGGAAATAAGACCGCACCCAGGCGATATTGTTTCTGTTGGTAAATTTATTAGTAAAAAAAAATTACTGGTATTTGATTTAACAGAAAATCAGTTTCTAAACTTTTATAAAAGCGATGAGAACCTTGATAAATTCAATAAACTAAATACTTTCACTGAGTTGATGCAAAAAGTAATTCCGCCTTCTGAGAGACATTTATATAGCATAACACAATTAATCGCAGACTGTATTAGACGATTAAAGTTTGATGGTATTTTATTTCCCAGCTCTGTTGGTGATGGTGAAAATTTAGTTTTGTTTAACCCAGATATAATGTTTTATACCTATGATAATGCAGAAGTTGTCGAAGTTAGTAGTGTTAAATATGATTACTTTCAGCGAATATGGAAAAAAGATATATCAGAAATAGAATAACTCTGCATAACTATGGCTTCCTTGCCAACTGCTCGCTAAACGCAGCAGTATGCAAGGAAGCAAACGTTGGTGGCAATTAAAATAAATTAACGGGAATGCCGAAAACCGAAAAGAGTAGGCAAAAATAAAAATAAAAATATTATGAAAAATGTATTGATTACGGGTTGCAGTAGCGGATTTGGTTTCGAGACTGCTAAATATTTGGCCGAAAAGGGGCATTCTGTCTATGCGACCATGAGAAACGTAAATGGTAAAAATGGAAAGCCTGCTTCGGAGTTAAGGAATTTTGCTAAGGAACGCAATCTTAGCATAACAGTTCTCGAGATGGACGTAACTTCCGATGAAAGTGTTAAAGCTGCTGCTGATCAAATTTCGCAAGTTGATGTGCTCATCAATAATGCAGGACTTGGATACGGGGGGGCAATTGAATCGTTTTCTTCAAGTGAAGTACTGGCCCAGTTAGATTTGAATATTGTAGGTACAATCCGAACTGCAAAGGCAATACTTCCCAAAATGCGCGCGCAGAAATCCGGTTTGATTATACAGGTGAGTTCCGGAGCAGGACGAGCTGCCTTCCCTGGCTTTGGTATTTACCACGCCAGTAAATGGGGATTAGAAGGATTGAGTGAATCTATGCGCTACGAATTAGCACCCCTCGGAATTGATGTTGTGATCGTAGAACCCGGACCCTTCTCTACCAATTTTTTTGGGAATATCGTTGCCCCTAAGAATAGTGAAATTGCAAAGGATTATAAACATGTGAATGCTTTCTTTGAAGGATTTGAAAACCAGGTAAAAGGTGCATTTGAAGATAGCAATGCCCCAACAGATCCCATGTTAGTTGTGCAAGCCTTTGAAAAACTCATTGACCTTCCCAATGGCAGTCGCCCATTGCGCACAATGGTAGGATTGGATTTTGGTTTACAGGCGCTCAATGATGCCGTTGAGCCTATTCGAAAAGGAGTTCTGGCATCGATGGGATTGGCAGAATCTGATGGGCCACAATCATAGATTGAATAATTAACTCTCGGCTGCAGCACTTTGAAAAAGCCACCAACACCAGCTATGCGATAATGCGCCCTAAACGGGCGCACTCCGCATAGCCAAACCGCTAGTGGCAATTAAATAAAAGAAAAAAATGGCAAGAAAAAAGCAGTATAGCAATATACCTACATTTGATGAACTCATCGTTCCAACTGTAAAAGCGTTAATTGACTTAGGAGGTTCAGGAAGTATAGAAGAAATAAATAGCAAAGTTTATGAAATTGCCAATCTGGCCGATGAGGTATTACAAATCCCTCATGGAGAAGAAGGAACAACAAACGAGGTTGACTACAGACTTGCTTGGAGTAGGACTTATCTCAAAAAATTTGGACTTTTAGAAAATTCAGCAAGGGGAATCTGGGCTTTAGTTAAAGCAGATATTAACGTAAGTAAATTGGATCATGTTGAAATTGTCCGGACCGTAAGGGATAAGGATAAATTAATTCGACCAAAAACTAAAACCGATAAAACCAAAACTGAACAGATCGTAGATGAAGTTACCGAAGAGGTTGATGATACGGAGGAATGGAAAGAAAATCTATTGAATGTTCTTTACAACATAACACCAGCAGCATTTGAGCGTCTTACACAAAGGCTTTTGAGAGAAAGCGGCTTTTCCCAAGTCGAAGTAACTTGCATAATTCCGGCCAAAGTGAACACCAAAATCCGGTCAAAGTGGACACCTGGATCT
>JBBRCC010000156.1:0-5692 GCA_038205175.1 Cytophagales bacterium | reverse complement strand
TCATTTAATAAATTTGTTGCATCTCTTGAAAATCCTGCTCCAAGAAATAAAACAACTTGATTACTTGCAATTAGTCGAGTTAAATATTTTTCTTCGTCCTTATTAAACATATTTTTCTGATTTAATTTTATATGAATGTCTCTTGTCGGTGCATAGCCTATAACTTGTAAATAGACGAAACTCCCTCACCCTTTCTAACTTTCGCATTTCCGCACAAGTACCTATAAATGAGCTGATTAAAAAAATAGTCAAAGCATTTTTTTTCACATTTGCAGTTTCGTCTATCCACATTTCTATTTTTGCATTTTTCATTCTTTAGCACTACTGCTTTTCAAAAAAGCAAACACCCAATCATCTTCTTTATTTTGGAAGGTAGCGCAATGTAGTTTTTATATCTTTCTCTCCAATTATTTTCAATTTTCTGCTGGTATCGGATTTCTAATTCACAAACCAGGACTTTGTAAGCCTCTACTCAAGTTGGCTGTTTGGGAAACTACAAACCTTGCCAGACCAAAAGGGGCTTTGCAATAAAAACGCTATAACGTAAAAAAGATGTTATAGCCATGATGGTGTAGCGTTTTATGGCATGCAATCAAGATGAACCGTAGATAGTAAGGGCACAAAACCTGACTTACCTTATATAAGGTTTGCGAGTTTATGAACCTTGGCGAAGGTTTATGCTCCAATGCCTGGCGTTTCAACTTTTTAGGGTCAGGTCGGTAATCAAAAAAAGTAACAATATGTAGTTCATGTTTTGAAGGTTTGATATACATGCTTAGATGTTTAGTCAAATAGCATTTATGAACTCCTTTCTTAATCTTAGATTGGGAAAAGCTGTGTTTTCAATGGCTAAGTGCAAAACCATGAACACCTTCCGGTGAAAATCTTTTAACACTTTTTCACCCGATTGATCATACAAATAATCAGGAATTTTCAAATATTCGATGGTAGCTTTTTTTGAGCAGACAGGTCTCAAAGTCATCTCCCGTACTTTTCTTTCACTGATTGCATGACGGCATCACGGAGCACGGTTTTTCCCGATTCAATATCTCTCAATCCTTTATTCACACTTTCTGTTTCTTGCATTAGGCTGCCTCCCGCCAGTCAGATGAAAATGCCTTCTTAACTTGTTCAGGTTGAGCAATAACATCGGGATTTTAGATTTTCTCAATTCAACGAATGATATCCAGCTTTTGACTTTGAATACGTATGGCGGGAGGTGTTTTTTGCAAAAAAACGATATTAATCCTTCAATCCAGTGCTGCTACTCCCGGCAACACTTTGCCTTCCATATACTCCAACAAAGCCCCTCCTCCGGTGCTCACATAACTCACCCTATCTCCAAAACCGAGGCTGTTTACTGCAGCGGCTGAGTCGCCACCACCGATGAGCGAATAAGCGCCGTTTTCGGTAGCTTTCACCACAGCTTCGGCCACAGCAATGGTGCCTGCTGCAAAATTGCTCATCTCAAACACGCCCATCGGACCATTCCATAATATGGTTTTTGCCGAGGCAATGGAGTCTGAAAATACTTTTGCGGCATCGGGTCCAATATCCAAGCCCATGTAGCCATCAGGAATTTCCATATTATCTACAGTCAGGCGGTTGGCGTCGTTGCTGAAATTGTCGCCAGCTATCGAATCCTTTGGAAGCAAAAAGTTAACTCCTTTCGCTTTTGCCTTTTCGATTAAGCTTTTGGCTAAATCTAGTTTGTCGTCTTCGCAAAGTGACTTGCCAATGTGGCCACCCATAGCTTTGAAAAATGTGTAAGACATGCCGCCACCAATAATAAGTGTATCTACTTTATCCAGCAGCCGTTCTATTACCAGAATTTTATCCGAAATTTTTGCTCCTCCCATAATGGCGGTGTAGGGTCTTTCAATTTTATCGAGCACTTTTTCGGCATTGGCAAGCTCAGAAATCATGACGTAGCCGCTAGCCTTTTCTTTTACAAATTGGGCAATGATGGCCGTAGAAGCATGGGCTCTGTGGGCAGTGCCAAAAGCATCGTTTACATAAATATCGCCGAGAGCAGCCAGTTTTTTTGCAAATTCTTCATTTCCTTTTTCTTCCTCTTTGTAGAAACGAAGGTTTTCGAGCAACAAAATTTCTCCGGGTTGTAGCGAGGCAGACAAATCAACGGCACTTTGGCCTATGCAATCGTCGGCAAACTTCACCTTGACATTTAAAACGGAGCTCAGAACAGGCACCAGATGTTTTAATGAATATTTTTCGGTTGGGCCATCTTTCGGTCTGCCGAGGTGACTCATCAAAATAACAGAACCACCGTCGTTCAGGATTTTTTGAATGGTGGGAACAGCAGCCAGAATGCGGGTTTGGTCAGTTACCTCATATTCAGCGTCAAGTGGCACATTGAAATCTACCCGAACAAGGGCTTTTTTACCTGAAAATGAAATGTCGTCGATGGTCTTCATGTCAAATGTTTTATAGAAGGGCAAAGTAAAGAGGATGCGTGTCAAAACTCAAACTTTGATTTTTCTTATCCTGGTTCGAATGCTTCACAACATGAAAAAATGTGTAGGGAAAAACCCCTGTTCTGGGCCTGTCCATGCTGAGCGGCATAGGCTCTGTTTTATTGAGAATTCACAGTTCTGTAAACGAAAACTAAGGATAGAGAAAGCCTGAACTGATAAATTTTTGCCAATTCATTTTTCAATGGAGAACTATTGCAAAAACAGACAATCAAATCAAATCCTGATAAAGCGGTACCTTTGCAGCATGGTTGCTACAGATGCCAAAAAAGATATCCGAAAAATCGGCAAAGAGGAGTTGGCTCAATTCTTTGCATTGCACGGCGAAAAATCGTTTAGAGCCGGACAAGTCATGGACTGGTTATGGAAAAAAGCGGCCACAGATTTCGAGCAAATGACCAATCTCGCTGCCAGCACCCGCCAACTTTTAAGCGAGCATTTTGACATCAAAAACCTAACGGTCGACTCCCAACAGCATAGCCATGATGGCACCATCAAAGCTGGGTTTAGGTTGTTCGACAAAAACCTGGTGGAAGGCGTGCTCATTCCTGCCGACGACCGCATGACAGCCTGTGTTTCGAGTCAGGTGGGCTGCTCGCTTACCTGCAAATTTTGCGCTACTGGATACATGGAACGAAAACGCAACTTAGAACCTGGAGAAATTTATGATCAGGTTGTTGCCATTGACCGCATGGCCAAAGAAACGTTTGAGCATCCACTCACAAACATTGTATATATGGGTATGGGCGAACCTTTGCTCAACTACGCCAATGTATTGAAATCGGTTGAACTCATCACTTCGCCCGACGGTTTAAATATGTCGCCGAAGCGCATCACAGTTTCCACGGCAGGCATAGCCAAAATGATTAAAAAACTGGGCGATGACGGGGTAAAGTTCAACCTGGCGCTGAGTCTACATGCAGCCGACGATGAAAAGCGAAACCAGATTATGCCCATCAACGAGAGCAACACACTGGAAGCACTGCGGGATGCCTTGAAATACTTCCACCAAAAAACGAAAAACAAAATCACTTTCGAATACATCGCTTTTCACAATTTTAACGATGGTCTCGATGATGCCAGAAAGCTGTATGCCTTTGTCAAATCGACAGGGGTTCCGGTTAAAATCAACATCATTGAGTACAACCCAATTACCGAGGCCGATTTTGTGAACACCACCGAAGACAGGCTAGATAAATTTAGTAAGTACCTTGAAAAACAAGGACTTGTGGTAAACGTGCGCCGAAGCAGAGGCAAAGATATTGATGCTGCTTGCGGGCAGTTGGCCATCAAAGAAAAAGCCTGATTAAAGAACAATGAGCAAACCTTTTCTTCAAATCACACCTGAGGTAGCAGCAGCTTTGGCAGCAGGAAAACCCGTGCTGGCACTAGAATCCACTATTATTTCTCACGGAATGCCATATCCTCAAAATGTGGAAACTGCACTAGCTGTGGAAGAAGTGGCAAGACAAGAAGGCGTTGTTCCGGCTACCATGGCCATTTTGGACGGCAAACTATGTATTGGGCTTTCCAGAGATCAAATTGAAAAATTGGGAACTTTGCCCCATGTGGCCAAAGTGAGTTTGAGAGATTTGCCTTATGTTGTTTCTCAAAAATTGCCCGGGTCAACCACAGTGGCTACCACCATGCGGATGGCTTCTTTGGCAGGCATATCGGTGTTGGCTACAGGCGGAATTGGTGGCGTGCACCGAGGTGCTGAGTTGACCATGGATATTTCTGCAGACCTGACCGAAATGGGCAAAACCTCCGTAGCCATCGTTTCTGCCGGGGTTAAATCGATCCTGGATATTGGTCTCACATTGGAATATCTTGAAACACTGGGTGTTCCAGTAGTCACATTTGGCCAAAAGGAATTTCCGGGCTTCTACTCTTCGAAGAGCCAATTTGAATCTCCCATGCAACTAAACGACGTGGAAAGTATAGCCAATTTGCTCAAAACTAAATGGGATTTAGGTCTTGAGGGGTCAGTTTTAATAGCCAACCCGGTGCCAAAAACAGATGAAATACAAGAAAGTGAAATCGAAAAATTTATAGAACAGGCACAGGCAGAAGCGGCCGGGCATCGTGTTCAAGGCAAAGACATTACGCCGTTTCTTTTAAAAACCATTGCTAAAAATACCAGAGGAGAAAGTTTACAAGCAAATATTGCCTTGATAAAAAATAATGCACTTTTGGGCGCCCGTTTAGCAATAGCCTATTCTGGGCTCAATCAATCCTGAAAACTGCATGCTGAAAACATTACTTGCTATTATCGTGGGCATTTCAGCCGGATTTGTTACTGTGATTGCTGGCGACTATTTGATTCATTTCATCCAGCCGCCTCCAACAGATCTAACACCAGGCGACAGTGCTGCATTTGCTGCTTACATTGATAGCATTCCTTTTTTTGTGCTCTTTTTGTTGCAATTGGTTTGGCTGGCTTCGGCCTTTATAGGTGGTTTTGCTGCATCGGCCATCGATAAAGCCAATTGGCAGCGAAGCACCATGATTTCCGGTTTGCTTTTGCTAGCAGCAGCTGGCATTAACATGACCATGATAGAACATCCGCTTTGGATGTGGATTGTTTCCATCACTTTTTATCCGCCACTGGCTTGGGTAGGCGGTGGGCTTGCACAAAAGTTTACCACCGAAGGTGATTTTTTTCAATAAAGATGAACCTTCTTTAGGTCAACCTTGATGTTGCCGAACCTGGTTTCAGCTTTACTTTGAACAGGAATGCGGTTTTCATCGGCCGAAATCCAAATATAAGCGTTGTCGTTTATAGCCATCATACTGTTGGCCGGCAACACAGGTGTTACTTTAAACGCCTCTCCCTGGCCATATTTCGATTTGATTTTTTCGGTACCCAAATACACGATTCTCAACCTGTAAGTCCGCTTGTGCATAAAAAAAGAAACATTGGCTGTATCGTATTTTTGCATGTTTTCGTAGGGTAAAAAACGCATTGCCTGCAATGCCCCAACCGGCCCTAATGCTACACCTCCAGGCAATTTTCGTTTGATTGGATTTGGGCGTTTTCGTGAATAGGTAAAAGCAGAGTCATCCGTAAATTTTGTGGTTTCGTGCAAGGAATAGCGCTGTTCCTGAATACGCCTTTCGGTAAGCACAGTTCGGGTTTTGGCAGAATCAACGAAGTTGTAGAATGTATCGGCTACATGACTAAACCAGGCAACAGAACC
>JBBRCC010000155.1:0-5699 GCA_038205175.1 Cytophagales bacterium | reverse complement strand
TAATAGATTTTTAATTTGACTAGTAAAACTACGTACCTAAAGATTAATTTCGATAAAGCATAAATTTACACCGACCAACAAATATTTAAAAACTGTGAATGTAAAAAATATTTATAGATAGGTTTGATAATTTGAGACTGGAAAGGCGAAAGCAGTGGTGTAGCTGTTGAGTTTTCAGGAGACTGATGCCCCAAAACCATGCATAGACCCCAAACTACAACTCAAGAAAATATGGAGCATAGAAAGAGAAAACGCTACACAAATTAGAATGCTTGATCTGAAATTAGCCAATATTCATCCGCATTTAAAAATCCTGAAAGAGCCGATAATTCGAGAATGATTTGTTTGAATGTTGGCTCTTGACAAAACCAACCCGGCAGAGAAATCCTAGGTTGCGTCTTTGCGCCATGGCTTGCTTTAGTTTGCCACAAAGACACGAAGTTCACAAATAAGGCGGTGGCTTTAAGAAAAAGCCTGTCTAGTTCCTGCCGGGGGTTGGAGCTGGGCTGGCAGTGCGAGAACCTGGCAAAAGTTTTTGAGCACCAAAGTCAATTTTACGTGCGCCTCACAAAAGCAAATCCTTTATAAGATCTTGAATATGAGTCAATAATTACTTCTTCGGCAAGACCTAAATTAATGCCTAATTTTTCAATTACCTTCTTCGTGCAAGGGTTTGTATTCAAAATAGTAATACCAGAAAAATGCTGTGGCTTGCAAAAAAATTAATGCTGCAAATTTTGCCTTCCTAACTCAATTTAAACATTTATCCTATCAAAAGCTCCTTAGAACCTGCTTCCTGATTTTTGGCCAAGGTTAATTCGAGGTAAAATGTGGTTCCTACACCTTCCTTGCTTTCGAAATACACCCTTCCTTGGTGGGCCTCCATAATTTCTTTAACAATGGAAAGGCCAAGACCAAAAGTAGGTTCATTGGCTGTGCCTTTTCTTTTTGCAGCAGTAAACGAGGTAAAGAGGTCGGCGTGGTACTTTTCGGGTATTCCAATGCCTTCATCCTGAACAGAAACTATAACTTTATCTGCTTTTGATTTGATGCTTAACTGAACTTTGTTTCCATTTTTGCTAAACTTGATGGCATTTGAAACAAGGTTCTCTACAACTCTGGTTAGTTTTTGTTCTTGTGCCATGGCGTAAAAACTGCCTGTAGAATTAAACTCAAGCTTCACTCCTTTTTCTTTTGCGGTGTGTCGAAGACCCTGAAGTGTCTGCTCTAGCAAGTGGCTCAGATTTGTCGGTTCTAAACTAATCACTTTGTTGGTTTTGGCATCAGTCATGTGCATCACCTCGTTCATGAGCTCAAGGGCATTGTTGCTGGCTTTTTCAATATTTTCTACCAATTCAAGATCTTCGACATGCAGATTCGATCGATCGAACAATTGAGACATTGCTTTGATGCTACCCAATGGGTTTCTCAAATCATGCACAATGATGGCAGTGATTCGTTCCCGTTCAGCCCCCAATTCCTGCAACTGGGCTACATATATTTGTAGCTCGTTCTGTTGACGGTGTATTTTTTTATTTAGGAGAAGAAGTTGTTTGTTCTTCTTTTTCATGGTCAACAAATTGACCACAACAATGACCACAAGCACCAAAACAATGGAGCCCAGAATAACAAAAGTAATAATGAGATTTTCCTGCAACTGGTTGGTGGCTTCAAGCTGAGCCAGCTCCCGTTTTTTCTCCAGTGCATCTACGTAGCTTTGCACATGAAATGTTTCGCTTGCTCTTGATTGTTCACGCAAAGAATCTTTCATGTGCAGATACAATTGGCTCAAATCAGCAGCCTTCTTATACTTGCCTTTTTCATAAGCTTGTCTGGCCAATGTCTGTAGAAATGGAAGCTGAATGCCATGGTTGTTTTTATCAATTCCACTTGCCGTTAATCGGCCAGTCCAATAATCTGCTTTGGAAAAATCCCCTTTATCCTGATACCACTCAACGAGCGAAATCATAGCCCGCCGGGCATCGTCGTTGTCGTTGCCGGGTCTGATGTTTGTTTCAATGTTGTAGATAATGAGTGGCTCAGCCGCTTCGAAATTCCCGGTTTCGTAAAGAATTTCTGCTTTGTTGCCTGCTATTACTGCTTTGGCTACTTCAAGTTGTGTTAGTTTTTGGCTAAATAAAGGCTTGTAGGAATCGATGAACGTGCAGGCCGAATCGTAAACGGCGATAGCCTCTTGCATTTTACCCATTTTGCTCAAACACAAGCCCTTGTTATTCATCAGCTCCTGCAATCTATAAAAAAATGCAAAATCTACGGAGTCGGGTTTGAAATGTGAGAATGCACTGTTGAAGTTGCTGTAGGCTTGCTCATATTCGCCTTGTCTGTACTGAGCCATTCCCATTCTGTAGTAAAATTTAGCCACAACCTGGTTTTCAAATTTGTACTTACCGAAAGTTTTGGCTTCAAAATACAAATCATAAGCCTTTCTGTACCTTCCACTTTCACTCAACACGTCGCCTTTCTGATACAACGCATCGATATAGACTTGAACATCGCCCTGGCCTGTTTCAACTGGGTTTCCCAGTTTCAGCACCGAATCCATGTACATGAGCGAACCGGGATAATTGAACATGCGAAAAAATATAAGACCCTTGTGAAACAAAAACCTCTGTCTCGCTTCTAAAAACTGAAACCTTGGGAGTTTGGCCAATGAATCTAAAAAATCGATCCTACGTTGGTAAGGCCATTGGTAATTGTCTGTTTCAACTGGGCCAGCAATGCTCTTATATTCATCGATAAGCTGCTGGCTCACAGGATTTTCTACGCCTTGACGCTTGCAAGCTAGCATGCCTATGAGCACCATAGGCAAAATAAATATGTGTGTTAGGTGTTTAGTCAAATTCATGAGAACAGGCAAGGAAAAGCTTGGTGGCTTTTCATGCTTTTATTAGTTTGTAAATTTGTTGGCATTCTTTGAGGTATTATTGGCCAAATGCTATTCGTTTTTGCA
Source organism: Cytophagales bacterium (assembly GCA_038205175.1). Classification (GTDB taxonomy): domain Bacteria; phylum Bacteroidota; class Bacteroidia; order Cytophagales; family Flexibacteraceae; genus JBBRCC01. The sequence goes on along the minus strand of JBBRCC010000155.1, from coordinate 2,728 downwards.
GGAAGTAATATTTTAATTGATTTGAGATAAAAAGCGACACATCAAGATTTTCATTTATTTGCAGCATGCATTCAAAAACCATATTTCTGGCCACTCTGTTTCAACTTCTTATATTTTACCAGGTACTATTTGGACAAACTGAATACACAATGCTACATGAAAATTGGCAATACAAGGAATCGAATAACATCAAATGGTATCCTGCAACAGTTCCGGGCTGCATCCACACCGACTTGATGGCCAACAATAAACTGCCCGATCCATATTGGCGTGACAACGAAAAATGGGTGCAATGGGTATCAGAATTAAGTTGGGATTACAAAACCAACCTAAACCCAAGCCAGGCATTGAGAAAGCACCGACACCTGGAAATAGATTTTGAAGGGCTTGACACCTACGCCGAAGTATTCATAGAAGGGAATCCGATTTTGAAGGCAGACAACATGTTTGTGAAATGGAAACGGGATATCACAAAACAGATAGGCACAGGCGACAAAGAATTGCTGATAAAATTCCGTTCGGCTACCAAAGAAGCCATGGCCGACTACTACCTCAACCCCATTACCTTGCCCGCCGTCAACGAAGATGGAAAAGTAAAACTGAGTCCATACACCCGCAAGGCTGGCTATCAATATGGCTGGGATTGGGGCCCCCGCCTGGTCACAGCAGGTATTTGGCGACCCGTGAAACTTACAGGCTGGACAGGGGCCATAATTCGGGATGTACAGGTGCAAACCCTAAAGGCCAACGCCAAAGAAGCCATGGTAAAAGTGAGCTGGATCATTGAGGCTGACACCAATTTGGCAGTCAATCTTTCATCGTTTTTAGGAACAACAGGAATGCAAAGTGCCATGAATTTAATGCCTGGCAAAAATACTTTCGAGCAGGTAATGCGGGTGAAAAATCCTAAACTCTGGTGGCCAAGCGGTTGGGGAAATGCCTTTCTCTATGAGGCAAAATTCACACTTCTCGAAGGGAAAAAAGCTTTGCAAACAGAAGAAAAAAAGATTGGCATCAGAACTGTGAGCGTGGTGCATGACATAGACAAATGGGGCAAAAGCTTTTATTTTAAGGTAAATGGAACGCCCATTTTCATGAAAGGAGCCAACTTTATTCCGGTCGATAATTTTGTGACCAGAGCAGACAGAAGCAGGTATAGAAATCTGCTCACCTCAGCCAAAGAAGCCAATATGAACATGCTGCGGGTGTGGGGTGGTGGCATCTACGAGCAACCTGATTTTTACCAGCTCTGCGATTCGCTTGGACTCATGGTTTGGCAAGATTTTATGTTTGCCTGCAGCATGTATCCAGGCACAGATGCGTTTAGAGAAAACGTGCGAAAAGAGGTAACCTACAATGTTCGTAGGTTGAGAAACTACGCTTGCATAGCACTTTGGTGCGGAAACAATGAAAACGAAACCGGCTGGTTTAAACGCTGGATGCGAGGGCGCATTCCATATAGTGACGAAGATTCTACCATCATTTACAACGATCACAAATACCTTTTTCATGAACTGATACCCGAAATTGTGGCCAAAGAAGATCCCACAAGATTCTACCACCGAAGCTCGCCGAGTGCAAACGACGACAACATCCTGCCAGATAAAAAGGGCTTTGGCGACAGACACGATTGGTTTGTTTGGTTTAGCACCGGCGACTACCGGGCTTATGAAAGCCACGTAAGCCGCTTTCAAAGTGAGTATGGCTACCAGTCGTTTCCTGACTTTGAAACCATCAGAAAATTCTCTGTAGAAAAAGATTGGTACGAAGATTCTGACGTGATGGATGTGCACCAAAAACACACCAATGGCAACGAAAAAATCAAAAGGTTTGCAGCGCAATTTTACCCCAAACCGAAGAATTTCATTCAATTTATCTACCTCAGCCAATTGCAGCAAGCAGAAGCCATGCGCTTTGCCATAGAAACTCATCGCCGCAACATGCCCTATTGTATGGGAAGTTTGTACTGGCAATTGAACGATTGCTGGCCAGTGGCTTCCTGGTCAAGTACAGACTATTATGGCCGTTGGAAGGCCGTGCATTATGCTGTTCAAAAAGCGAATGAGCCTTTCTTAGTCACATTTAAACAAGCGAAAGATTCTTTGTCTGTGTATGCCGTTACCGACAATATTCCAGCTGGCGACGGTGAGCTAGCTTTGCGGGTTGTAGATTTTTCGGGCACGGTGAAATCCAATACAAAAATCAAGGTTTCCTGGAGTACAAATACCTCAAAGCTGTTGGCAGGTTTCATCAAAAAAGAACTTCTGCGAGGAGCCGATACTGCCAGTGTTTATATTGAAGCCCGTTTGACCGATTCGAAAGGCGTGTTGAAAGCATCGAATCACCATGTGTTGTTGCTGCCCAAAGCATTAAATCTGTCGAAACCCAACATAACCTGGAAAGTACTTCAGAAGGAAGGGAAAAGCACAGTCATGCTGAGCTCACCTGAATTTGTGAAGAACATACATCTGTTTATCAACGATGGTGAGGCTCATTTCAGCAAAAACTACTTCGATATGTTGCCGGGCGCAAAGTATGAGGTAGATGTAAAAATCAGCGCAGGCACGCTTGATAAACTAGCAGCCGAGAGTTTGTGGGATTGTTTTTGATACAAATCTATCCCTGAAAATGCTCGACCAGCCTCTTTTCAACAAAAAGGATGGGAGCAGTGCTGCAGACAACCACAATGAAAAGTACCATAACCGATTGCGATTCTTGATCCATGCTC
>JBBRCC010000154.1:0-5712 GCA_038205175.1 Cytophagales bacterium | reverse complement strand
TACCAATGCCGATATTTATGCCTACACCCTCTCCAACGGGCAAACGCAAAACATAACTGCATCAAATCCTGGATACGACACCCACCCTACTCCTTCGCCCGATGGCAAAAAATTGGCCTGGCTCAGTATGGCTCGAGATGGTTACGAAGCCGACAAAAACAGGATTATGGTGCTGGACCTGGCAAAGAATGAGACCACAGAAATAGCTAAAGAATTTGAAGGTCAACCCAATGCCATGGTTTGGTCGTCGAAAGGTGATATGTTGTATGTGGAAGCTGATTTTAAAGGAACAGTACAGTTGTTCAGCTATTCGTTCAGACCAACCAAAGAGGTAAAAAGCCTTATTCCAGTCACCCAAGGAAACCATAACTATACTGCAATTGCTTTTGCCAATCGGGCGGCAAACCCATACCTGCTCACCACACGCATGAGCATGAATGGACCTAACGAAATTTTCACCGTTGATCCAGTCAAGGGAACAGAAACACAAATTTCAGCGGTAAATACAAGTTTGCTTTCCGGCTTAAAATTGGGAAAAGTGGAAAGTCGCCTGGTAAAAGCTACCGACGGCAAAGATATTTTTACATGGGTTATTTACCCTCCGGATTTTGATGCGTCGAAGAAGTACCCAACGCTGCTTTACTGCCAAGGCGGGCCACAAAGCATGGTGAGTCAGTTTTTCTCCCTACGTTGGAATTTTCAATTGATGGCTTCCAAAGGGTATATCATTGTGGCACCAAACCGAAGGGGTTTGCCAGGTTTTGGCCAAGCCTGGAACGAACAAATTAGTGGAGACTGGGGCGGACAGGCCATGCAGGATTTGCTTTCGGCCATAGACGATGTGACGAAAGAACCGTATGTAAACAAGGAAAAACTGGGCGCTGTAGGAGCCAGTTTTGGTGGATACAGTGTGTATTGGCTAGCCGGAAACCACAACAAGCGATTTAAAACTTTTATAGCGCACTGCGGGGTTTTTAACCTGGAAAGCATGTATGGTGCCACCGAAGAAATATTCTTTTCAGACTTTGAAATGGGCGGACCTTACTGGAAAGAACCAAAACCAAAAAGCTACGACGCCTTTTCGCCGCATAAATACGTAAAGAACTGGGACACACCCATTTTGGTGATTCACAACGACAAAGATTTCAGGGTGCCCATCGGGGAAGGATTACAGGCATTTTCAGTTGCGCAACTGAAAGATGTGCCTTCTCAGTTTTTGTTTTTTCCCGATGAAGGCCATTGGGTCACCAAACCACAAAATGGCGTGCTATGGAATCGTGTGTTCTTCAACTGGCTTGATAAGTGGTTGAAGTAATCTTTCACTAATCTAAGCTACTAAAACGCAGGCAGAAATGCCGGTTTGTGAAAATCGGTAGTCCAAAGCAATAACATAAAATGGTGAGCAATACCTGGCTTTTGCCATACATTTCATTCGAAATATCACCACTATCAGGGATAGCAATATCATTGAAATTGCAAGACCTTTGAACTGTTTAAAATTGTATAAGCCCTGATGAGATGGTAACCCTGGATAAAAGCGGAGTCGATGGCTTCGCTTTTTTTATCTGTTTTAAAAACCTGAATCAGGGATTGTTGCGGTTTCTCACAAACTGCCACATCACCACGGCAGCAGCTACCGAAATATTGAGGGAGTGCTTGGTGCCAAACTGTGGAATTTCAAGGCAAACATTGGCGAGCGCAACCACTTCATCGGCCACACCGGAAATCTCGTTGCCAAAAACGAAGGCAACTTTTTGGGTTGACTCCGGCTTGAAATGTTGCAGAAGCGTTGGTGTGTTCGTCTGTTCAACAACGGCAATCAAATAACCTTCCTGTTTCAGGATGAGCACCAGCTGTTGGACTTCCCTGGCATGTTGCCAGGCCATTGAATTTTCAGAACCAAGGGCGGTTTTATGAATTTCCCTGTGAGGAGGTTGTGGTGTGAATCCGCAGAGGTATATTTTTTCTGCTGCAAAGGCATCGGCAGTTCTGAAAACAGAGCCTACATTGTGGTGGCTTCGAACATTGTCGAGCACCAGCACATACGGAAATTTTCCGGCCTGCTGAAAATCTTCGGCGCTGAGACGACCCAGCTCTTCGTTGGCAATTTTTCGCAAGGTCTACAGATTTTTCAACACAAAATCAGACATCATGTTATAGAGGTGCAAACGGGTGTTGCCCCCATAAATGCCATGATTTCTGTTGGGATAATAGAAACTTGAAAACTGCTTTCCTGCTTTGATGAGTGCATTTTGCATGGCAACTGCGTTTTGAAAATGCACGTTGTCGTCGCTTGTTCCGTGCACCAACAGGTATGCTCCCTTTAATTTGTCGGCGTATGTAACCGGTGAATTGTTGTCGTATCCTGAGGCATTTTCCTGCGGTGTTTTCAAAAATCGCTCTGTGTAAATCGAATCGTAGTAGCGCCAGTTGGTAACGGGCGCCACGGCAATGCCAGCTTTGAAATAGTCGGCACCAACAGTCATGGCAAGCGAAGTCATGTACCCGCCAAAACTCCAGCCCCAAATGCCAATCCTGCTTTTGTCTACAAAGGGTTGGGCACCTAAAAACTTAGCAGTTTCTATCTGATCGGCAATTTCGAATTTGCCCAAATTGGCATAGGTGGCTTTCTTAAAATCGTTGCCTCGGCCTCCTGTTCCTCTGTTGTCTACCGAAACCACTATGTAGCCTTGCTGTGCCAAATATTGGTGCCAAAGGTAGTTGGGCCCTCCCCAGGCGTTTACCACAGTTTGATGGCCCGGGCCGCCGTAGACATGCATAAGCACTGGATATTTTTTGTTTTCATCGAAACCCGGAGGCTTTATCATCCAGCCGTTTAACTTCACCTTTTCAACTGTGGTAAAACTAAAAAATTCTACTTTGCCCAATAGAATACCATCCAGATTTTTGCGCAAATCGTTGTTGCCTTCCAGCACCTTGAGTTGGGCTCCGTCGGCTTTGTGCAAGGTGATGGCGGCCGGACTCACTATGTTGCTGAAGTAATATATAAAATACTGAAAATCAGGACTCATATTTACAGTCCCAGACCCTTTTTTATCTACCAACAAATTTTTGCCTTTCCCATCGAGACCAATGGAATAGAAGTTTTTGTCGGTTGTGCCAGCTTCGTGCGATAGGTAATAGACCAGTTTTTTCTTTTCGTTTATACCTTTAAAATCTGTTACCTCCCAGTCGCCTTTGGTGATCTGGCGGATAAGTTTGCCGGCCATGTCGTACAAATAAAGGTGCTTAAAACCTGCCAATTCGGAGCTCCAGATAAAACTTTTGCCATCGTTGAGGTAGGTTAAATCGTCGTTGATGTCGATGTAGGTGGGGCTGTTTTCCGTGAGTACTGTCTGCAGTTCGCCTGTAGTAGCATTGGCATGGATCAACTCCAGCTTGTTTTGCAGCCTGTTCATGCGCCTCACCGCAAGCAGGTTAGAATTTTTGGTCCAATTTATCCTGGCAATGTATTGGTCGTTTTCAGCACCTAACTTCAGTGTAAGTGTTTTGCGGCCGGGCACGTCAAAAACCGAAATATCGACCTTCGAATTCTTCTCCCCGGCTTTGGGATATTTGTACAAATAGTCCTTTGGATAGAGCGGCCCCCAGGTTTGCATGTTGAACACCGGCACTTCACGCTCATCGAACGAGTAAAAGGCAATTTTTTTACTGTCTTCGTTCCAGAAAAAGGCCTGGGCAAATTCAAATTCTTCTTCGTAAACCCAGTCGCAACTGCCATGAATAATCTCGTTTTGTTTTCCTGTGGTGGTGATGGCTGTTTCTTTGCCAGAGGTGGCATCTACCAAAAACATGTTGTTGTTTCGGGCAAAGGCAACCCATTTTCCATCGGGCGAATAGGTGGCATAAGATTGTGGCCCGCCGTCCGATAGTTTGGCTAAGGTGCCTGTGGATAGGTCGAAAAGAAAATATTCGGATTTAAACGAACGTCTGTAGATAGGTGACGTCTGGGTTTGAATGAGCAGCTTTTTTTCATCGGCCGAAAAGCTGTAGCCATCCATATCTAACTTCGACAAACCAGCCTGGTTCATGTTGTTCCCATCTAATATAGTGGATACTTTGAGCCCGGTAGTGACATCGTATTTTTCTATTTTGTTTTCTTCAAGTGCTGTGTAGAATCTCCCGTCTTTCATCCAGGCTACATCGCCAACAGATTTTGCAGCAAAGGCTCTGCTGGCCCAAATATCTTCGAGGGTAAGTTTCCGCTTTTCTTGCGCCAAGGCAGAAAGGGAAACGAAAAGAAAAAGGATTGCAATTTTAACGTGGTTCATGCATTAGCTGGATTGAGTTGCAAATGAACAGGTTGAAATTAAAACTTCATTGAATTTTATATAAATAGAAGTTGAGGGCAAAGAAATTTTAAACACCAAGGTTATCTTTTAGCTAAAAGAAAGGGTGTAAAAAACATAGCTTGTTGGCGAGCGTGAAACAATGTCGTCTCTTAAAAAAACCTGACAGAATTTTGACAAGAGACAAATTCTAGGGAAGCTGAAAAATTGGCAAGAAAAGACGGGAAGAAATACTTGATGAGTGAACAGCCGCTTTGCACACTTCTACGCTATATTTCTTGACTTCGCCAGTCGATTTTCGCACTTCTACTGTCGCTTTTTTCAACGACTTAGTCGCTTTTTTGGGATTGTAAACCGATTTTAAAACATTTTAAAGCCTATTTAAATCACTAAAAAGCCACTTACAAGGCATTTGAATGATAATTCGTGTACACTTCGCCCCCGTTCATGTCATTACAAACGGGTAAGCCTCCCTTTTCTTAAGTTGCTCACTTAACTGTAAATGAATGCCAGAAACCAACGCAATGAAGAAAGGTAGCCCTCATGCACTCAGGAACAACTTTGCAACACATCTGCTGGACAAGGGAACGGTCGTGACGATGATTTTGAAACTTTTGGGGCATAAAGATATACGCACTACCTTGCGCTACCTTCATGTGAGCAGCCGGGATTTGCTTCAAATTTTAAGCCCGCCTGATGGTTTGAATCTTAAAAAAAACAAAAACATATCATAATGACAAACTGTGGATACACGATACTCTAAAATGCTAAACTGAACGGCGAATATTTTTTTATTATCCTGAAATTAAGGGAGTTATAAAAATAGTTGTGGTTGTAAATGTGACGGAGATAAGCGTGTATTTATGAGTTATGGGCAATGGTAGGACGACCGTTACAACGACAAACGAACGACTTGAAATTTAAACATAAAAGCAAAGACAAACCATTTTGACAAGTGACCAACATACAGACTATATCTCATACCCTCAGCAATTGAACCGACACTCATTTCCGACCCTTCTGTATTTTATTTTTTTCCGCACCGCACAAAATATTTTGAAATTCTGCAAACGCACAATTGGCACATTTGCAAGCCGCACAAGCCGACACACAACTGCGAAGCAATCACGAGTACCGCTGAAAATAAATATACCACGAGTAAACCCAAGCTTGCAAAAGAGCCAATTTTCCCACCCGCCACAGAACGAGAATGACCGTTTAATAGATGAAAATTCGTACTTTAACCAACTGAAATTGAATTCTAACTAAGTAATGGCAAATCAAAACCCAGAGCAAATAGCAAGAGATAACATTGACAAGCAGTTGACTGCTTGTGGCTGGGTTATTCAGACCATTAAACAAATAAATCTGAATGCCCGCCTGCCGGACGGGCAGGCTGGAA
>JBBRCC010000153.1:0-5811 GCA_038205175.1 Cytophagales bacterium | reverse complement strand
TACCCTCGGCTGGAAAAGTTATGGGGAGATGCTTGATTATGGTAGCAAGTTTTTTGACAGGCTAGCACCTGGCGAAGGGGCTGATGCCAAGCTTTCATCTGCCCTTGCCTATCGAATGCTTCGTATCGTGAAATCTAGTTTTTATGAAAAATCAGAGATGGTGGATGGGCAATATATGAAGCGTGGAGCTATTAACTTGGATCAGTTTGCACAGAATGTGGCCAAGTTGCGATATTTTTTTGGGAGACAAGGGTTCTCAAAAGAAAAAATAAAAAATTTAGAAGATAAGATCTCACGAGAGTTAGTTACCCTTTTTCTGAAAGCATTTGACTTCTCCAAAGATTCCAGATTTGCACGTGATTATTTAGTAGCCCTGAATTATGCACTCTTCAAATTTAGAACAGAAAAAAAATCAAACATCGACAATGGATAACATCAGCAGCTCAGATGCCAAAGACATCGTCCGCACCGCGGAAGACATGGCCTTCCAATTCACTAAAGATGGCCTTAAAACCAACCAAATCCGAAATTTTTATTCCGCAATTGTCAAAATGCGGGCAGAATTTTCGCGTAACAACAACCAATTCACCGACGAACTGGCGGCTGATCTTGCTATGCTTAAACCTAAACTAGCATATGCAGCTGGCCGACAAAGGGCCGTGCGCGACAATTTTTACCCCTTTATGAAATCAGCTATTGATGGGGTTATTGATAGCAAATCAATGCATAAATTCTTCATGTTGGTTGAAAGTATTGTTGCTTACCACAAGTTTTTTGGCGATGGAGAAAAATAGCCAAAACCTTATCTACTCACAAATTAAGCATTGCTCAATATCATGGCACAAGAAAAGTTATTACCAAAATTTATTGGGAACTTCATTATCCGGGGGCGCTTCCGCTGCGTTACCGGACTGCACATCGGCGGCAGCAAAGAGAAAATGGAAATTGGTGGCGTAGACTCTCCTGTCATACGTGATCCACGAACTAATTTTCCATTTGTCCCCGGAAGTTCCCTTAAAGGCAAACTCCGCTCACTATTGGAATACGGATTGGGGAAGGTGGATGAAAATGGCGAAGTCTCCACCGAAACAATTATCGTGCGCTTGTTTGGGATAGGGGCTGACAGAAAAGATAAAAAGCAACCAAAGCCAATATTCATACCCAACCTTGAAAAGATTGGCCCTTCCCGCCTCATTGTGCGAGACTGCCACGCTACAGAAGAGACTAAAAATTGGTGGCAAGGACTTGATACAGAATTACCTTATACCGAGTATAAATCAGAGAATTTTATCAACCGCATTACAGCTGCCGCAAACCCTCGCTTCATAGAGCGTGTGCCAGCAGATTCACAGTTCGAATTTGAAATGGTCTATACTGTTTATGATATGGGCTTGGTAGGGGTGGACTATATGAAAGATGCCTCCGATGATATCGAAAACCTGCGAATGGCCTTGCTGATGTTAGAGCACAACTTTCTCGGAAAAAGCGGCTCAAGAGGGTACGGAAAAATAAAGTTTGAATATGCCAATTCCGTATGGCTCAAAAAAGAAGATTATAAAAGCGATATTGCCAAAGTAGAAGCTGCAACCCACAGGTTGCCAGCGACCTTGAACGGAATTGATCATATAATTTGGGAAATCCCTGGAACTTCTTTAACCTCAGCTTAATATGAATATTGTTTATCTTTTCCCCAAGTCAGGCTATGCCACAGATTTGAGCTCTGATACGCTTTGGGGAACTCTATGTTGGGGTGTCAGGCATCTATGGGATTGGCGCAATGGCGACAATAATTGCGCATTTAACAAGTTTCTCGCTACTTATCTTGACAAAAACACTACACCGGAATTTATTATCTCCTCAGCCTTTCCATTTAAACAGCATGAAGGCCAAAAAATTCTGTTTTTCCCTAATCCATTACGGGCTTTTCCCCAAGATGATTCGGATACTACCGAGGAAGCCATGGAAAACCACCGTCTTCGCAAAGCCTTTAAAAAAATAAGGTATGTAAGTCAAACTGATTTTGAAAAAATACTTAAGGGTGAATTCACTGAAACGGATTTACTCAATAGGCTTCGCAAAGAAAAACAGTTTAATGATACAGCCGAGGAAGCAGAAATTGAAAATTCGGAAAAAATATTGAAAGAAAGGAAGGTTTACACAGCACCCAGAAAAGAGACACTTTCAATGACCCACAACACCATTGACCGTCTCCGTGGTGGAACACTGTCTATTTTAGATGGTGATGAATCTGCTGGTCAACTTTTTCATGCCGACGAATATTCCTGGGTAGATAAATTCAATGAATCAGGCGAAATAAATACTGGACTATATTTCCTTGTTGAGGGCGACATCGCAAAATTGAAGCCATTGCTAAGCTTTTTTCGTCATTGGGGTATTGGCGCTGATCGCACCAACGGAAAAGGTGTATTTGACTATAGTATTGAAGAATTCACGCTGGCTGAGCCCGCTGAGAGCGATACTAATGCTTTACTCAATCTTTCGCTTTACCACCCAACCGAAGATGAATTCTCTGGTTTTGAGTCCCCAAATGGTTTTTTGCAATACAACCTTGTCAGACGGCAGGGCTATATAGGTCAATACGATGTGCTTTTAGAAAAACACCCGAGACGCTATTTTGGCGAAGGTTCCATTTTTCGAAAACCTCTTGGCTTCTCTGGACGCTATTTGGGTATGGTGCGCCCACAACCAAAGTATGTTTGCGAATCTCTTGACCACCCTGTTTATGATTATGGAATTGGCTTTATGGTTCACCTTAAATGGGATAAGCAATGACAAAACCTACTCCTACGAAGCCTTTTGAGTTGACGCTTCGCACACTCACCCCCCTCCACATCGGCGACGGGTCGCAACTGCACTCGTTGGATTATGTCCTTTGGCAAAACAACCTATTTCGTACTCCGCAAAGTGTTTTCGACCGTTTTCTAAAAAAAATAAGCGGAAATGTCAAGGAGAAAATTGTTGCAAATGCAGAAGACTTTATGGCTTGGGCAGAGGATATTGCATTGAAAATGGAAACCGTCCAGCAGGAGCGAAAAAACTTTCAACCTGGCCAACCTGCCGCTCGAGATTACAACCAAACCATCCGAGACCTTCGTAATTCTTATAACTTATTAGCATATGCCCGAAAAATAGGTCGGGAAAAGGACTTGACTGATTTATTGCAAGAGCCAGATGTGGTTAAATTGCCGCTTCAAATGCCGGACAAGATGAAACAGGAAGTTCGTGGATTTCAGCGAGGAGCAGATGGACGCCCATACCTTCCGGGTTCCAGTTTGAAAGGTTGCATACGCACAGCCCTGTTATTTCATTACCTACAAAATCACGCAGAGTATGAAAGTATAAAGGCAATTTTAGACAAAGCTCTCCTGGATGCTCGAATTAATGTAAAAAAAGAGGGTAAATTTGGAATCGAGAAAGCCAAGAAAACATTCGGTGCTGGCATTGAGCATGAAGCGCTTTATTGCATTATGCGCACGGAGCGAGGAGTGGAGAAAACAGGTGAAGAACATAATGATCTGTTACGATTTTTACACGTTTCTGATGCTTCATTTAGTGAAGGGGCCTTGGGTGTCGAAAACATTGACCTCTATTTAGTAAAAAAACAGCCGCAGGGGAGTCGTTATTCCCACGCGGCAGAACGCCAAGGCCAGGCTCCTGCTGCAGAATCTGTCAAGCCAGGTGAAGAGTTTACAACATATCTGGATTTTAACGCTGAAGTAGTACTTCAACTACATAAAACTCCTGGTGATCACGGCGTTATGATCGATAAGGAACGGCATTTCATTGGCTGGCGACGAAAAATTGCAGCCCTATTTGGTATTACTTCAGATTTGTTAGACACGAATGACCGAGTTGAAATTCGTAAACATGCAATTCATCACATCCTCAAATGTGTCCAGCAGTTTAGCGACGCGCAGGCGGAATCCTATGACAAATGGCAAAGAAACCTACGCGACAATGACCGACGTGGTGAGTTTGCTCGACAAATAAAGGCAGGAGCAGCAATAGTGCTTTCACGTCAAGGTATGTTGCGATTTCATTTTGGTTATGCTACTGGCTTTGAGGGTATGACTGGGGTGTTGCACATCGCAGCTTTCTATAAACCAATTTTTAAAGAAATTATGGAATTGTTCGGTATTGGAGACAATCCTACTGCCGGCAAGAAAAGAAAAGATTGGGAACGATATGAAGTAAAGTACAATCCCACGACAAACAATATTGATTTTCCAAAGTCTCGACGTTTAGCTACTCGGCCTGGAGAAATAGTTCCTTTCGGTTGGCTCGAATGGGTCACCGTTCCTACAAATGCTCCAACTACAGCATTACAGAAAGGAGCCTCTGAAAAAACGATTGATATGATTTTGGCATCCGTTCCCGATGCACCTCCTGAGCCCCGTTACTTGAAAGGAAGGATAAAACAAGGTGCGCTAATTGATGCTGAAATTATATATTGTGGCACCCCCAATCAACTTAAACTTTTTATTCGGGAGGGCTTTACCCCAACCGTTGCCTTAAGATATGGCTTAGGATTTAAACCGGAGGACATGGGCCGACTTGTTACAGTAAGGGTTAGCGGCCTGAAAGGAAAAGATGAAGTTGTGGCGGTTCAGTTTGTAAGTTTCCGTTAAATAAATTGCAAAATGGAAAGACCTAGTTTTGAAAACCCGATTCAGGTTATTCAATACGCGCGTGATAAAAATCAGTCACGTCTGCATCTGGGTTATTGGGATATGGAATTTGTTCCTGAGGAAATAAAGGATTTTGAACAACTGGAATTTCTTGATTTAAGATACAATCAAATCACCCAATTGCCAGAATGGATTGAGGCAAAATTTAACTTGCACCCTGATTACAATTCTGATGATTATGGGTTTGGTAAGGTTTTGATGAAAGGAAACCCATTTGCTAAGGATAATCCAACTGAGCCACTAAATTTGAACGAAACAGTTTCCCCTGCACCTTAGTGCATTAAAGAGCTTTTAGACGAAAAAAAACCAGAATACGAATGGAATCAAATTGAGAATTTAACATCAATAATTTAATTTAATAATGGCTCTTTGGAAATTCTTCATGAGGCTATTGCTACAATATTGAAAAAAGAACGACGACATATTATTTGGAAAACCGGAATATACCTGACCGCCGCAAAAGGTTCAGCAGAAGTTTTAATATTAGAGAATTCTCAGAAAATTAAGGTTGAAACAACTGGGGAAAATAAAAGATCTCTGTTAAGGCAGATTTTGGAGGGCTTTTGTGAAATAAGCGTAAGAAGATCAATTGAACCTATTTCTATGGGCTTCCCAGGAAACTGTTCGACTAGTTTTAAATGCTTTGAAATAGGCAGATTTTGTTTTGATTTTTGGGATTTAAGGGGATATAGACAAGTGAAAAGGTCGACGCTGGAATGTACAAAATCAAAGATCGTACTTAGACTTCACGAATTGCTTGAATTGCCAAAGTTTAAGCCTCAAATCTTCATATCTTATGCTCCAAGCGACGAAGAATACAAAATGCAAATTAGGGATCATTTTAAATTATTTGAGGAACAATATGATATTTTAGATAGTAGTGAAGTCCCTTATGGGGTTGACAGAGATAATTTCATCGCTAAGGAATTGGCCAGTTCTGATGTGATACTATACTTGTTGAGCAAAGATTATTTAGCGGATGATTTACTCCGGAATAGGGAATGTGAAAGTATTGCAAATACTTTTGAGGTTTGGAAACTGGTGATACCAATTGTTATCCGGCCGTGTCATTGGGAAGAATATAAATTCCTAAAAAAGTATT
>JBBRCC010000152.1:0-5952 GCA_038205175.1 Cytophagales bacterium | reverse complement strand
ACCGAACAACTCATAGCTAAATACGAGCGCACCAAAACCGGACTGATGCAAGACTTGCTCACGCGTGGCATTGATGAGCAGGGGAATATTCGTACCGAGGAGACGCATGAGTTTAAGGATAGTGAGTTGGGGAGGATTCCTAAGGAATGGAGGATTTATAAAATATCCGATTTGGGAGAATGGAAAGGCGGGAAAACGCCAAGGAAATCTGTCCAAAGATTTTGGAATAATGCCCAGCGGGTGTGGTATTCTTCAAAAGACATTCTTGAAGATGTATTAACAGACTCTTTTTATAAAATCACAGAAGAGGCTATAAACGAAACAAATCAAACCGTTTTCCCCGCTTTTGAATCACTTATTTTTGTTTTTAGAAGTGGGATATTGCGTCATACGTTTCCAATCGCAAGAAGTAACACTCAATTTTCGGTTAATCAGGACTTAAAAGTATTAGTACCTAAAAAAGGGATTTCTTCCGACTTTTTATTTCAGAAATTCAAATCATTAGAATCTTATTTTCTCAAAGTAGCAGTTAAGGTTGGGACAACAGTTGAAAGCGTTGATGGGCATGTTTTTTTTAACATTGAAGTCGGAATTCCTCAACCAAAAGAGCAAGAAAAAATAACTGAAATTCTAAAAGGTGTAGATGCTGAGATTGAATTACTTACATTGGGATTAATAAAATATCACAGGCAAAAAGTCGCCCTCATGCAAGACCTGCTCACAGGCAAAGTACGTGTTGAGAAGTTAATATTTCACCATTCAGAAACCATATATAATGAGTAAAGGAAAATTAATCGAACAGTTAACAGCAATAATAGAAGATACTCTTCAAAGCAATGAAAGAGTAAAAATTTCGCATGATGTTTACCTCAAAGATGATACAGGAAATGACCGACAAATAGATGTTTTAATTGAATATTTTGAAAATGACCGATTTACCTTTAGAGTCATTATTGAATGTAAAGAAAAAGGCAGGGATGGAGTCGAAATTAATCAAATGCATGCTTTTGCTTCTACTTTCCGGAGCCTTCCACAAGTTCAAAAAGCAATTTTTGTTTCTACAAACGATTTTCAAAAAGGAGCTATCAACATTGCAGAAAAAGAAGGAATTCTTCTTTACAAATTAGAAGATTTGAAACAAGGAGATATTAATTCTTGGCACAAAGAAAATGTAAGGGTTAGGAAATCTATCAAAAGGCAAGAAATTGTGAATTGGAGGGTGTTGATGCATGAAGAGAACGTGGAAATTCTCGGTGATGATAAAAATTTTACGGTAAATCCTGACGAAATTTTATTTCAGGATTCGGGCGAAAAAATAGTAATACGAGATTTAATTGGAGCTATCTTTCCCCATTGGGCTAATCGTTTACACAATAGTCTTTTAAATGCTTCGATTGCTGGTCACGAAGTTGATAAAGAAAAGTATGTTGATATTACTGCTTTTCAGTTAAAAGATGGGACATATATTCTGAGAGGAGAAAGTAAAATTCCGATCCGATATTTGGAACTTAGGATAAAATTTTGGATTGAATATGAAGATGCTGAACAGACAATTTACAAGTTATATAGAGACCATGAGAATAAGGTGCTTGCAGACGTTGTATCAGCTAAAGTTGATTATTCAGAAGATGGTGTTTACCTAAACCTTGTTCAAAATGCCAATACCAAAGACTCTGGATATTATTTACTTGATGGCAATAAGAATAAAATCAAATTAGAGATTGATAGAGAATATGAAATTCCAGAGAAAGGAGAAACGTATTTAATAATGAAGAACCCGAACAAAAAATAAATGAAACCCATTTAATCCATTCAAAACGGTATGACTCACAACCGCCACTACATTGACGAAAAGACCTTCGTAGAAGACCCACTCCTCGACCAACTCGAAGGTTTGGGCTGGCAAGTACTTCGCCTGAAGTCACCCTCTGAAGGGGTGCAATATGCTGAAGAGTCGTGGAGAGATAACTTTTCGCAGGTCATCATCAAGCCAAAGTTGGTGGAGGCATTACAACAAATAAACCCCTGGTTGCAAGACGATCAGATGGAGGAGGCCATTCGCAAACTCACTACCTACACCGCTGGAAACCTGCTCGAAAACAACAAGAACGTGCTGGAAATGCTTTTGGGCAATATCAGTATCACCGAAAACCGCAAAACCGGGCAAAAATCACCGACCGTCAAATTCATAGATTTTGAGAACCGGGCAAACAATAGTTTTCTGGCTATTTCGCAATTCAAAGTGCGCATTATTGGTACAGAGAGCCATATCTACCCCGATATTATCCTGTTTATAAATGGTTTGCCCGTTGCAGTCATTGAGGCGAAGTCCCCGAAAGTCAAAGACCCGATGGGAGAAGCCATCGAGCAATTGTTGAGGTATAGCGAGCAGAGGAGTGATACCATCCGCGAAGGCAACAGAGAACTTTTCTACTTCAATCAGATATTGGTGGCCACGTGCAGGGATACTGCCAAATTTGGCACGATCACCACTCATTCAGAAAAGCATTTTTACCGCTGGACTGATCCGTATCCGCTTACCGTCAATGACATTGTTACGGGTTCTTCCGCTCCCAACGACCAACAGCGTTTGGTAGCCGGGATGTTCAGCAAGCAAAACCTGCTTGATCTTATTCAGTCGTTTACCCTGTTTAAAGCCGACGGCAATAAAATGTACAAGGTGGTTGGTAGATACCAACAGTTCAGAGCCGTCAAAATGATATTGGAACGCTTGAAAAATGGCAAGAACCCAAAGGAAAGAGGTGGGATTGTTTGGCATACCCAAGGAAGTGGCAAGTCCCTAACGATGATGTTCCTGGTACGTGAAATGAAACAGGACGAGGAGTTGAAGAAATGGAAAATCGTTTTTGTTACCGACCGCACCGACCTGGAAGAGCAGTTGACCGGAACAAGTGGCACTATTGGCTTCACGGTCAAAGTAGCCAACAAGATTCGTGAATTGAAAAACCTGATACCTGGAGAAGCGGCTGACCTCATCATGGCGATGATCCACAAATTCCAGGATAAGAAAGACATCAATTACGGTATCCTGGATGAAATGAATGCCAGTGACCGTATTTTGGTAATGACTGATGAAGCGCACAGAACGCAATATTCCGTTTTGGCAGCCAACCTGCAAAAGGCAATGCCAAACGCTTCGCATGTAGGTTTTACCGGAACACCGATTGCAAAAACGGAAAAGCGTTACGGCGACTACATTGATAAATACACCATGCGCCAAGCCATCGAGGACGGCGTGACCCTGGAAATCGTATATGAAGGCAGAACGCACAATGCGGCCATCACCGACAAGGAGCAAATGAACGCCAAGTTCATTGACGTTTTCAAAAACAACAATCCCAAGCAGCAACAGGAAATATTGGGTTATGCCACCAGGCAAGCCTATCTCGAAGCACGGGAAACCATTAGTGCAAAGGCCGAAGATATGGTTGACCACTATGTGGAACACATCTTTGCCAATGGGTTTAAAGCCCAAATAGTAGCTACGTCAAGGGAAGCATGTGTCAGGTATAAAAAGGAAATAGATGAGGCTTTGAAAAAGAAAGTGGCGGCACTTAGGGTTTCCAACCCCTATAAAATTGACCTGGACTTGCTGGAAAAGGTAGAGACGGATGTGGTTATGTCTGGGAGTAATAATGACGACCCGCACCTGAAACCCTTCACCGATGGAAACAAGCATAAGACCATCATTGAGCGTTTCAAATTAGGATACAGCACCGAAAAAAAGGACGTTGGAAATGGCATGGTGGGTATCGTTATTGTCAATAATATGCTGCTCACCGGATTCGATGCACCCATCGAGCAGGTTATGTACCTCGACCGTGTAATTGTAGCCCACAATCTTTTGCAAGCCATTGCAAGGGTGAACCGTGTGGGTAACGGCGACAAAACCAAGGGCTTCATCATTGATTACGTTGGGGTAGGCCACCACTTGAAAGAGGCTATCCTTCATTACAGCGACAAGGAATCCGTTGGGGTAGATAGCGAAGAAGTAGATGGAATCCTGGATTGTCTGAGCAATGAGACCGAAGAAATAAACGACCTGGCACATGTACACCAGGAAGCAATGGATTTCATCAAAAAATACGGCATTGAAGACCTGAATGACTTTGACGCTTTCCACGACCTTTTTTATGATGAAGAGGTGCGTTATCAGTTCATCCAATTGTACAAGAAGTTGTCCAAGGCGATGGACGTAGTTTTGCCCAATCCGAAAGCATTGGACTACCTGAAAGATTATTTCTGGCTTTCAGAAATGAATGTCCAGGCTGGAAGGCATTTCAGGGATGAGCGCATGAGTATGAAAGGTGTATCTGCAAAACTCAGAGCCATCACCGATGAGTATCTGATTTCAAAAGGGATTGACCAAAAAATACCACCGCTTTCGATTCTTGATGATGAGTTTCTGGATGAAGTATCCAAGAGGAAAAGAGCCAAAACAAAGGCAGCAGAAATAGAACATGCGATCCGTAGTTACATTGACGAACATATTTCTGAAGACCCGGAACTGCTCAAGTCGTTTGCTGAAATCCTCGAAAAAATTCTGGAGGACAATGCCAATAATTGGGAGGCTATTTACGAAGCGTTGAAAGAGTTCTTGAAAAATATCAAGGATGAAGAAAACAAACCAACGTATGGTTTGCACCGCAAAAAGCAGATGCCGTTTTTCAGAATCTTGCAATCTGTACTGTACGATACAAAAGACCTGAGCGAAGAGCAAATTGGTATTTTGGTGAATATCACGCAGCACCTTACTAACTTGCTCGAAAGGGAATTGCAGTTGAACGGTTTTTGGGAGTCGCATAGATTAACCGCTCAAAACAGGCTCAAAGCAGAAATTCAGAAGTTGTTGCTTTCGCCAGAAAATAGCGGGCTTCCTGGTATGATTCAGAAAGTACCTGCCTTGATTTCGAGAATTATGGAACTGGCAAAATCCAACAACGACATAATCCTTTACGCTTAACACACAGAGACAATGACACTCACATACAGCACAAAATACTCTGACAAAAGGAAGACCCTCGGCTTGATCGTCGAAAGGGATAAAACCGTCATGGTACTTGCGCCCACCGGAACAAGTCGGGAAACGTTGGATGCTTTTATTGAGAAAAAGCGTTTTTGGCTTTACGAGAAAATCAACTATTCGCCCAAATTTGGAGACCCCAAACCGGAGTCTCCATTCATCTCCGGCAAGGCAATTCCATACCTGGGAAAGAACTACAAGCTGGATGTGGTCAAAGAGCCAATGGAAGGAATTACCTTTCACAGCAAGTTTCTCATCTCACAGCAAAATTTGCAAGATGGGAAAGCCATTTTGGATCAGTGGTACAAGCAAAAAGCAAAGGAGAAAATTGCGCCATTGGTCGAACGGTACGCCAAACAATTGGGCGTGGAATACAACAATATTCTCATCTCTGATTTGAAGTACCGTTGGGGTTCTTGTACACTCAAGGGTAACTTGAATTTCAACTGGAGGCTCATCAAAGCTCCTCAATTTGCCATCAACTACGTCGTGATCCACGAACTTGCTCACCTCATTGAACTAAATCACTCTGAATGCTTTTGGAATATTGTGAAGGTGCAAATGCCGAATTATTTGGAGGCTAAGGAGTGGTTGAAGGGGAGTGGGGAGATGGTGTTTTAAGACGTAATCATAAAATCATCAAATTTTGAAAAAAGAAGAATTATTTACAATTGCCAAAATTTCAATTGCGATTGCATCAGTGATTGCAATTTTATACTTATTGATTGTAAGTAAAAATAATGAGATGACTCCTAGTATTGTTTTTAGGGGAGTCAGTTCTGGAATAACGATTACATCTTTTTTTTGGATACTTTACATAAAATGGCTATGGAAATTGGCAATATTTAATAAAATATTAAACCGCCCAAACCTAAATGGGACATGGAAAGGGGAGCTATTTTCTGATT
>JBBRCC010000151.1:0-6114 GCA_038205175.1 Cytophagales bacterium | reverse complement strand
AGGTAAAATTTCTGAATGCTGGTTCTGGGTACCTGTTAACTGTTTATGGCAAAATTTTTAGGACTACAAATGGAGGAATTACATGGAAAAAAGTTGGATCGCCCAGAGAATCAACTGCTAAAAACTTTCATTTTATTAATTCTTTAGAGGGGTGGCTTTGTGGTGGCAATGGGTTAATAGCAAAAACAATTGATGGGGGAGACTCTTGGCAAATAAAAACCAAAGGATTTATCAACACCATAAATGGGGCTGCATTTCAAGGTTATAACAGGATTTGGGTTGTTGGTTTAAAAGGTTTGGTGCGATACTCTGATGATAAATGCAAAACATGGGTAAAAGTTCCACTTGACTCTAATTCAGACTTTAATTTAATCAGTTTTCCAAGCCCCATGAAAGGTTATATTGGAGGAAATGGCTTTATCTACAAAACTAATGATGGGGGCCAGAATTGGGCAAGAGTACCAGTTCCTTTTGTACCTTCCAGATTTAATTTCATTAGTCCAGATACAGGTTGGGCATTAGGTTGGACTGGTTTTGCTAAAACTGTTAATGGTGGAAATACGTGGCAAATGCTGTCAAACCTGTCATACGGTATTGATGTTCAATTCATTTCACCCTCAAAAGGTTATAAATTGGTTTCCGGTGGAGAAACTTATCTTACAATGTCAGAAAACGGTGGTATTTCATTTGACTCTTTGATAATTGACCAGCAGGGAACTTATGGTCGTTGCCTTCACTTTTTGGATCAGAACCATGCATGGATAGGCACTTCCACCAGCCAAATTATAAAAACCAGTGATGGAGGTTTAAGCTGGCAAACAGTATTCTCCCCACACCATAATACATATCAAATAAATTTTCAAACTCCTTTAGTTGGCTGGTGTCTGGGTGAAGCTGGCTTAGCATATACTAATGACGGTGGAAATAGTTGGACTTTCAATGAACTTCCTTATGAGTTCTGGCCATTAAATGGTATGCTAATTTCGCAAGGAAGACCAGTCGTAATCTGGAATAATTCCTCTGGCCTATTTACAAATGATTTATGGTCAGGCAAAGAAAACTTTGTTGCAACCGGAAGGATAGTAAAAAATAGCAACCAGGACTGCATACAAGATCCTTTTGAGGAAAGACTTGAATATAAAGTAGTTGTCGCTAATCCGGGCTCATATTTTGCGAGCACTAACCAACAGGGTTTGTTTGCCCTTCAAATTGATTCTGGAAATTACCAACTAAGCCAGGTAATACCTACCCTCTTAAATAATTTGGAATCTCAATTTTGCCCACCCTTAAACAGCCCTATTCCATTAGTTTTTAATGGCCAATTAGATTCGTTAAATGAGAATAATTTTATCAATGATGTTAAAAATTGCCCAATACTTAACATTTCTCTTATTCAAAACAACCTAAGGCCTTGTATGAAAAGTATTTTGATTGTAAGAATCCAAAACCAAGGCAACATCGCCTCTGACTCAGAATACGTCCACATCAAATTCCCACCCCAACTCCATTTCATTTCAGCCAATGCCATTTACAATTACAATGTTATTGATTCAACTTTTAGATTTAAAATCAGGTCTTTACAGCCTTTTGAATCTGTTTCAATTACAATTGTTGATTCAGTTACCTGCGATCCAAATGGTCTCACAGGTTTGATTCTATGCATAAAAGCCGTCATTCCAAATGTTCCAAATTGCCTGCTCCAATCTCTAAACTGGGATGGTGCAAACCTAGAAGTTGCCAGTCGCTGTCTTGCCACAGGCCAAACTCGCTTTAGCATCCGAAACACAGGAAGTTCCATGGCCTCAACTTCTCAATACCAAATATTTATTGATTCCTCTTTGGTCTTTCAATCTCCTTTTCAGTTGTCGGCAAATAATATCATGTCTGTAACCCTGCCAACCAATGCTCCTGTGGGATTTGCACGTTTGGTGGTGCAGCAATCAGCCAACCATCCGCTTTCAACTTTTGCTGCAGCCGAGGCCAATTGTGCTACCGGAACCAGCACCAATGGCATGTTTCCGCCTGCCGACGAATCACCGCTGGTTGATATTGAATGTATAACCGTGACCAATGCTTTTGACCCCAACGACAAACTTGTGTTTCCGAAAGGAATAGGTGCCGATGGAAATGTGGAACCCGGTTTGTCTTTCGACTACAAAATCCGCTTTCAAAACACAGGAACTGATACGGCTTTTCAGGTTGTGTTGGTCGATACGTTGGACATGGATCTTGACATAGCTAGTTTGCAAATTGGCATCGCATCGCATCCGGTCGGGTTCAAAGTATCCGGCAAAGGAAGGCCGGTTTTGACCTGGACATTCAACAACATACTGCTTCCTGACAGCAATACGAACGAAGAAAAAAGCCACGGTTTTGTTAATTTTTCCATCCGACCAAAAGCAGGTCTGGCATTAGGAACCCGATTGGAAAACTTTGCGGATATCTACTTCGATTTCAACGATCCAATTCGAACCAACACCACCGTGAACACCCTTTGGAGGCCGACTTTGGTGCCAGGCATCGTGGATTCGGTGATTACTTCAAACCCAAAAGCATTGGTGTCAAAAACTTTTATTATCTATCCCAATCCGTCGAAAGGAAATTTTGAAATGGTAGCAATTGCAAATGGCCAACTTCAGGTGGTGACCCTTTTGGGAGAAACCATATTGACACAAATAGTCAGAAAAGGAAAGAACCAATTCAATGTTTCTACTTTGCCCAAAGGCTTGTATCTGTTGAAGTTGGAAACTGAGCAAGGAGTGCAGACGCAGAAGCTGGTATTGGAATAAAAATAAATTTGGGCTCCCTTCAAGCGTTTTGGGCTTGGGGGGAGTCTTAATTTTTGAAAACTTACTTTTAAATAAAATGAAACTATATTCTTCTTTTCTTCTTCTTTTAATTGTGTTCGTTTCTTCATTCACAAAGGTTGGAGCACAAAATTCCTGGACACTGCAGAATCCAAAGCCTTTAGGTGCCACTTACAGGGGAATTTTTCCTTCTTCTTCTCAAACAGCTTTGGCGGTTCCCACCTTAGGAAATGAAGTTGCCCTGACACAAAATGGCGGTAATTTTTGGACAAAAACCACCATTCCCTGGGCACAAACATCCAATGTAGCTGATGTTGATTTCCCAACTGCAAATGTTGGCTTCCTCGCAACCAATACCGAAAATCTATTAAAAACTACCAATGGAGGAATTTCTTGGGTCAATACATCTTGGGGTGCTGGCAGAGACATTCTTCGTGTTTCTTTTTTTTCTGATCAAATTGGGTATGCTATGGGAAACCGATTGTATAAAACGACAAACGGTGGAACCTCATGGGTTGATATGGGTCCCAACTTTGGAAATCGACTAATTAAGACCGCAAACCCAACTACAATATGGGGTATTTCTTCCTTTGGGGACTATTTGATTCGTTCTATTAACTCAGGTCAGTCAAATGGACAAGTCGTAATCCCATCATCCAAAAACCTCCACAACATGGCTTGCCGTGGTAATTCCATTTGGGTTACGGCTGACTCAGGAATGGTGTATAAAAGCACAGATGGTGGTCAGAACTGGCAATCTAACTTCTTACCCAACCCAATATGGGGATATGCCGGATTGTATAACCTCTATTTTCTTAACGACCAACAGGGATGGATTGTGGATGTATTTTCCAATTTTTACACCACCTCAAATGGAGGAGATTCCTGGACGTATCTTGGCCCCACCGGATTTTCAGGTATTCCCTCATTCCGATTTTTAAACCAGAATGAAGGATATTTGGCAGGGACGGGCGGACTATTAGCTAAAACCACAGATGGTGGTACCACTTGGAAAAAGCAAAACCAGGGATTTTCCTCTGAGGTGACTTCAACGTTTCTTCAAGGGCCTTCAAGGGCTTGGGTAACTGCTAATGATGCCTATTTTTCTGACGATAAGGGCATTAGTTGGAATAGAGTTCAACCTGATACTTCTACCTGGCCAGTTGGAGCAATAAAAGTTCTCTTCCCGAAACCGAATAAAGGCTACATCGCCACAGCGCAAAACATTTACCGAACAAAAACAGGAGGAGCCACCTGGGATAAATTCAGCTTCCAACTCCCTAATTGGTCAACCACCGATCTTTTTTTTCTAAATGCTGATACAGGTTGGGTCACTTCCCATGGAATGGGTTTTGCCAGAACCGTCGATGGAGGAGCAAATTGGCTAATCCTTTCTCAACCATTTAGCCAAATATTTTTTCCATCCTTCCTCAAAGTAGTGTTCACTAATTATAATCAAGGATATTTAGTCCAGGGGAAAGGTGATAATTCAGGTGGATTTGGAAATACAGTGGTCTATAAGTTGAAACAGGGAGGTAGTATCAGACAAATGCTATCAAATACTCAATTTCAAACCATTCACTATCCAACCGACCTGGCCGTTGTTGACTCCAATACCTTTTATTTAGAAACTTATCAAGCAGGGCTTTTGGCCTCCTTCGATGGTGGACAAAATGTGGTGGCCAGACCTCAAACTCCGTATGTCTTTAAGTCATTAAATTTCGCAAACCATGCCGTTGGATATGGCACTACCTTAGGTATCGGTTCTAATCCAGCTGGCATTTACAAAACGCTTGATAGTGGAAAGACATGGTCAGTATTCTTTTCTCTGCCTTCAGGTTTATACAATTGTTTGCTTTTGCAGCAAGGAAAGCCCATACTTGTGGGTGGTTACAATGGTGGAATCTGGACATCTGACCAATGGACAGGGAAAAATGTATATGTAAGTACAGGCCGCATTGTTAGAAATGTGAACGATGACTGCATTCAGGACTCAAACGAATTGGGATTGAGACAGATGCTTGTGGTAACCGAACCTGGTGAATTTTATGGCGCCACAGATAATAAGGGAAATCTTGCCATAAGGGTTGACTCTGGGAGCTACGCTGTAAAACAAATTTTGCCTACCTACCTATTTGGAAATTTATCCTCCCAGGTTTGCCCGGTACAGAATGCTAGTCAGCCGCTGGTAGTCAATGGCTTTCTGGATACGATTCCTGGTATTGACTTTATCAACAACAAAAAACTTTGTGCCATACCATATATAATAGTTCAGCATAATTTATTAAGACCTTGCAGAATTAGTTCCATTTTGGTTACTGTTCGAAATGAAGGGAATCTGGAAACTGATAGCCTGCCGGTTCATATCAGGCTCGCCCCAAGATTATATCTTATTTCTGCCTCCATGACCTACACTTTTAATTCTGACGATTCTTCTTTTGTATTCAGATTGAAAAAGCTGCAACCGGGTGAAAGTTTTAATTTCACAATAAACGACTCTATTGGATGTGATTCTATCGCTCATATAATCGGTACACTTCAATGTGTAAAGGCCTGGATTTCAGAAATTCCCAATTGCCTTCTCCAATCTCCAAACTGGGATGGCGCCAATCTGGAGGTTTCTAGCAGCTGTCTTGCCACAGGCCAAACTCGCTTTAGGATCCGAAACACAGGAAGTTCCATGGCTTCAACTTCTCAATACCAAATATTTATTGATTCCTCTTTGGTCTTTCAATCTCCTTTTCAGTTGTCGGCAAACAATACCATGTCTGTTACTTTGCCAACCAATGCTCCTGTGGGATTTGCACGTTTGGTGGTGCCACAATCAGCCAACCACCCACTTTCAACTTTTGCTGCAGCCGAGGCCAATTGTGCTACCGGAACCAGCACCAATGGCATGTTTCCGCCTGCCGACGAATCACCGCTGGTTGATATTGAGTGTGTTACGGTTACCAATTCGTTCGATCCAAACGACAAACTTGTGTTTCCAAAAGGAATAGGTGCCGATGGAAATGTGGAACCAGGGACTTCTTTCGACTACAAAATCCGCTTCCAAAACACAGGATCAGATACCGCATTTAAAGTAGTTTTGGTAGATACTTTAGATCAAAACTTGGACATTGCCAGCCTACAAATCGGAGTTGCTTCACATCCTTATATTTTCACGGTTTCCGGTAAAGGAAGGCCGGTTTTGACCTGGACATTCAAGAACATACTGCTTCCCGACAGCAACACGAACGAAGAAAAAAGCCACGGTTTTGTTAATTTTTCCATCCGACCAAAAGCAGGTCTGGCATTAGGAACCCGA
>JBBRCC010000150.1:0-6273 GCA_038205175.1 Cytophagales bacterium | reverse complement strand
GAGGATACACATTGGAGCAATTGAGTTTTGCGGGTGAAAACACCCGCAAAGGCGAAAATCTTCATCTGTTTCACTCCAACACCAGTTTACCCTTGGCACCCAAGGCTGGCAGTTGCCAATGGTAGATGCCAGATGGCAGCCCCGTGAACACAGTGTTTGAGCCTGCTTGCAGCATTTGGGTATGCACAGTTTGCCCTTTGGCATTGATGAGAAACATGCTGTGCCGGCCAGGTGGCAAGCCAAACCACTGCACCGGGCCAGTGCTCGGGTTGGGGCTGCACAATATGTTTTTGGCTATTGTTGGTGTTTTCACCGACTATTCTTTCAAGTAAAACCTCATTAGCCTTTCGTAGTAAAGAAGTAGAAGGGGATTTGTTGGTGAAAAACATAAACAAAGGCCTCAACTCCAACAAAGGCCGCACCCTAATAAAAGTGAAAACTTTACTGCCATGTATCCTTGTATATTTACAAACCGATGGTAATGCCAATACCATCTGACAACACAAACAGACAACCACAAGTATGACCAATGTTTTAGTGACAGGAGCAACAGGAAATGTGGGATTGGAAGTGCTCAGGTCTTTGCAAAAAATGGATCATCAGCTCGAGTTGTATGCAGGAGTCAGGGATGTTTTGGCTGATAAACCCATGTTAACCGATTTCAATTTGCAGTTGGTACCATTCGATTTTACTGATTCCAGGTCATATAAACTGGCTTTAACCCACTGCGATGTACTTTTTTTGCTACGCCCGCCACAAATATCTGAAGTCGAAAAATACTTCAAACCGCTCATAGAAGCTTGTCAAGACCAAGCCGTGAAGCACATCGTTTTCCTTTCGGTTCAAGGGGTTGAGAAAAGTAAGATCATTCCGCATCACAAAATTGAAAAGCTCATTGTGGACAGCAACATACCTTATACCTTTCTGCGACCAGCCTATTTTATGCAAAACTTTACTACTACCCTGCTCCATGATCTGGTGAACAAGAGAAGGATTTATTTGCCTGCCGGCCATGCCAGATTCACTTTGATAGATGTGCGGGACATTGGCGCTGTAGCAGGCAGTGTTTTGGCAAATACAGCCCAATACATCAATAAATCTTATGAATTGACAAACACAAAAAAGCTAACCTTTTCGGAAATGGCCAAGGCACTGAGTGGTAAATTGGGGATCGAGGTTCATTTTATATCTCCAAACCTGCTCAGTTTCTTTCTGTCGAAAAGAAAGGAAAAAGTGCCAACCATGCTCATACTTGTGATGATTATGCTTCACTATTTTCCAAGATTTCAAAACGAGCCTGAAACAACTGACTGGGTGGAGAAAATCACCAAGCAGCAACCAATAACATTTGAGCAATTCATCATCGACAATAAAAAGCTATTGACTAAGATATAAACCAACGCTCTTCCGAATTAAAAATCCTTAGGCAGTGGGCTCGATTTGGCAAATATTGAACTGCCGGAATCCTGGAAAATATCTTTGGGTTATGTGGCAAAACTACCATACAAATCAATCTTTGGTAGCTACTTGAATCGATTTAATTGCTCATTATTTACCCTTTCTTAAAAACAATGCAAGTGAAAGGGTTCATGCAAAACCTCTACCTTTCGCCAAATTTATCAGCATGACTTCAACGTATATTCTGGGTGGTGTGCGTACACCAATAGGCCGGTTCAAGGGTGCACTTTCCGACTTTCGAACCGACGATTTGGGAGCCTATGTTTTGCAAAAGCTTATCGAAAAACACCCGGAAGTGCCTGCAAATAGCATTGCCGATGTAATCATGGGTTGCCACAACCAAGCAGGGGAAGACAACCGAAATGTGGCCCGAATGGCTTTGCTGCTGGCTGGTTTGCCATTTTCTATTCCTGGAGAAACAGTGAATAGGCTGTGCGCTTCAGGCATGTCGGCTGCTATACATGCGCACAGGGCCATTGTGGCTGGCGATGGGGACGTAATGGTTGCAGCAGGTTTGGAACACATGACCCGTGGACCTTATGTGATAAGCAAAGCCACTTCGCCCTTTGCCACCGATGTTCAAATGCACGACAGTAGCTTTGGCTGGCGCTTTGTGAACCCAAAAATGAAGTCGCTCTATGGCACAGAAAGCATGGGAGAAACAGCAGAAAATCTGGCCGATATGTTTGGCATCAGCCGGGAAGACCAGGATTTTTTTGCCTTCAATAGTCAAATGAAAGCTGCCGGAGCCCAAAGAAATGGAAGACTGGGTAAGGAAATAGTACCGGTAGAGTTTCCGCAAAAAAAAGGAGATTCTATACTGGTTACTCGTGATGAGTTTATAAAACCCGACACAACTGTTGAAAAACTGGCCAGCCTGAAACCAGCTTTCAGACCTCAAAACGGAACCGTAACTGCGGGTAACAGCAGCGGACTTAACGACGGTGCGGCAGCACTGTATGTGGTTTCAGAAAAAGCAGTGAACGATTATAATTTAACACCCATGTCGAAGATTTTGAGTTCTGCCGTAGTTGGCGTTGAACCGAGAATAATGGGCATTGGCCCTGTAGAAGCCAGCAATCGTGCCTTGGCCAAAGCAGGTCTCACCATGGAACAAATGGATGTGATTGAACTTAACGAAGCTTTTGCTGCCCAATCGTTGGCTTGCATTCGCTCCTGGGGGCTGGCAGACAACGATCCACGAATTAACCCGAATGGTGGGGCTATAGCCCTGGGGCATCCTCTCGGCATGTCGGGCATCAGGTTGCTCCTTACGGCAGCCACCGAATTGCAACTTTCGGGCAAAAAATATGCGCTTTGTACCATGTGCATCGGTTTGGGGCAGGGTTATGCTGTGGTGATCGAAAGGGTGTAACATTTCTATAAAATAAAACCAATCCAGATATATTTGAACCCGATTCAACCCAAGATGAAACAGTTTACCTCAGTAAACGATGTTGCCCATATTCAAGCTTTAGTTCAAAGCAGTTTGGTCTTCAAAAAAGATCCATTTGGCCATCATCGATTAGGCGAAAACAAAACCTTAGGCCTGGTCTTTTTCAATCCCAGCCTGCGTACCCGCATGAGTACCCAAAAGGCTGCCTACAACTTGGGTATGCATGTTATGGTGTTGAATATAGACAAAGATTCATGGGCACTCGAAACCCGGGATGGTGTGGTGATGGATGGCGACAAAGTAGAACATGCCAAAGAAGCCATTCCTGTGATGGGCGAATATTGCGACATCATTGGTGTGAGGTCGTTTGCAGCACTGCAACACCGTGAAGCAGACTATGCTGAAGAAGTGCTCAACCAGTTCATTTCTCTGAGCGGCAAACCCATTATCAGTCTTGAATCTGCTACCAGGCACCCTTTGCAAAGCCTGGCAGATTTGGTAACCATTGAAGAACACAAGCAAACTGCCAAACCTAAAATTGTGATGACCTGGGCGCCTCACATCAAGCCGCTTCCTCAGGCTGTGCCAAATTCCTTTGCAGAATGGGTGCTGGCTGCGGGCTATGATTTAACCATTGCCCAACCGCATGGTTTTGAGTTGGCTCCAGAATTTGCCCAGGGCGCCACACTGGAATATGACCAAATGAAAGCCCTTGAAGGTGCTGATTTCATTTATGTAAAAAACTGGAGCAGCTACCACGACTATGGCCAAACGGCTTCTCACTTACGAAGTTGGACAGTAGACCAATCTAAACTAACCAACGCACCACAAGCCAAGGTGATGCACTGCCTGCCTGTGAGGCGAAATCTTGTCATAGCTGATGATGTGCTGGACAGCCCAGCTTCTATCGTGATAAAACAAGCAGCCAACCGGGAGTTTGCAGCACAAGCGGTTTTGAAGGAATTGCTGGCAGGATTCTAATTTTTCTTCCGCTATACAAGTTCAATACCCCTCTTTCTCGTTGGGAAATTCTTTGGCTTTTACGTCTTTAACGTAGTGAGTTACTGAATCGGAAATGATTTGATGCAGGTTGGCATACTTGCGAAGAAAGCGGGGTTGAAACTCATTGGTGATACCCAATAAATCGTGGGTGACCAACACCTGACCATCTACATGCTGGCCTGCGCCTATACCTATCACAGGAATGTTGACAGTCCTGGCCACAAGAGCACCCAAACTGGCCGGAATTTTTTCTACCACAATGGCAAAGCAGCCACAAGCTTCCAATATTTTGGCATCTTCAATCAGTTTTTGAGCCTCTTCTTCTTCTTTGGCTCTAACGGTGTAGGTTCCGAATTTGTAAATAGATTGAGGTGTTAAACCGAGGTGACCCATCACCGGCACACCTGCTGATAAGATGCGGGAAACAGATTCTTTAATTTCCTGTCCACCTTCCATTTTCACAGCATGCGCACCAGATTCTTTCATGATTCTGATGGCCGAGCGCAAGGCTTCGGAGGAGTTGCCCTGGTAAGACCCAAAAGGCATATCTACCACCACCAAACTCCGTTGAATACCTCTCACCACCGAACTGGCATGGTAAATCATTTGGTCCAAGGTGATGGGAAGCGTTGTTTCATGACCAGCCATCACGTTCGACGCTGAGTCGCCCACCAACAACACATCAATGCCGGCAGCATCTAAAATGCGGGCCATGCTAAAATCATAGGCGGTAAGCATGGCAATTTTTTGTCCCACATTCTTCATTTCCTGAAGCACATTTGTGGTTATTCTTTTCGACTCAGATTTAGCTGTAGACATAGCTATCTTCCTTTCTTAAAATTTGAGGTATTACTTTGCGGTTCGAAATAACTGGTATTCGTGGTGAAGATTGATAGAATTATGTTAAAAAAAGTGTGGAAGTTTTTCCAGCTGGTGTTTTCCAACTGGGATCAGGACAATTGTTTCAGGCTTTCGGCGGCCATGAGCTACTACACCATTTTTTCTATAGCCCCTGTTATTCTGATGGTAATAGCCACCGCAGGCTATTTTTTAGGTGAAAAGGCGATTTCAGGTTTAATATTTGCCCAAATCAGCAGTATAGTGGGATCAAGTTCGGCATTGGCTGTGCAAAACGCAGTACAAAATGCCTATGTGGGCAGGCCTGATTCTCTTTCTACATGGGTGGGTGTGGCCACACTCATTTTTTCATCAACAGTAGTGGTTACGGCACTTCAAAACTCTTTGAATACCATTTGGAAAATGCAGGTTAGGCCAGAAAAAAGCATTGCAAATTTTCTACTTAAAAAACTGGTGGCTGTTGGGCTCATCATCCTGTTTGGCGTCATTCTCACAATTTCTGTTTTGGTAAGCACCATCATCAGCGGGTTTTACCAGTTTCTTTCCAACTACCTGGGCGAGGTGAGTTTGCTGATGCTCCAATATTCACAACACGCTCTCAATTTGTTTGTTTTAACCTTACTTTTTGCTGTGATATTTAAGTTTTTGCCCGATGCCATTATTAAATGGAGTTGGGTATGGGTAGGCGCCATAGTGACCTCAGTACTGTTTATGATTGGAAAATCTATTATCGCTTATTATTTGGGACATAGCAAATTAGACAACGTATATGGCGCAGCAGGCTCCATTATTATCCTAATTGTTTGGATCAATTATTCCAGTTGGATTTTCTTTTTTGGGGCAGAAGTAGCCTATTCCATGGTGAAAATGAAAGGCATAGAAGTGAAAGCAGGTAGGCACGCTGTGAAGTATAGCATTGCTGTACAAGAGTAACGCAAATTCAGCATGCTAGCCTACATGTAAAGTTGGGAGCATGCAGCCTTCTTACTTTTCCCTATCTCACCACCTCTACCCAGCCATTGAAAATTTTCCCTCCCATTTCCAGCCTATAAAAATACGTACCAGGTTTGTCGTCGGTGGCTGGCCAGTTGTTTTGGTAGTTGTCGGTCTGGAAGACAGTTTTGCCCCAGCGGTTGTAGATATTAAGCTTTTTGGTGCTGCTGCTGCGGATTTCGAAAAAGTCGTTCAGTCGATCGCTGTTTTGGGTGACCACATTGGGAATGATGCCGTTTTCGAACCGGATTTGCCTTTCGCCAATGTATTTGCAGCCTGAAAAATCGCAAGCCTCCACCCGGATGGTGTTTGTTCCCGGTTCAGACAAAATTATTGTTTGGTTTCTTTCAAGGCCGATGGAATCTCCGTTTAAAAACCATTTATAGGCGCAAAACTCTGTTGGCGTGGTGGCATTGATGGTCAATGGTGGAAAACCTGAAACCGTTTCTCCAATGGTTTGCCCATTTTCTTCTTCCAGGCCAATGTCGGTGGTCGATTCTCCCCTAAAGTTTACCCGGACTGAATCTTTGAACAGGCACCTTCCGCCAACGGTTTGCACCCTGTAC
>JBBRCC010000149.1:0-6305 GCA_038205175.1 Cytophagales bacterium | reverse complement strand
GCAAAACAGTATGAAGTCGGTGGCTTTCGGTGCAAAACCTGCCTCCCGAAGTTTCGAAGAAATTTGTCCACGATGGTAAGAAGCGTGGTTAAACAAATGTGTCAAAATATCGGCTCGTGAATGCAGATACACATCTCCTTTCATGTTTTTAATCTCCAGGTTTTCGGCCCATTCACTTTCTTGGAATGAGGCTATTTTCAATTCCATTTCCTGTTCATACTGAGCGAAATGGCTTTTCATGTGTTCAGGCGAAAACAAAGGAAAAGCGGCAGGAAAACCACCTTTAAAACGCTCAAGCCAAATGAATTCGGCGCCCAAAATATGCGCAAATGTTTCTGTGGGTGAAACGGGGAATGAGGCAGATTCCAATGCTTCAAATACCCTCGAATTAGCCCAGGCATTGTAAGCATTCAATCGGGAATAATGATGGTTGTAGATCATGGCAAAAAAATCAGTGGAGTTGAAGTGGGAAAAGTATTCAATTGATGGCAAAGTTCAAATTACGCATCAGGCACCGGACGCCTATCGTCGATATCGCCAAAAACCATTCAGCTTCCATTCATTATTTCTACTTTTGCGGCTTCTTCCGGGAGGGCATTCCCGTTTCATCGAAAAAGAATACATGAAAGCACACGAGATCAGGCAGCATTTTCTCGATTTTTTTAAAAGTAAAGGTCATCAAATAGTCCCATCGGCACCATTGGTTGTTAAAAACGATCCAACCCTCATGTTTACCAATGCGGGTATGAATCAGTTTAAAGACTATTTTCTGGGCAACAAAGTAGCACCCAACAAACGCATAGCCGACACGCAAAAATGTCTGCGGGTTTCCGGCAAACACAACGACCTGGAAGAAGTAGGCCTGGATACTTACCACCACACCATGTTCGAAATGTTGGGAAACTGGTCGTTTGGCGATTATTTTAAGAAAGAAGCCATTGCCTGGAGCTGGGAACTGCTCACCGAAGTGTTCAAATTGCCTAAAGAACGGCTTTATGTCACAGTTTTTGAAGGCGACGCCAAAGAAAATCTTCCGGCAGACCAAGAAGCCAGAAACTATTGGAAGCAGGTTTTGCCAGAATCGAACATATTGAATGGATCGAAAAAAGACAACTTTTGGGAAATGGGCGACACAGGTCCTTGCGGGCCTTGTACCGAAATTCACATAGACCTGAGAACCGATGAAGAAATAGCCAAAACACCCGGTAAAGATTTGGTGAACAACGACCACCCGCAAGTGGTGGAAATCTGGAACAATGTGTTTATTGAGTTTAACCGCATGGCCAATGGCAGCCTGCAACCTCTCCCCGATAAACATGTGGACACTGGCATGGGTTTCGAACGCCTATGCATGGCCATTCAAGGCAAAAAATCGAACTACGACACAGATGTTTTCATGCCTATCATCAGCTTTATTGAGCAGAAAAGCGGCATTGCCTACAAAGGCACCATGGAAAAAAGTGATGTAGCCATGCGTGTGCTCGCCGACCATATCCGAGCCATTTCTTTCACCATTGCCGACGGGCAACTTCCAGGAAACGCCAAAGCAGGATATGTGATTCGCCGCATTTTGCGCAGGGCTGTTCGGTATTATTTCAACTTTTTAGGTTTTAAAGAGCCTTTTCTACACACCCTTGTTCCCATTTTGGCAGCAGATTTTAAGGATGTGTTTCCTGAACTATTTGCCCAGCAAGATTTTGTGGCCAAAGTGATTCTGGAAGAAGAAAGCAGCTTTTTGCGCACACTCGACAATGGTTTGAAACGCCTGAGCCAGATTATGGAGCAAAGCAGCCATAAAGTGATTGCAGGAAAAGTAGCCTTTGAACTGAACGATACTTTTGGCTTTCCACTCGATCTCACTTCCCTTATTGCACGTGAAAATGGCTTTTCGGTGGATGAAGCTGGGTTTCAGGTGGAAATGGAGCACCAAAAAGAACGCTCACGCAAGGCGCAGGAACAAGAAGCCGGAGATTGGATTACTTTGAATGAGACAGACAAACAAACATTTGTGGGGTATGACGAACTAAGCGCCACAAGCAAAATCTGGAAATTCCGCAAGGTGAAAACCAGCAGTCAAACCCAATGGCAAATTGCCTTGGAAACTTCTCCATTTTATGGCGAAAGTGGTGGACAAGCAGGCGACAAAGGAAAAATTTCGGCCAGTGGCATCACTGTAAAAGTGGTAGACACCCAAAAAGAGAATGACCTCATTCTTGTAATGGTGCAAGACCCAAAAGTGGAAAGCCTGCTGGAAACCGGGCTTGAATTGTCGGCTCAGGTAGACTCCACACTTCGCTCAGCTACGGAAGGCAACCACAGTGCAACCCACTTACTACATGCAGCACTCAGAAATACATTGGGCACCCACGTGGCTCAAAAAGGCTCTTTGGTAAATGATCATTTGCTACGATTCGACTTTTCACACTTTGCTAAAACGGAAGAAGACAGTTTGCTTGGCATAGAAACCCAGGTGAATGAGCGGATTCGCCAAAACATTGCGCTTGACGAAAGACGCAACGTGCCCATTGAAAAAGCCAAAGAACTTGGTGCCATGGCTTTGTTTGGTGAAAAATACGGTGAGTTTGTCCGGGTCATTACATTCGACCCAACCTATTCTGTGGAATTGTGTGGCGGTACGCATGTGCCCAGCACCGGGCAGATTGGTTATTTCAAAATCATAACAGAAACGTCGGTAGCGGCTGGTGTGCGTAGAATTGAGGCTTTAACCGGACAAAAGGCCATTGACTATGTGCGGCAACAAGAAGCAGTGCTACAGGAAGTGAAGGAATTGCTGAATCACCCCAAAGAAGTGGCGAAGTCACTAAATTTGGTACTTGAAGAAAATCAACTCTTGAAAAAGAAGCTTGAGGCTTTTGAAAACGAGCAAAAAAACAAACTTAAAGAACAACTGCTCACCAGGCTTATTGCAAACGAAGGCATCAATGCCTTGCTGGCCGAGGTCACGGTGTCGAATGCTGACATGCTGCGCCAATTGGCTTTCGAAGTGAAAGCGGTAACCAACAATCTGGCCATGGTGCTGGCGGCGGACATTGATGGAAAACCACACATAGCGATCATGTTTTCGGAAAACCTGACCACCGAAAAACAATGGAATGCTGGTCAAATGGCGAGGGAGTTGGGCAAGCTGATTAAAGGTGGCGGAGGCGGACAAGCATTTTTTGCAACTGCTGGAGGTTCTGACATGAGCGGATTGAAAAACGTGTTGCCGAAAGCAAAAGAACTACTTTCGCTGCGATGATCAGAAGTACAATTAAGCGAAAACTTGGCAGCTACCCCGTAGCTAGTGTCATGATAAGCCTCACCGTTGCCTTGTTTGTAATCGGTGCTTTTGGACTGTTTGTTGTAGGTGGCCTCAAATTGGCCGACCAAATCAGGTCGAATATTGAGGTGCAGGTATATCTGAATCGGGATTTGCCAGACTCAAGTCAATTGGCCTTAGGCAACCAGCTCAAAGCCTTGCCCATGTTGGTGCAAGATGGAAAAACAGTCGCTGTTTCGTTCTACAGCCGGGAGGAAGCCGCCAAAAAGTTTATCGAAGAAACGGGAGAGCAATTCATTGATTTCCTGGGCGAAAATCCGCTGAGAGATGCTTACATTCTAAAAATAAATCCGAAGCTGGCCGAGGAGAAAACCATAAAACAATTGGCCGCCGAAATAGAAAAAATGCCAGGCGTGTTTGAGGTAGAATATGTGGAAAGCCTCATTGCATCCATCAATAAAAATGTGAACCGACTCATTGCCATTTCGAGTGGACTTACCTTGCTGCTGCTGCTGGCTGTGTTTGTGTTGATCAGCAATACCCTGCGCCTGAGCATGTATTCGCAGCGGTTTCTCATTCGAAGCATGCAGTTGGTGGGGGCATCCAGTTGGTTCATCATCAAGCCTTTTGTGTCGAGGGCATTTGTAATTGGCCTGTTGGCTGGTGTGCTGGCAGGGGTAGCCATTTTGGCTCTGTTGGGCTATTTGCAAAACGCAATTCCAGAACTCAATACGCTCGATTTAACACGGGATGTTGGCCTTTTGCTAATCATTTTGATATTTGCAGGCGGTTTGCTGGCATCGCTGTTTGCACTCACCGGAACCAAAAGGTATCTGGGCATGCCATTAGACGAACTTTATTAACAAGAAACAATGAGCAATTCCAAGTTTGTTTTCGATCGGATTAACTACATCCTTACCTTAGTTTGCATTGGCTTTATACTGGTTGGTTTTATCGTGATGTCGCTCGAAAAAGCAGAATACGGTTTCGGCTTTTTAGGCCTCACTCTCGGCCCGATACTGATCATGGTGGGTTTTCTGACAGGCTTAGCCGCTATTTTGTACAAGAAAAAGTAACCCAACATGGAGTTTTGGCAGGCCATCATTTTGGCCATTGTTGAAGGACTCACTGAGTTTCTTCCGGTATCGTCCACAGGCCACATGATCATTACCCAGGCTTTGTTGGGCATGGAGTCTACCGAATTTGTGAAAGTCTTTACGGTCAGCATTCAGTTTGGCACCATATTGAGCGTGGTGGTGCTGTATTGGAAACGCCTCTTTCAATCCTTACAAATCTACTACAAACTGGCTGCCGCTTTTTTGCCCACTGCAGTGCTTGGCCTGCTCTTCAACGACATGATTGAAGACATGCTGGAAAGTGTGGTGGTGGTGGCTACCATGTTGCTCTTGGGCGGCATTGTACTCATTCTCATAGATCGCTTCACCAAAAAGGCAACCCTCAACGACATCAACGACATGAGCTATCTCAAAGCCATGCAGATCGGACTTTTTCAGTCGCTGGCCATGGTGCCCGGTGTTTCCCGTTCGGCGGCTACCATCATTGGAGGCCAGTTTTCTGGCTTGGACCGCAAGCAGGCAGCCGAATTTTCTTTCTTGTTGGCCATTCCCACCATGGCTGCTGCTACCCTACTCTCGGTGTACAAAAACTACAAAATCATCACCTCTGCCGACATTGGTGTACTCGCCGTGGGCAATCTGGTTGGTTTTGTGGTGGCCATTTTTGCTATTCGCTTCTTTGTGAACTACCTCACCAAGCATGGTTTCTTCATTTTTGGGGTATATAGGATAGTGGTTGGCCTCGTTATCCTCGCTTTGGTGTGGATGGGGATACCACTGGAAGTTGGGTAAGGATTTTTGAAACAGACATTGGCTATTTTGAACCAAAGATGCCCTTAAAACTGTATCCAACCGGTAAACCACGTCTTTCATTTTTTAGTAAATAGCCTTATTGGTGGGTGGTTTTCCAATTTTGGTGTATCAGTTCGGCGATTCTGTTGATGGGCTGATCCTGGATTTGGGCCAGCACGTGACTAAGCCATTCCTGCGGATTCACTTCCGCCACCCTGCATAAGGCCAGCATTTAGTAGGGCACGCCTTCCCGCTGCGCCGATTGGTGGCTTCCCGCAAAGAGATCTTTCTACCTGGAGCCACCGGGCAGATTTTGTTCTCCACCCGGTTGTTGTCTATTTAGAGCACGCCGTTCAGTAGGTAGTTTTCTGCTTCTGTCCACAGGGTGAGGGCGTAGGCGATGGCCTTGCACGATGGCGCTTTGGGGCAGCACCTTTATGGCATTTTCTAAAAGCCAGGTTTTCATCTGGGTTTGAAGGGTCTGGTATTTGATCTTGTTGGTTTTAAGTCTTTCTAACTTTTGGGCTACCTGAGTTATCTTTTCTATTGATTCGTTGGCATCATTGATACAATTTAAGAAACACCTTGGCCTCAAAAGAAGGCCGACCTTCAATTTTGACCTCTGCGATGGCAAAGCCACTCCGGGCCAAATCAAGGTGGTCTACAAAAGCATCCACAAATCGAACGGGGTTGTCTTTTTCTATGGCTTCGTCCATGCTTCTTATAAAAAGCTGGTGCCGGTTTTCTCCTTGTATATGAGCCAATTAAGTAGTTGTTTTATGCTAAAAAATAAACATTTTAACATGTTTGACAACAAGATATTTCAAGTATTTTTGAGGCCAGATTGAGAGAGTTTTTTCACAGTCTGCGGTTAGCGGTCAGCTTGAGTGCAACGACATCCCAAACTTGAAACGAACTGATGATAATAGATAGAAAACAATTTGACTTAAAAAAACAAATGTGTCATTGAAAAATTACACATTAAAACCGTCCTGTATAATTAACTACTATTTTGTAACAAATTAACAATCTATTCGTCAAATCAATTATGAAACAATCAATCAAAAAAATATTGTACTTCCCAATTACAAAAATTATTTTGGGAATAACTGTTTGCTTTTCACTATTTGTAGTAATTCAAAACTTTGTATTAAAAC
>JBBRCC010000148.1:0-6317 GCA_038205175.1 Cytophagales bacterium | reverse complement strand
TGGACTAATGAAAAAAATGTGGGGTTATAACGAACACTCTGATAACTTGACTTTAGAAGAATGGTCTAAATCAATTTTGCCTGAAGATAAAGCATTGACTTTTCAAAAATTAGAAGAATCAAAAAATAATCGCAGCATTTACGATGCCGAATATCGCATAAAACGCGCCAATGATGGTGCTATTGTGTGGATGAAATCGACTGGACAGTATCAATATGATGAATTTGGTGAAGCTATAACCCTTACGGGCATTAACCTTGATATAACCGAACAAAAGCAGTCAGAAGAAAAATTAAAGGCGAGCGAAAACCAATTTTTCACCTTTGCTAATAGCATTCAAAACCTTGCCTGGATTGCCGCTGGCGATGGATCAATTTATTGGTATAACGACCGTTGGCTTGATTATACAGGCCTCACACTTGAAGAAATGAAGGGTTGGGGATGGCAAAAAGTGCATCACCCCGACCATGTTGAAAGAATAGTGGAGGTTTCAAAAGAGTTATGGAAAAAGGACGAAGCGTTTGAGTTAACATTTCCGCTGCGTAGACATGACGGAGTATATCGTTGGTTTCTGACCCGTGCATATCCAGTATTACATGCCAATGGAACCGTTGATAGATGGATTGGAACCAATACTGATATTACAGAGCAAATATCCTTTACTGAAGAATTAGAAATCAAAGTAAAAGAACGAATTGCAGAATTAAGTGAAAGAAACACTTACATAGAAACACTTATTGATTCATCTATTGATACCATTATTGCTTTCGACAAGGACCTGCGCTATTTATCAATGAACAAGGCAGCCAGGCAAATTTTGGAAAAAAATTATCCCGAGGGCGTTATTGGCAAAAAGATGGATGAAGTGATTCCACATGCACATCAAAGTGGTGCGTATGCCAATGCCCTGCTGGCCTTGCAAGGAAACATCATTACTCAAAAAGAATACAAATCATTTTTTGGAGAAAAATATTTCGATGTAGATTTCATTCCACTCAGAAATGATAAGGAAATTTATGGGGTGATGACCATTAGCCGGGATGTAACCGAAAATGTAGCGGCTGCAGTTGCCATTAAAAAAGCCAATGCTGAATTGGAGGAACGCAAAAATTTAGTGGAAACCATTTTAGAAACCAGCAAAGAATACATTACCGTGTATGATAAAGATTTCACGCTCCTTACCATAAATAAAGCAACAGAAATTTTATTAGGCAAAAAAAGGGAGGAGGTTATAGGAAAAAAACTACTGGATATATTGCCTTTTGAAGAAGGGTCTAAGGTTAAAATTGATTTGCAAAGGGCCTTTGAAGGAAACACCATTCACAACGAAGCTTCTCCTTCATCAGTTTCTGGGCGATATATTGAAAACTATATCAATCCATTAAAAGACAGCGAGGGAAATATTTATGCAGCGCTTGCTGTGGCAAATGATGTGACCAATAGAATCTTAAAACAAAAAGAGATTGAAGCCGCCCGGGAAATATTGCAAATTCAAAATGAAACTTTTGAACTGGCAGAAAGCATTGCCAAATTTGGAAGCTACAGTTGGAATATTGCTAGTGGTAAACTGGACTATTCGGACAGTTTATTCCGATTGTTAGATTGTGAGCCAGATGAGTTTGTGCCTTCGTTTGAAAAGTTTTTAACTTTTATTCACCCCGATGATTTGCAAGAGGTAACAAATAACGGCGTTGAAACCGCTTTAACCGGAATACTGGTAGAAACACCTTATCGGATTATCAGCAAAACAGGACAAATAAAACACTTCCGAAGCAGTGGGAAATATACTGGAGAGGGAGATCATACCATTCTTATTGGAACGGTGCAAGACATAAGCAAAGATGTGTTGGCTGCTAAAGAATTGGAAACTAAAAACCAAGAGCTTGAAAATGCCAATGCAGAACTGGCTTCTTTCAGCTATGTGGCCAGCCACGATTTGCAGGAACCGCTTAGAAAGATTCAGGGGTTTTCAAAAAGGATATTAGACCAGGACGGAGAAAAACTATCTGATACTACAAAAGACTATTTTAGCCGAATCAATGGAGCTGCACTTCGCATGCAGAACCTGATAGCATCACTGCTCAGTTTTTCAAGCCTGGGCATAAAAGAATTGGTGCTAGAAAAAACGGATCTGAACCAAATCCTTCAAGAAGTCCTGCTTGTTTTAAATGAGTCAATATCACAAAAAAATGCAGTAATAGAATCAGAACGCCTGCCTTTTATAAATGCAGTGCCGGTACAGATGCATCAGTTACTTTTAAATCTGATATCCAACTCACTGAAATATGCAAAACCAGATGTGGCACCACACATAGTGATGAAGGTTGAAAAAGTAAGCAACCATGAAGTGACAAGTAAGGAAAAGCAAAATGGAAAGTTTTGGAAAATAGAAATTAGCGACAATGGCATTGGCTTCGAACAACAATACGAACACAAAATATTTGAAGTCTTTCAGCGACTGCATGGCAAAACTGAATATGAAGGAACAGGCGTAGGTCTTGCGATATGCAAAAAAATAGTGCAGGCACACAATGGAACAATTTCAGCAACTGGTAAAATTGGGATTGGTGCTACTTTTACCTTATATTTACCTGAAATCTACAAATCATAAATCTTTAGAATCATAAAAGCATGGGTTTTCATAAGAAAATTTTATTGGTTGATGATGATGCCGACGACCAGCTATTTTTCGTTGACGCCGTCAAAGAAGTAGAACCTGCCATCGATTGTGGGGTGGCCAACAACGGTTTGGAAGCGCTTGAACAATTAGAAACGATTCCTCCACCGCCATCGCTCATTTTTCTAGATCTCAACATGCCCCTCATGAATGGATTCGAATGTTTGGCAGAATTGAAGAAGACGGATGCATATAAAGAAATTCCAGTCATCATTTTCACCACATCAAATCAGGCCAAGGATGTAGAGCGCACCATTGCGATGGGTGCAAAAATGTACCTCACAAAACCAG
The DNA here is from genome assembly GCA_038205175.1 of Cytophagales bacterium. Taxonomy (GTDB): domain Bacteria; phylum Bacteroidota; class Bacteroidia; order Cytophagales; family Flexibacteraceae; genus JBBRCC01. The sequence continues at coordinate 3,349 of JBBRCC010000148.1, read as the reverse complement.
CAGACTTCAATTCGCTGAAGAACAAACTCCACGATATTTTAACTACAAACTTTGGAGCAAGGTCTTAAAAGCTTTTTTCCATTTTTGTTTTAGTGTGGCGGGGTGTCCCCACCTATACCATTTATTCTGTGTTTCCAGCCCAGGATAATCAATAAGTTGATTGACCCGGTCACGGCATTTTCCTATATCAATTTCTCAAAACCAATACCAAATGGTTGCTCCGATATTGCTTAAATTAAATGCCAGGAGCATAAACCTTATAAAATGGTAGCCCCGCCGGGGCTTTTTTTCCACATATATTTCTACCAAAAAGGTTGCTCCACCTGAGCTGAAATTAAACCGAAAATAATACTTTAGCAAAATCTGCTAAAATGCCATAAGCACAACCTGTTTCTGGCAAATGAATAAATACTATTCGCCAAAATACGGTAGGCAAAATCATAAAAATGGTTTTCCCTTCAAGGCAATCCTGCTAAATTATTCAATATTTATTTGCTATCATGTAAAACATAGGCATGCAAAAGGTGTGAATTTTGAATGCTGAAATTGGTGATCTTTTCCTTTCTGGTAATGATCAAAAACCCAATTTGCTTGAAAACATGATAAATACCCAACAAGCAGCCAACATAGGGATGAATTATTTTCTTCTTATCATTCAAAACAATCCAGATCTCATTTGCCGATTTAGCCTGAATAAGGAGATTGAATTTATGAACGATGCAATTGAGAAAATATCTGGAAAGTCTGCCAATTGCTATACTGGTAAATCCATTCGATCTTTTGGGTTTCCAGACGAATTTTTGCAAAAATTTGAGGCAGGCTTTGATTACTGCCTCAAAACGGGGACAGTGGTTGAGACCACAATGAGCGTTCACGAAGGATTTTTGACTGGAAAACATTTCCACGTCACTTTTGTGCCTGTTTCTGACTACGGTTTAAAAATAAATGGACTTGTCACCATTTCCAGAGATGTGTCTCGTGAAAAGAAATTGGAAATAGAGCAACAAAGAAAAATAGAGGAACTCAACATGCTGTCTCAAAAGGTGGTTAGCAAGGCCGACAAGCTCCAGAATGTGGCATTCATTGCTACCCACAATCTTCGATCTAACGTAGCCAGCAGCGCTTCACTCATACATTTATACACCAACGCTACCTCTGAAGCAGAAAAAGATGAGCTGATCGAAGTGCTCAAAGAGTCGAACCACAAACTAAGCAATACCTTAGACGATTTGTTGGAAGTTGCCAAAATCAACGAAACTACCGGGAATCAGGTGGACATACAAGACCTTAGATTTGAAGACGTTGTGAAACAAATCCAAAATTTGCTTTCTCCACTTTTGAGCGAGTCAAATGCTGAAATTAATATGGATTTTCAAGATTGCGAATCTATCATGTACAACAAGATTTACTTAGAGAGTATTATTCAGAATCTATTGACGAATGCCATCAAGTACCGGAATCCAGAACGGAACCCCGTCATTCTTTTGAAAACAACTATGGTCGACAGCGGTATTGTTTTCTCCTGCACCGACAATGGCGTGGGTATCAATCTGAACCGATTTGGCGACAAGATTTTTGAGCTCAATCGCACATTCCATGGCAACCTCGACGCCCGTGGAGTCGGTCTCTTCATTACCCGAAATCAAGTAGAAGCGCTAAACGGAACTATTGCTGTGGAGAGCAAAGTGGATGTAGGCACTACTTTCACCATCCATTTTAGCCCTGCAAAAGTTTAGATAAGGCTGGAAATATTCTCTTGTTGATTTTGGAATGAGCCAGCTTGGCGAGTAGTATCGAGTGTAGCAATTCCCAGGAACAGCCAAAGGATTTTTATAAGAATTATCAAATTTTATATAATAAGGTAATAATGAGGATTGTTGACTTTTGTGAGAGTTAAAATTTGGTGCTATTGCCTCAGGTAAATCTGCCCAGGGCTCTAAAGTTATCAACACGGTATCAACCACATGCATTCACGCTAAACAGTTATTAATCATGGCCAGGTATTCAAAAAAAGCACAGGAAAAAATAGGCGAAGTGCTGCATGAGTTTAAGGAAGGAACACTAAAATCAGGCAAAGATGGTGTAGGAGGCAAGGTAAATAGCCGAAAACAAGCTATAGCCATTGGCATCAGTGAAGCCCAAAAAGAAGGTGAAAAAGTGCCATCCAAAAGGAAATAAAATACAGGACTTAATGCCTAAAAGAGAAATTTCCTCGCTACCAAAAACAATGATCTCAGTTCCATGCATGTGTTTCGGTTTAGTTTTTTTCCATTTTTCAATCACGATCTTATGAACAATTTCATTTGCATTATAGCCATCATTCTTATAGTTGCCTGGCTTGTTGGAGTAACTGTCTACGGCCTGGGCGGATCCATCCATGTTCTAGTCATTCCTGCCATTTTTGCCATCGTATTTCTGACGATCCGAAGTGAGAAGGCAACATAAGATTTTCGAACCATTTTTTTCAAATTTTTAAAAGCAAATCTTTATGAACACAAGAAACATTGTGATAGGGGCCTTGGCCGGATTGGCCATTGGTACTTTGGTGAGTGCATTGTATAGCACTTCTACACTTGCAAATGCTTTGAACAGCAAAGCTGGCAGAAAGGGAAAAGCGTATTCAAAAGAGCTCAAAAAAGCCGTGAATAAGTTCCTGACAAAAATTACAGACAGGGCTGATGAAGCAAAAGACGAGGGTGTCGATTTGTTGAAAAAAGGAAAAGCGGAGACCCACAAAGCCAAAGAAAAACTTGAATCAGTTGTTAGCTGATTTGAAAATGTACTTAATCCGGTAACTGAATCTCAATCACAACAGAAAGCCTTTTTTGAGATGCTCAATTAAAGGCTTTCTTTTTTTTAAGAACTTAAAATATTATGAAACTGAATATCAAAAAACTGCTTCAACAACCAGAGGTGAAAGAACTTGCCATCACCTTAATTGGATTATCTGCCGGATTTGCAGCTAACAAGCTGATCAATATGCTGATCAAAAGAAATATGGTGGCCGATCTCATTGGCAAAGCCGTTCAAGTAGGAGTAACATCATGGGTTGCCAGCCATCCGGAATGGATTGAGGATATCACAGATCGGTTTCTTCCTGAAAACACAGCTTAAATATTGACTCCTTCGTTTAGCAATATGAAAAGAATTCATGATTTATGGGCTGTGCTGAAAAAAGCTTTTCTTGAATGGAAAGATAAAGATCCTTTCAGAGAAAGTTCTGTCATTGCTTACTATTCTATTTTTTCTTTGCCAGGTTTGTTGGTCGTTGTGTTTACCATTGCCAGCTTCTTTTTCTCAAGCGAGGCCGTCAGCGGTGCCTTGCACGATCAAATAGCAGAGTCTATGG
>JBBRCC010000147.1:0-6516 GCA_038205175.1 Cytophagales bacterium | reverse complement strand
TTAAGCTTGAATTCAACTGAAATTGCTGCGTTCAGCAACTTGGAAATCGGGCAGTTGGTTTCGGCGTCTTTCACCAATTCTTCAAACTTCGAAGCTTCAATGTTAGGCACATTGGCTTCCAAAACAAGGTGAGACTTGGTGACAATACCGTCTTCGAGTGTTACCTGTCCTTCTACTTTCAATTCTGTGGGTGGAAAACCAGCTCCACTTAAGTTGAAGCTAAGCTTCAAGGCAAAACAACCCGCATGGGCTGCTGCAATGAGCTCTTCAGGATTTGTGCCAACCCCGTCTTCAAATCTGGTTTTGAACGAATATTTACTTTGATCGAGAACTGTGCTTTGCGTGGTTAGATGGCCTTTGCCTTCTTTGCCGGTGCCTTGCCAAACGGCTGTTGCTTTTCTAGTCATTAGATGAAAAAATTTAAAATTATGGCCAATATCCTGCTTTTGGTTGACAGCAGAAAAAAATAGATTTCTTTTGTGGCAGATTTAACATGAGTTTTACAAACGATCCTGTGGTGAAGGCCGAAAAACTGGAAGTTCGACAGGGAATTTCAGGTGTGCTTGAAAACGTTAATTTTGAAATTGAAAAAGGTGAATTTGTCTACCTCATTGGCCGTACGGGGAGTGGCAAAAGCTCCTTGCTCAAAACCCTGTATGCTGATCTCAAACCATTTGAAGGACATGCTTCGATAGCAGGCTTTCCCTTGCCGCTCAAATCCAAATCTCTTGTTCCTCAACTACGCAGAAAATTGGGCATAATTTTTCAAGACTTTCAGTTGCTTTCTGATCGAACGGTGAATGAAAACCTTGACTTTGTGCTGAAAGCAACTGGTTGGAAAGAAATAGCTAAACGCAAGGCCAGAATTGAAGAGGTATTGCGCCTGGTGGGTTTGAGCATCGTTGGAAATAAGATGCCGCATCAACTTTCGGGAGGCGAACAGCAACGGGTAGTAATAGCCCGTGCCATTCTTAACGAGCCCATCATTCTGTTGGCCGACGAACCTACCGGAAATCTTGATCCGGAAGTTGCCCGTGAAATTCTTCAATTGTTTTTCAAAATAAACCGATCGGGAACAGCAGTTCTCATGGCTACGCACAACCACCAGTTTCTGAAAGATTTCCCTGCCAGGGTGCTTCGTTGCAAAGACGGTAAGGTTATCGACGAAGGTGTGATGCACGGTTAAGCCAAATTTTCCTTATTTGCCGCACAATTACACATGAAAAACACCAATCTACTCTATCAGTTTCTTGGCAAAGCCTTTGGCTTGTATCTGCTTTGGCATTTGGTTTACTACTATTGGGTTGAACCAGAAGGCACTGTAAACCATGCACTTACTTATGCTGTTGGGTATATCAGTTGTGTCATTTTGCAATTGTTTGGCTACAATAGTATTATCTCGCCTTTTTCAGATCAGATTACCAATTTGTATGTAGACAACAAACATCTGGTTATGATTGAACATGGTTGCAATGGGTTGGTGCTCATGGTTCTTTTTGCTGGTTTTGTAATAGCCTACCCTGGGCCACTTAAGAAAAAACTCTGGTATGTTCCTTTGGGTATCGTGGCTATTTATGTCATTAATTCTCTGCGGGTTGTGGCGCTTTCTTTCAACCAGATGCTAAGCAAAGGCACATTTGATTTCAACCATAAATACACCTTCACCATTGTGGTCTATGGTGCTATTTTCTTTTTCTGGATGCTTTGGGCAAACAAATTATCAGGCGTCGGAACCCAAACTGAAAGCCAGAAGTGAACAAGTACATACGGTGGTCTTTTCTGGTGGTTTTAGTTGTCAATTGGCTATTGATTTACCAATACTCGAAAGAAATTTTTGCATGGATGAACCAGTTGGTGTTGGTGTTTCATGATACAGGCCTGGGAAAAATTTATCTCAAAATATTTGGCAGCATTGGCTTTAGCGTAGAAAAACCAGATTGGCTCACCAAAATGATTTACACACTGGTTTACATACCCAATTACCTGCTTATAGTTGCTTTGTATTTTTATAACAAAACAACAGTGAAGCAAATGCTTCTAGTGGTGGGTGTAGTGTTTTTAGGTTCTTTGTTTTTTAATGTGTTGGGCAGAGTTGCCGATAAACCCAACATGGTGCTCATGGCCCGCAATACCATGGATTTGTTGGTTTCACCATTTATGCTCGTGTTTTTGCTACCTGCCTTGAAACTTGCTCAGAATTTTAAAGAAAAGGAGGCATTGACGTAAAGCTATTATTTGATAATTTTGGTATCGGATAGGCTAAATCAATATTGAATTGGCACATGAATTATCTAATGATTGCATCATTCATGATGAAAAACCGAGGCCTCGTGCTCATATTGCAGCACATTTCACAACACTGAAATTCAATGAATCTTGATCATCAACTCAACCTGGCAAATGCCAGGCAAAAGGGGTATTATCCCCAAGAAACCATGAAGTATCCCGAAAAAGTTATTCAGTTTGGAACTGGTATTTTGTTACGTGGTTTGCCGGATTATCTCATTCAATTGGCCAATGAGAAAGGAGTTTTTGAAGGTAGCATTGTTCAAATAAAATCTACCTCAAATGGCAACGCTGATGAATTTCAATACCAGGACAATTTATACCATGTTTGGGAGCGAGGCTTTGAAGGTGGCAAAACGGTAAACAGCACCAAACTCATCACCAGTATCAGCAGAACAATGTCGGCAAAAACTGAATGGTCATCTATTTTGGAATGCGCTGCTTCTCCCGGCATGCAAGTGGTGATTTCAAACACCACAGAAGTGGGGCTAAGGTTTCAGCCTGAAAGTATTTTCGACAAATCGCCAGAAAGTTTTCCGGGCAAACTCACAGCCATGTTGCACCATAGATACACTCAGCTAAAGGGTGATCTCTCAAAGGGTTGGGTGATTATACCCTGCGAACTGGTGAGCGATAATGGAACTGTACTTCAGGATTTAGTGCTTCAGGTAGCCAAACACAATCGACTAGAGAAGAAATTTGTCGATTGGTTGCTGCATGCCAATGATTTTTGTAGTTCGCTGGTGGACAGAATTGTGACTGGTGCGGTTCCTGAGGCTCTTAAACCAGAACTTGAAGCCAGCATTGGCATGAGTGACTCACTGGCCATTATCGCTGAGCCATATTTATTGTGGGCTATTGAAGTCCCCGAACGGGCACAAAAGATCTTGAATTGGCAACATGTTCATCCAAATTTTGTACTTACTTCAGATATTCAAGCATTTAAAGAGCGAAAACTCAGGCTTCTCAATGGTGCCCACACTGCCTATACCGCTCTTGCTCTCCTTGCTGGTTTTAAATTGGTGAGGGAGTCCATGGATGATGCTTTGATTGCCCAATGGGTAAAGCAACTCATGTTTAAGGAGATCATTCCTACTTTACCCATGCCTAAAGCAGAAGCTGAACAGTTTGCAATCGCTGTGCTCGACCGTTTCAGGAATCCATTTATAGATCATAAGTTGGTGAATATCACACTACAATATACCAACAAAATCAAAAACCGAAATCTAGAAACCATGAAGCGGTATTTTGATGAGTTTGGGGAGTGGCCAGACTTGCTTTGCCTTGGTTTTGCAGGTTATTTGCTGTTGCTGAAGGGAAAAGTAGTTGCAGATGGTGTTGAGGTGAGATTGCGAAATAGAACAAAATTTGTGGTGCAGGATGCTCAAGCTAAAGTAGTGTGCAATGTCTGGATTGAAACGGAGGGAAATCCAAAAGAATTGGTTGAGCAAGTACTGACAAACAGAGAACTGTGGGATTTAAACATCAACGATTTCAACGGCTTGCCCGAGCGGATTCAATATTGGCTCGAGGAGTTGATGCGACATCCAACGATTAAAGTTATAAAAGCATCACTTTTAAAAGCATAAGAAAAGCGCCATACCTGGTTGGCATGGCGCTTTATACGTCTAGCGTCAGCAGAATTAAGAATTATAATAAAATTTCTCTTCTACGATTTGGCCGTTTTTCCAACGTTGAACTGCCAATTGAACGTAGTTTCTAACGCCATAATCTTTGTGTGTGTAGTCGAACCACCATTCAACAACTGAAAGGCCCTCGCTAACTAAAGTGCTAACAACTTTTGCGCCTCTAAATTCTGTGAGTCCGTTCACAAAATCTTCTTCATATTGACGGTTGATGGATTTCCCTACCCTTGCAGGGTAATCGTTGTCTTGCATCACCACTTCTTCAGCGTAAAATTTTTCGAAAGCTTCCATGATTTTACCTTCAAGAATCATTTGGTTCAGTTCGTCAACGAGTGTTCTTAAGTCTTTCATTTTTTACTATTTAACATGTAGTTGTACCTACAATCAATTATTGGTCACAATTGTTTTAATGAAAATTATAAATAGACTTTCAACGCTCCATTTTGTGTAAATGGATTGTTTAAGTTTTTGATTATCGTACTATAAAAAAAATGTTAAGCTTAATATTTTAATGGAAAAAATGAATCAAAGCTGTGATTCACTTGTTTTTACATCCAAAATCTCACGGATGGCTTTCCATTTCAAGGCACATTCTTCCCACTCAAGTTCTGGTATAGCATCGAATGTAATAGCACTTCCGGCGGCAAACATACCTTCAGCAGTAAGTTGATTTAGAAAAATGGAACGGATAAGCACATTGAAATCAAATTGGCCTTCAGGGTCTATGTAACCAAAAGCTCCGGAAAATGGCCCACGCCTGAAGTTTTCCAATTGTTCAATCATTTGCATAGCCCTGATTTTTGGAGCCCCTGTCATACTGCCCATGGGGAAAGCCCTTGAAATAGCTTCGCTGAAATGAACTTCTTTTCTCTTGGTACCCAACACAGTTGAAATCATTTGATGCACCTGGCTGAAGCTATAAATGCCAAATAGTTCATGTACCTGAATAGAACCTGGCTCGCAACTCCGGGCAAGGTCGTTGCGAACCAGGTCTACAATCATCAGATTTTCCGCTTGTTCTTTCTCGCTGTTTCTGAGGGCATTGGCCTGTAACTTATCCGCTTCCGGGTCTAGCAGATTCCGGGGAGCGGTACCTTTAATGGGTTGAGAAATGAGCAAATCACCACTTCTCTTGAGAAATCGCTCTGGAGACGCCGAGACTAATCCAAACTCCCGTGCCTGCAAAAATCCTGCAAATGGGGTTGGGGATTTTGCATTTAAAGCTGAAAAAAGTTGAGCCGGGGTGTGTTCGATGTGTTTTATTGTATGACCTAGACAATAGTTGATTTCATAAACTTCGCCTGCTGCGATCCAGTTTTTTATTTGCTCAACATGCGCTACATAGGCTATTTTAGTTTCATGGACCACAATTTCTGTTGCTTGCTTTTCGCTGTTTGAAACAATTTCAGTTGCCAGAATATCCACAAGGATTTGTTCAGGATTTGCAGCTTCAATTTTCAGCATTTCATCTTGCCATTCCAGCCTTATATCTGGCTCAAAGAGCAAGGCGTTGGGAAAAGGAATAAGGAAATTATTTTCGCTTTGAAGTTGTTCTGTTTGGTTTTTAAGGTCATAGCCCAAGAAGCCCATGAGCCATTTTCGCTGGTGCTCGCTTTTTAGCTTGTGAAAAAATGTGTCAGTGTCGTTTTTAGATTCTATAGTAAACGCTTGTAAACCAGCTACTCCCAGCATGTGCTTGAATGGCTGAAAGGGATACACAAATTCGTTGGGGTCGAAATATGCTACATAAGCAAACTTTGCAGACCAGGCAATTGCCTTTTCTACAAATTGGTTTTTATGATGAAGCGGAAAAAGCTGTTGCAAAATATTCAGGCATAAAAAAAGGGTGGTTAACCACCCTTTCGAATTCTTAAAGTCAAATTAGCGTACTTTTCCAACAGGAACTTCTAATTCAATCATTTCAACATCTGCCAAAACACGGCCACAATGTTCACAAACAATGATTTTTCTCTTTTCTTTGATTTCGGCTTGTCGCTGAGGAGGAACAAAATTGAAACAACCACCACAAGCATCTCTTTTCACCATAACTACGGCCAAACCGTTGCGTGAATTTTTGCGAAGCTTGTTGTATGAAACCAAAAGTCGTTCTTCTATTTTGGTTGAAGCCTTTACTCTTTGATCTTCGAGTTTGCCTTCTTCAGCCGTAGATTCTTCAACTAAGTTGTCGAGTTCACCTTTTTTTACCTCCAAATCTTTTTTCCTTTCTTCAAGTGTTAGCTTTATGGTGGCTATCTCCTGGTTTTTGAATTCGATTTTGGCTTGAAACTCCTTGATTTTTTTCTCAAAAAGTAGGGCATCTAATTTTTGCGACTCAATTTCTTTTGAAATGGCATCAAACTCACGGCTGTTTCGCACGTTCATTTGCTGCTCTTCATATTTTTTTACCAGTTTATCCGCTTCCTTGATGGCATTTTTGAGTGCAGCTATTTCTGCTTTCTGCTCATCAATTTCGGTGGTAAATTTTTTGATCCGGGTTTCGTAACCGATAATTTCATCTTCAAGATCTTGCACCTCTTCGGGCAAATCGCCTCTGAGTTTTTTGATTTCGTCTAAGGCGGAATCA
>JBBRCC010000146.1:0-6880 GCA_038205175.1 Cytophagales bacterium | reverse complement strand
AATAGATTTTGCTGAGGTATCCGGGATATTCTTCCTTGATTTTACAGCCCTTTCCCTAAAAAGCATTAGGGTTATACTATTACATGCCCCAGGCAGCGAGGTCATTTGGACTTTGTTGCCTGGGGCTTTTTTGTTGGGTTTTGTGGTGCTCCCCTGATCCGGGGATGGTAGGGGTTTTAGGGGGTGGGTACTTTTGTATATGATAGGAAACTGGATTGAATTGTTTTCATAATGTTCTCTTCTCGTTTTGGTTTTAGATTTTTTTGGGCCTTAACTTAATGGGAATGAACAATGAATGGTCGCCTATACTGACGATGGCGATAATTGAAAATAAAAATAAGGAGATTGCCGAAAATCCTTTAAAGAGTAGGTATAACTTGAAATTATTGATTATGGCTTCGGTTAAAAACTGTTGGAAAGATTGCCTAAGAGGTATTGGTATTCCTTGGTGGGCTACTGTCATCGTTGTTGCCCTTGCTGGCGCATTGATAGCCGCCTCAGGAGGGACACTTCTTCTTTTTGGAGTTCTCTTGGTGGCAACTTTGGCGAATATTGGAATTGCCGTGGGCGCAGGTGCTATCCTAACATTAGGATTGTGTATGCTTTGGTGCGTAAGACAAAAGTAATAACAATAATTGTGGTCTTATTGTCAGCACAGAAAAACAGGAATAAATGGAAAATCCTTTCAAAAGGGTAGGTCAGGGTTGCCGAAAACTGAATAGAGTAGGCATTAATCACAAACTTGTAAGAAATGAGTACAAGGTCTGAATGTTTAAAAAAGTGCCTAAAAGCAAGAACAGCATGGTATGTTGGCGGAGGAATTATCGCTACATTAGTTACTGTCCTTGTCGGCCTTGGTGTAATCATCCCCGCTGCGGGAACTTTGCTTGCAATTCTAATAGGAATTGGACTTGCTGCCTTCGTTTCTGTTGCCGCAGTAATCTACTGTTTAAATAAATGTTAGATTTTTTATCCTACGGAAGCGGCTTTGAAAGAAAAAAGTAATTTACTTTCTATTGCATAGCCGCTTCTGTTTAAACTACAAACCTGAATATGAAAATAGAAGAAATAAATAGATTAAAACATGAATTTAGGCTCTCAAATCTCTTGAGATACCCAAAGGAGTTTGAAATCAAGCTTATTGGTCTAACAGAAGAAGAAAATATAAATTATGATACAAAAATAAAAGATTATTCGACAAAATGTGGGTGCGATATGGGTAGGATATTCTTGATTTCTTCTCTTTTTGGGTATCTTGGATTACTCGTGACCTTTTCCGTCAAATTCCCATCCAATAATTATATACTTAATTGTTTATGTTTTTCATTAGTTGGTGCGATAATAGGGAAATTTTATGGACTTATAAAATCAAACTTGGAGATAAATAAAATAATAAGCAAAGTTGACCATGAATTGAGAACACCAAATACTCACCTTGAAAAATAATAATACAGCGAACAAGGCATCAATCCTATTAACTTAATCCCAAAAAACCTAAACCAACAAGCGTGTTCAATAAACTAAGTCAGGTGAAATCTTTACAAAATTTCACCTGACCATTCACCCCCCTCCCAACACCCAAAAAACAGCCCCTACCACCACATCCCTCCTACTCCAAAGAATAAAATGATCGCCTGCCGGTAGCACCGTCACTTGTACCCGTGCTGCGCCGGTGAGCATTTTTTTGCAAAAGTCGACATTGCCTACGGGCACCAACCGATCGTCCTGTGCGTGTACCAGCGCAACAGGACATTTTATTTGAGACCAGAGCGGTATCATCAGGCGCAATTCAGGTGCCAGGTAGCGTATTTCATGGTTGCTGGCCCATAGCGATCCCGGCAACAGCCACTTCATCGGCGGCACATCTATTACCGGTTGCCACCAGGGATGCGGCTCCAGATCGGCATCAACCGAACCAGCCACGTTGACGATCCCGGCGGTCTGGTCGGGGTAGTCCATCGCGAAACGGCAGATCACCGGGCCGCCCAAAGAATGCCCCACCAACAATATTTTTCTGCCCGGTGCCACACGGTCGGCTACGGCCTTCACATCGGCCGCCTGGCGCTGCAACGACGTTTCCGGATGCCCGTAATCCGAATAACCAAACCCGGCACGATCCATCGCAACAAGGTTTGCGCGAGCGGTCAGACTGGTATCAGACAAGTAATCCAGGTAAGCATCTGTCGAGCCGGGAGAGCCATGCAGCAAGATGATCCAGGGCAAGGAATCTGAAGAACGGACGGTGATAGCATGTATGGTGCGGCCGGTGCTGCCGGGAATATCCAGAAATTGTGGCGCAAGGGTCTGCCCTTTTTCACGCAATTTCCCGGGCCAGTCGGCATCGGGGATACGCATATCCATCCAGCCTGCTTGCACGGCAATGATCCAAAGGAGTAACAACAGAAGAAAAGTGTACATCAGAACACGTAAAATTCGCCGTATAATCATTTGAATATCAATTATTTATTTTAGAAACATTTGCGATTTTAGATAAGTACACTTCTTCCCGATTGTTATATATGCTTGCGCAATTCCAATGCATCTCAACAACGCAGCAGACAAACAGTTTTTCACGGTTCGACTGAACCCATCTTATTTCCGGAGAAAAAGGTGCTTCATAAAAAATAATCAGTAATTTCGTCAGTCACTTCACCAGATTCGAAACTGCTTGCTCCAGGTTCGACTTGTTTGTTTCACCAACACGTCCGAAGTAGCACCATGAAAACACCCCTTCCCGTAGCCATTGCTTATGCGACCGTTTAGCATGATCGGGGCAACAGCGCTGCTTTGTCTGGCTTGCCACCCGCCGGCCTTCGACCATTGCGATAATATGCCCATCAATGAGCGACTACCTGAGCCTGTATTACTGCGGGTCAGCGTTTCCGGTATAGACAGAAATGCTGATGCTCTTCAAATGGATGCTCAGGACGATAATCTGATGATCGAACTTCAGCCCGCAGCGGTGGATTCCTATTTTTTTAACCTGGATATTCCCGGCTTGAACCCTTGCGGAACAGCCTCGATTTACCCTCAAATGCAGTTTACCTTTTTACCGGGCGGAGCACACGAACTGGAATATTGGCTGCAAAAAAACGGCGCATCATCGGCACATAAAACCCTGCATTTTTATGTCAAAGAAGCGATGACGGAGCAAGCATGGTTTTACCCATCCATTGTGGCATATATGCTACTTATTGCCGGTGCCATCATTTATTTCTGGACCTTGTATAACATTCGGCAAACCTTGAAAATGCAGCAAATTCGCAGCCGTATTGCGGCCGACCTGCATGATGAAGTCAGTAGCGACCTGAGCAGTATTTCTATTTCCATGACCACGCTGGAACGGAAAAAAGACAAGTCTGCGACCGATTTCGCCGGAACCATGCGCGACATCAAACAAACCCTGGCAGATACACAAAACAACCTGTCCGATACGGTATGGGCGATCAAGCCGGAGAAAGATACCGGTGGAGAATTGTTTCAGCGTATGCAAAAGTTTGCACAACAGATGTTTGCTTCGGGTGAGGTGCAATTGACCTATATCAATACGATTCCACCTGATAAACCACTGAAAATCAATATGGAACAGCGGCACAACGTGTTCAAAATTTATAAAGAAGCCATACATAATATTTATAAACACGCCCAGGCCACAACGGTAGAAGTGAGGATTTACGCCCATCCGAACGGGACCGGCCTGGACATTCGCGACAATGGAATTGGTTTTGACCTGGAGGCCGAACGCGAAGGCAGCGGCATTAGTAATTATTACTGGAGAGCCAAAGAGAACCTGATCGACTTTCATCTCGAATCGGCCCCGGGGAAAGGCACTGTCATTCAGATCATTATCCCTCATTTATAAACCCTCCCCCATTTTGGGGATGGCAGCGCTTTTGGTATCCCTATACTTTTGTATAAAAATTAAAACACCTCACCCAATGATCCGAATAATCCTGTTTGACGATAGCAAACGTTTGCGAAACAGCCTGACCGATTTTTTTAAAACATCGGAAGAAATTTATGTGGCCGCCGGTTTTAATAATGCCAATGAATCGGTCAAGCGCGTTAAAGAATTTAATCCCGATGTGGTCCTGATGGATATCCAGATGCCTGGTAAATCCGGGTTGGATGCACTGCGGGAAATTCAGGCCGCCCAACCGGGAACAAAGGTACTGATGCTGACCTCCTTCGACGATGATGACCTGATTTTTGCAGCGCTTTGTAACCGCGCATTCGGATATGCCTTGAAAAGCACCAGCCCCGACGACCTTCAACAGGCTATTCTGGAGGTACACCGGGGCGGCCGCTACCTGACACCCTCGCTGGCAGCAAAAGTGTACAAACTGATGCAAAGCCATGTAGTGCAGGCGCAATCGAGTTATGTGCCGCTTACAGATCGCCAAAAAGATGTTTTACAAGCGATGGTAGAAGGCTTGAGCCGCAAAATGATTGCAGAAAAACTGGGCATCCAACAGGATACGGTGGGTGATCACATCAAGGAAATTTACCGAAAACTTCATGTGAATTCCGCCCCGGAAGCCGTACGGGAAGCCATTCAAAAAAAAATTATATAAATCAACCACCACCTTTAAATCTCCTATTATTATGCCTGATAACGATAGAATTATTACGAGCATCGCTGTTCAAAAAACACCCAAAATTCAGGATAGCGATATTGTCAAGACTTTTTTAAGCAGTACAAGGGAAGCCGATACGAACCGGTATTGGGCCGATGTTGACAATCAAAATATTCGGCGGAGAGTATTCCCTATCGAATACTGGCAATTAGATAGATTGATCAAAAAAACCGGTCTGGTCGCTTTAACGGTAAAATACATTAATAACCCCAAAAAAGTGACGGCTAAATGGGCTTCTTACAACCCCGAAAAGCCTCCGGTCCTGACCGAGTACAGCCGCTGCTTTGTTCTTTCAAAATCGTTTTACAACGGTATTATTGAAATCCAGAGCCTGGGCACGGTATCTCATTTTGTGAGAGGATTAGAAATAGTTCACGTTCATGGCAAGGAGACCAACTTCCTCCTTGCCATACTGGGCAAAAACGAAGCCGGTGAATATAATCTCTATCTCCAGAACGCAAGCGCAAACCCCATTGAAGGAGATCCAAATGAGGGCTTCAATCCTACACCTGGGGGTGAGGGTGCAGGTGGGGTAAAACTTCCGGTTTAGCAATAGTTAAGGAAAAGGGCAATATTGCAAAGGGCAAAGGGCAATGTTGGTCAATGAGTTAGAGAAAGTTTTGTACGGATTAGTTTTGCACACCTACTTAAATAGAAACCTTATGACTGAGCTCGATAACTATTACAATGAATTGATTCTGCTTTCCGGAAAAGTGGTCATTGCGATATCTATTTTGACCTTGATTTTCGGCTTGTTTCAATGGCAGAAATTCAATAAAACCATTAAAATATTTTGTTACTATTTATTGGTAGCCTTGGTATTGTATTGGATAGAACCAGTGTTTTACTGGTCAGTCAGTACTTATACTGACGCATGGAGACCTATCCTCAAGGCTTTGAATATCTCTGACACGAATTTTATCAGGTACCCCTATCACATCAATAATTTCACCTTGTTGGGCTGGTTTTTATACCGCACACTACTGCCGCGGCCGCTGGCGAAATGGGTGAAGTGGTTATCCGTGCTGCTCGTTATTTTAGTGACGATTAATTATTTTTTTATCCAGGGACACAACGTGGCCGGAGGTTTTAATTCGACAGTATCCGCCATGTATTGTTTCCTGCTCCCACTGTTATCCATGTGGTACTTGTACCATAGTGATAACAAAGTCCCACTGGTACACCACCCTTATTTCTGGATCAATCTCGGTTTAATCATTCCAAGCCTCATCGGCCTTTTCCTGTATTTTGCGGGTAATGCCATATACACGGAAAACTACCCCCTGTATGCCCAATTAACCATTGCCAAAAACGGCATAGAATTCATCGCCCAAATATTAACGGCGATCGGATTTTATTATGCCAGAAATGTAAAATATATCGATTCACTCTAAAGCATATTTCAACTGATGGAAAATCCTCAAATAATACTGTACAATAGACTGATTGTACGATTTATCAGTCCGCAGGCCATCGAAACTTTTAAAGCCGCTAACTCATATTTAAATGTGTTGAAATTGCACCGTTTCAACCCAGAAATGGGATATGACGAGATGAGCGCACCAGAGAAAAAGTTATATAACACCGTCCTGATTACTGGTCCAGATGATGCGGAATCGATGAGCGATCTGTATGGAGCATTGAATAAAGACTTAAGGAACAAGAAGCCTCAAATAGCCTATGTCCAATATGATCAAGGCTACCTTCATTATGCCGGTGGTGGCAATACACTTCAGGACACTCCAATCCAGGATACGGAGAAATGGTGGTACAATGCTATTCATTGCAAAAATGCTCTATTGCCCTATTCCACAAATAATCCAGTGAAAATCGCTGTGATTGATACCGGAATTGACCATACAAATCCTGATTTAGGAGACCAAGGGTCTTTTGACTCCTACGTTAATCGCAGGAATTTTACCAGTATAACTTGGGGACAAAATGGGCCAATCAATAATAGAGGAGACAACATCTTGAGAGAAACGAATAGTGATGATGATTTACATGGAACCCATGTAGCCGGAATTATTGGCGCTTCATCGGAATATCCATACTATACGATCGGTATCGCGCATCAGTCAAGGGTTATGAACCTAAAGGCTTTTCCGAATGCTATGGAGTCTTCTTTAAGTGTGGCCATAAAATATGCTGTCGATAACGGTGCGAGGGTAATCAATGCCAGTTGGGGCAGTAAAATCCTGACTGAAAATCCTCGTGTGGGCTATAGTCTGAAAGATCAAATA
>JBBRCC010000145.1:0-7395 GCA_038205175.1 Cytophagales bacterium | reverse complement strand
AACGCAGCAATTTCAGTTGAATTCAAGCTTAACGCATAAGGAGTTCCAAATCAATTTTCAAAAGCCCCGGTTTTATAACTGAGGCTTTTTTTATTTTCTCATACTTACCCAAACAGAGCTTTATTTCACCAATTTGTTCTGTTTCAATCCATCGAAAAACAATTGGGCAATAATTTCAGCCCCCATCTGCATTGGGATGGATTTTATCAGGAAACATGGCGGCTTTGTCCAACATGGGTGTGTGCAGATCGACCAAGGGCAGCTTTTCTTCTGAGGCTACCTGTTTCACAAGCTTCAATGCTTCGTTTGTCAGTATTTAGCTTTTTCGGCAGTGTTTCCATGTTTGAAGGAAATTATTTTTTTGCTAAAGTTCGTAGTGCTCTTTTTGCAATATAAGCCGTTGACTTACTCTCAGGGTATTTTTCAAGCCATTGTTGGGTGGTATAAACTACAAAATCCGGTTTGGATTTAGAAGCATCGTTCAACCAATTTGCCACACTGTTTTGCACATATTTGTCCGGATCGTTGCATAAAGGTTCTAGCAAAGGCAAAGCTAACTCCGGTTCTTTTTTCAATAGATCCCATTGTTTGCACCAAACTCCTCTTGGGCGGGTTACTTCACTTGCAAATCGTCTAATGTTTGCAGAATCATGCAAGACCCAAGGTTTCAAAAGCTCCAATGAATCGTCGGGATGCAGCATAAAATGATCTCGAATGGCCATCCAGGCAAATTCACGAACGCCTGCATTACTGTCATCGGCAAAGGACTTTATTTCCTGCAGCTTCTTTTCGGTTGACCAATTCGGATGAAGCCCAACCAAAAAAGCCAAATAACTTCTAATCACATCTGATTTTGCAGCCCGAAAACTATCTAAGCATGCTTTTTCCAAGTTTTTTGGTGGCAGTTGTTGCGCTAAAACCAAACCTACTCCTTTCATTTTCTGGGTAAAAGTGGGCTTTAAGTCCGCTGAAAGTACTTGCCGGCAAGGCTCCACCAGCCAATTAAAAGCTGTAGGGCCGAAAACAGAAGCAATAATTTTTGCTTGATCTGCAGCTAAAATTTCAACTAAAGAAAGGGTTTCTATTTCGCCTTTGTTAATGCCTTCCAAGACATGCGAAGGAATTTCTGCCATGGAGCGAGCGCCTTTTCTGGTTTCCATGTTTTTTATATCCAAATCCGTTTGCCTTCCAGGCTGCTTTGTCTGGCCAATGCAATAATGCGATGCTGAAGCAATACTTCGTTTTCCAAAATTTCCACGGGTTTTCCATGTCTTATTGCTTCAAAAACCTGGTCGTAAAACAACAAATAGTTTCCCGCTTTGGAAGGAGTCGATTCATACTCAAACGCACCATTTGCAAATCTGCAAAGTACACCAAAGTTCTCCGATTTCTCTAAGCCAAATTCAGACAAAAGTGGAGACAAACCTGATTTGAGAAGCACTTCCTGCCCATCTTCGCCATGCTTTTTCCAGCTTCCTTCGGTTCCTTGCACGCTGTATTTCAATGGTTTACCTGGCACATGATTGCTCACTGAAAGAAAACATCGTTTTTCGCCGTAGGCCAAAGCGATTTCGAATGCATCGTCGCTTACTGCCTCGAATCTTGTTTTGCGAATATCGGCCTGAAGCCAGTCAGGCTTGCCAAACAAAACGATAGCCTGGTCTATGAGATGTGGGCCCAAATTCAACAAAATACCTCCATCTTCCTGTTCGCTTTCTTTCCAACTGCCTACATTTGGTTCAGGCCTGAATCGGTCGAAATGCAACCTGGCCTCTTTCCAAACTCCTACCCTCTTGTCTTCCACAATTTGCTTGAAGGTCAAGAAATCGCTGTCGAATCTTCGGTTTTGAAAACATGTAATGAATACACCACGAGTTCTGGCGGCTTCATAAAGTTGAGCCACTTGAGCTTCAGTCATGCACATGGGCTTTTCAACCACCACATGTTTATGAGCATCCATAGCTCTCAATGCCATTTCGAAATGCATGGCATGAGGCGTGTTTATTACAATCAGATCAACCCCTTCTACCTGGAGAAGCGTATCAAAATCTCTGCAAATTTGAACAGAGCTGTCAACATCACTTGACCTTTCAGTGGTTCTTTCGAGGGTTGCGACCCAATGAAACATGGAATGTGCTGAAAGCAACGGTCCATGAAAAACCTGGCCGGACATGCCAAATGCAGCAATTGCAGTTCGAATGGGAAAAGCATCCATTCTCTTTTTTTTTATTGTTTCTGGAAAGAAATTCTGACCATGCTGTTGTCGGCTTGCTTAACCAATAAAGCGTAAAAACCTGGTGGCAAATGGCCAACCTGAATTTCTTGCCCCGGAATTAATTGACCTTTCTGCAGTTGTTTGCCTGTTGCATGAAGGAGTGAATAGGAAACAGATGTTTGCAATCCAGAAAGGTATAATTTGTCCTGAACCGGATTTGGGAATACTTTCAATTCTGACTTTATGAGCTTATTCTTTACAGCTATAACAGTGGATGCCACTATTCTGAATTGATAACAAGCAGTGTCTATACCACCATTTGCAGTACCGCCATTGTCTTTGAGACAAACTTTCACTTCAGAAGAATCGATAGTTGTAGTTGCAAGTCTAAACCGCAAAGTGCCAGACAAATCCAAAGATGGCGGAATGGCAAACATTTGCGGATTACTCAAATCATAAGTAAATGAAAGTGTTTGATTAGCTTCGTTTGGTGGCCCGGAAACCAAAGAATTTGCAAAAGCAAATACTACAGGTGTTAGCTGAGGAAACACCTGAACCCTATCAAAAATCACCATAGAAGGCGAATCGTTTACAGGTACAATTTCAATGGTAAAGAATTTCACCAATGAGTCAACACCATTGTCTGATGTGCCGCCATTGTCACGCAATGTAACTTTTACACGCACAATTCCATTTGAATCTGCTGCAGGCACAAAACTTAATCTTCCACTGCTGTCAATGGAAGGTCCTCCCGCAAAAAATCCTGGTCTGTCGGTCGTCAATTCAAAAGTTAGCGATTGTCCAAGTTCAACAGGACTGCTTCCTGCCGCCATATCTGTTGCAAAGGTGTCGGAGGCAAACATGGGACTGTCTTCCAAAATAGAAATCGTGTCGGCAGTTAGGTTAAACGATGGAACTTCGTTGACAAAAACTTCAATTCTTCGAATGCAGTTGTTTCCTGCCTCGGCTAGATAAATCAGGTTGTTTAGGGTATCGAAACAAGCGCCCTGTGGCCCAAAAAAAGCAGCAGTTTGAATGGGCCCATCTATAAATCCAGAGTTGTTTGAAACGGTTTGTGTAAATCCGGTTCTCACATCTACTCTTCGAAGTGGAGCATCGTTTGCGAATCCTCCTACCCACAGGTATCGCTTCCCATCATAGCTAAGTTTTTGCGGATTTCTGAATCTGGCTACTGTGGGCGGCCCATCGGTAAAACCAAACAAACCGCTACCTGCCAAAGTTGAAACAATCCCGGAATCTACATCTATCCTTCTGATTCTTTGGTTGTTGGCATCTCCCACAAAAAGATACTTTCCATCGGTTGTGATACCTGATGGACCATTAAAGCGAGCATGGAGTAAACTGGTGGTGTCTTTATAACCTAAAATACTGCCTGCAATGGTTGTAACGAAAAAAGTATCGAGTCTCATTTTTCGAATACGGTGGTTGTTGGCGTCAGCAATGTATATGGCGTTTTTCAACTTTACTATCGAAACTGGTCTGTTGAATCGGGACGCTGTGTCTCGCCCATTTCTAAAACCTGAGAATCGACCGGCTGCAGTTCGTGTCACCCTGGTTCTTGTAAGCACAAGTCTGATGCGGTTGTTGAACTGCTCGGAAACAAAAAGCGAATCGCCAGTGGCAGAAATAACTAAACCAACCGGACCGTGAAACCTTGCGACGGTTGCATTTCCGTCTGCAAAACCAAATGTGCCATTGCCAGTCACCGTGCTTACAAGGCCGGTTCTAAGATTTATTTGCCTTATACAATGGTTGTTAAGATCTGTAAAATAAAGTGTGTCTTTTAAAGGATGCTTTACAATTTCTGAAGGGAAATTTAAACGGGCAGCTAAGCCAACACCGTTTGTAAGCAGGCTGCCACCCGCCAATGTGTTTGTAAATTTCTTACGATTGATTCTGCGAATCATATTGTTGCCAAAGTCTGACAGATACATGATTCCATTTGGTAGAACTACGATATAGTTTGGACTATTGAGAGTTACAGCTGCCGGAGAATTGGCAGCACCGGGAATATTGTTAGCACCTAAAAAAGTGCCAGATGCAATAGTTCCCCGAAGACGAATCCAGTTAATTTGCTGATTTCCAAAACTAGCAACAAAAACTGTATCGAAGTTTCTGGATAAATGCAGCCCCCTGGGAGAAGAGAATGAATTGTTGAGCAGATTAGAAACGACCCTGGTTACTCTCACAATCCTCTTGATGCGGTTGTTGTCTGTATCAGCCACAAAAAGTGTATCTGTGGTTCTGCTCAATGCCAAACCTCTGATTCCCCGAAATCTGGCGTTTGTATCGATGCCCAATTCATTGCCAGGCACATTTCTCTTCCCTGCATGCGTTACAATTGATAAATCAGGACTAATTCGAAGAACTCTGTGTGTGGTAAAACTAGCTACATAAATGTTGCGAAGTCTGTCGATCACCATAGTTGAAATATTTGGATCGGGTAGCACAACAACTTCTCCAACGACTTGACTTTGAAATACATACCGCATCAACCGGGAGTCCGTTGCCCTGTTTTGCACAAAGTATAAGGTGTCTCTGTTTCGAGATAGACAAAGTGCTCTTACATTGCCAATATTTCTCAACAAAGTAGTAGTAACTCCCGCATTCTGCGAAACTTGCCTAATGGCATGATTTTGTTCATCCGCTACAAAAAGCAAAGTATCCTTTGCCACTATATTGTATAACGAATTGAATTGTGCGTTTGTACCCACACTGTCGTAGTAGCCATTGTTGCCAACTAAAGTTTTCACATCCCAAACCTGAGCATGAAGAGCGAAAGAAGCGATAAAATAGCAAGCGAAAGGAAGTAAATTATATTTCACGTGTTGTAGAAATTTGATCCAAAATCAGTTTGAAAGGAACTTGCAAGGTAATATTTGAACTTTGATTCCCAAGTCAAAATACGTCCTTTGAAAGGGGGGTAAAACAAATTTTCAGGCAAACTTCTTAGCCACAGCTACTGGCTTACCACCCTCATACCGGTAAAATCCTTCTCCAGATTTGACACCCAAGTGACCAGCTGCAACCATGTTTACCAACAATGGGCTCGGAGCATACTTTGGATTTCCAAGACCAGTGTACAACACATCAAGAATGGCTTTGCATACATCTAGGCCAATAAAATCGGCCAATTGCAAAGGCCCCATTGGATGCGCCATGCCAAGTTTCATAATCTGATCAATAGATTCTACTGATGCCACTCCTTCATTCAAAGAAATAATAGCTTCATTGATCATGGGCATCAAAATGCGGTTTGCTACAAAGCCAGGGTAGTCATTGGCAGGAACTGGCACTTTTTCAATTTTTACGGTAAGCGCTTCTATGGCTGCCGTGGTTTCTGAGCTGGTTTGGTAGCCATTGATCACTTCGACCAATCTCATTATGGGAACAGGATTCATAAAGTGCATCCCAATTACCTGATCCGGCCGTTTTGTATTTGCCGCTATTTTTGTGATAGAAATAGAAGAGGTATTCGAGGCCAAAATGGCAGATGCTGGGGCAAACTGATCGATTTTTTTAAAAATATCGGCCTTCAACAACTCATTTTCAGTAGCCGCCTCAACCACTAGATCTGCAGTGCTACAGCCCGGTTCCAGGTTGTCGAAAACGGAAATCCCCTGAAGCGTTGAAGCAACTTGTGCCTCAGTTATGATGCCTTTAGAAGCTTGTCTTGCAAGATTTTTTTCAATGGTAACAAGTGCTTGCTTCAATCGATCAGTCGATACATCTACAAGAGAAACCCGGAAGCCGTGTTGGGCAAAAACGTGAGCAATTCCATTTCCCATTGTTCCTGCGCCAATAACTGTTATGTTTTGAATGGTCATAATGTGGTAAGTCTGCTGGTTAATAAGCGGCAATGTTAATAAACCTTTGCTCAAATTTAGTTGTTTGACTTTCATCTAAGATACAAGGTTTACTTAACCTTTAATCAGACCCTGAATTTTGCTTTATGTTTGTATCCTAAATTTTACTTAAAATCTTGAATTCAACTGATTTACTTGTTTTTTCGGCACATCCCGACGATGCAGAATTAGCCTGCGCCGGGTCCATAGCAGCTGCAGTTGCCTCCGGCAAAAAGGTGGTGATGGTTGATCTTACAGAAGGAGAAATGGGCACCAGAGGCACCGTTGCTCAAAGAAGACAAGAGGCAGCTGCCTCGACACAAATTTTAGGAATATCTGATAGAATAAACCTTGAGCTTCCTGATTGTGGACTTGTGAATTCCAGAGAGCACCAATTGAAACTTATTGAGGCTATCAGGGCTTACAAACCCAAAGTAGTGCTTTGCAATGCATTTAGCGATCGGCACCCGGACCACGGTATGGCAGCTATCCTTGAAAAAGATGCTTGCTTTTTATCAGGATTGGCAAAAATAGAAACTTACAAACAAGGCGTTAAGCAGGAAGTCTGGAAGCCTGAACGGGTTTATCATTACATTCAGGATCAATGGTTTAAGCCCGATTTTGTAGTTGATATTTCTGAATTCTGGAACATAAAAGTACAATCTATTCAGGCTTTCAGCAGTCAGTTTTACAAACCTGAAAGCGTGGAACCTTCTACCTATATTTCTTCACCCACATTTCTTGATTTTGTGCGCAGTCGGGCAAGGGAAATGGGTCATTTTATCGGTGCTGAGTATGGAGAAGGTTTTCAAGCAGCTCAACCACCCGGGGTTAAAAATATTCTTGACCTCCTGTAGAAGCAGAAGAAAAATCTATGAAAAAAAAGTAGGCAAACTGAACAGTAATTTGCGTTGGCTGGAAATTTTTTTTAAGCCCGAATTGTCTGCGATTGTACAGCTTTGCCCTGTTTGATTTTACTTTTTACTTTAATCTTGATCCTACGAATCTGCCATCCTTTTTTCACCAGGGCAAGCAACAGACAGGCAAAAAACAATCGAATTTTATGATCACGTATTAAAAGTGAAAACACATCGTTTCTAATCAATCATAAATCAGTCTGAAGCAGCAAATGTGGGAAGTGAAACAGCAATTTGCCTTGTTGAAAAGCTGAAGTCTGGCCGGTGTTAATTAATCTGAACAAAAAAAACCGGACTTTTGAGCCCGGCTTATGATGTAGAGAGGAAGGGATTCGAACCCTCGATACCCTTAAGAGGTATACACACTTTCCAGGCGTGCTCCTTCAACCACTCGGAC
>JBBRCC010000144.1:0-7737 GCA_038205175.1 Cytophagales bacterium | reverse complement strand
ATCTATAAAAAGTTAATCGTTCAGTAATAAACCCTAAACTGACGCCTGCAGGTCGCTTTGTTTTGAGTGGCTTGCAGGTTTTTTTTGCCATTTTTTTAGTTTTAAAACAGTTTGAAAAAGCAAAAAATTTCTTTCGCAGCATTCGTGTTGTTTATCCTTGTTGGCAATCACTTTTCAGCCAACGGCCAAGTAGCGGCTTTACGAGACTCTCTCATTAAATACATTGGCAAAAACCAGCTCTCTAAAGCCATTCCATTTGCAGAGGAGCGAGCAAAGCTTCAGAACCAGGAAAAAGGAACTGAATCAACCGAATATGCCAGCGCATTAAACACTTGGGGCGATTTGCTTCAACGGGAAGGTCGCTTTCTTGAAGCTGGCCCTATTTTGTTGAACTGCTTAGCAATCTGGCGAAAAGCAACAAATAACAACGATCCAAAACTGGCTATTCCCTACAACACCCTAGGTTTATACTATTTAGGAAAAGGGTATTATAGCCAAGCCGAAGCTAGCTTTGTGCAGGCGCTGAATTGGAAAAGCAAAGCAAACCCTGTGGATAGTTTGGCTGTGGCAACTCTTTACGAAAACCTGGGAAATGTACACATTCAAACAGGTGCTTACTTTGAAGCACAGCTTAACTTAAACCGGGCGCTTGACATGCGCAAACGACTTTTGAGCCCGGATCATTTGTCGGTAGCAAGCGCCCAAAACAACCTCGGAAATTTTTACAAAATACTGGGCAACTTTGAAAGTGCCGGGCAAGGCTATGAACAGGCGCTCAACATATTTTCTGCCAAAAACTCTGTAGAAAACCCAACTTATGCTCTGTATGCCAACAACCTCGGAAGTTTGAAACGTGCTCAAAATAAGTTTCAAGCTGCTCTGGATTGGAACTTGCTAGCGCTGGACATCAAACAAAAAACCTTGCCGGAAAACCACCCTGATATTGCGGCGGCCTACAACAGCTTAGGAAGTGTATATTTTGATTTGGGCAGATATTATCGTTCAACCCAATATTTTCGAAAATCTTTAGATCTCCTGCATGCCACAGTGCCCAACGATCATCCTGATGTTGCAGAACTGGAATATAACCTCGGATTTTTGATGCTTAAAATAAGGAAGTTTAAAGCTGCCGATTCTTTGTTTAGCCGTGTGGAGCAAATCAGGCTGAAAAAATCTGATCCCGAAAGCCTGCTTGCCAATGATTTACTTTTACAAAGAGGGATTTTATATTTTGAACAAAGAAAATACCGACGGGCAGAAAAAAATCTGATTGCTCTCAGCAAGAGTCATCAAAGACAGGTTCAACGCTATTTGCCATTCTTAACAAGTGCAGAAAAGGAAAGATTTGCCGAAAAGTTGCAAAGCGGAAAAGATATTTTTCAAAGTATTTGCGTAGAAAGATTGGGTGAAAATCCGTCATTATCTGAGGCGCTTTACGACCACCAATTGGCTACAAAAGCTATATTGCTCAACAGTAATAAAAACCTGATAAAGCAGGTTCGGCAAATGAAGGACTCACTCCTTCTGGCAAAATTGACAAAATGGGAAACCTTACGCTCCATTCTGGCCAAAGTGAAAATTGGGTCATTTTCGCTTGCAGCCGAAGAATTTAAAAAAATAGAACTGGAGGTAGAAACGCTTGAGAAGGAATTGGCTGTGGCTACCCATAGTCTGCAACCTCAGTTGATTGGAAAAACAGTAAGCTGGAAAGACATTCAGAAAAAACTTAAAAAAGGTCAGGCAGCAGTAGAAATGGTTCGCATTAGGAAATGGAGTAGATCTAAAGTCGTTTTGGATACAACAGCACCTTCGCCTACCAGATACGCTATCGCCGATCTCAGCGATACCATTTACTATGCTGCTCTGGTAGTGAAAAAAGATTCTAAATGGCCTGAGGTCGTTCTTTTGAAAAACGGCAACGGCTTGGAGGGCAAATGGTTGGACAACTACCACATGCACATGCGGCTCAAACTAGACGACGACTCCAGCTATAGCAAATATTGGAAGCCGCTTGAAAAGCAATTTGGGAAAGATGTGTTTGAAATCTATTTTTCTCCTGACGGGGTTTACAACTCTATCAATATCAATACTTTAAAAAATCCTAAAACAGGCAAATTTTTACTTCAAGAAAAGAATATCAGGTTGATTACCAATACCCGGGATATGCTAGCTGAAAAAATGAAGCGAAATAATTCAAATAAGGCTTTTTTAATGGGCTTTCCAGATTATAATTCAGCATTTGAACAGCATGATGTAGCATTTAGTGCCCTAAAACCACAATTACACACTTTTCAACTGACCCGTGGTGAACATTTTGCCCAACTTCCTGGAACTAAATTAGAGGTTGAATCGATATCTGATTTGCTCAAATCTGACAATTGGCAAGTAGAATCATATCTAGGCAACGAAGCTACTGAAGAACATCTAAAAGCCATTGCAAACCCCAAAGTGCTCCACATTGCCACGCATGGATTTTTCGATGGTTCAGCAGTTAAAAATGGAAACCCGCTGTTGATGTCTGGTCTCCTTTTATCAGGTGCCAACCGTACATTACAAGGAGAAAAGGCAAATCCTTATCAGGAGGATGGTATTTTAACAGCTTTCGAAGCCATGACATTGAATTTAGAACAAACGGAATTGGTTGTTCTTTCAGCTTGTGAAACCGGGTTAGGCGAAATGAAAAACGGAGAAGGTATTTATGGCCTTCAAAGAGGTTTTAAAGTGGCTGGTGCACAAAACATTATCATGAGCCTCTGGAAAGTGGATGATGAAGCTACACAAGAATTGATGACAGGGTTTTATAAAAGTTTACTAGCACAAGAAAATAAAAACCAGGTCAATGGAGTAAGAATGGCCTTTCTCAATGCAATGCTGACTCTGAAAAGAAAATATAATCACCCATATTACTGGGGGGCATTTGTGCTGGTAGGTGATTAAATGGT
Source organism: Cytophagales bacterium (assembly GCA_038205175.1). GTDB lineage: Bacteria > Bacteroidota > Bacteroidia > Cytophagales > Flexibacteraceae > JBBRCC01. Next base: position 4,795 of record JBBRCC010000144.1, on the reverse strand, counting down.
TTTTAATTCATTGATTTGCTTTAGCTATTTTAAGAGGCTCTAAAAACATGCTAAAGACAAATTCAAACTACGCCTCCATTGTAGTTTACAATTGTGAAATAAAATCAACAGAATTTTATGCAAATCATAATCTGTAAACACATTAGTAGATCAATATTTTGCGCATTTATTCTATGCGTATTGGCGATTCCAAAGGCCATTTCAAACCACTTCTTCCAGCACTTTACCGTTTCAAGCGGTCTGCCCAACAACCACATTCAAAGCCTTTTCAAGGACCGCTATGGGTTTGTTTGGATTGGCACTAGTAACGGATTGAGTCAATACGACGGCTATTCGTTTCGGAATTTTTTAAATAATCCAAACGACAGTAACAGTCTGCCAAACAATAATGTTCGCTCTGTAGCCGAAGACAAAAATGGCATCATTTGGCTGGGCTTGTGGGGAGGTGTGGCTACATTTAATCCGTCTACCCAAAAATTCAGTAAAAAAAACTTGTATTTCAGTCAAGGCCTTGACAAAGTGATACACGTGCTTTGCGACTCAAAAAATAGAATATGGGTATCTACCAACGAGGGCCTTTATATATATAAAAACAACGGAACCCTTGTCAAACATTTCAAAGCCGGGAAAGGCAAACATGATCTCCCCAATAAAAACATTGTGCAAACCTATGAAGACAAAAAAGGAAATATTTGGGTAACGGGCGGGTGTGGTCTTTGCCTTTTCAGAGAAGCAACTTTGGATTTCGATGTACACTTAGACGACAATCCTCCGTATGTTGAAGGAAATGAATGGCTCAACAGTGTGGGTGAAGGCATAGCAGATCACCAAGGAATATTGTGGTTTGGAAGTTGGGCCAATGGGCTGCGACGCATAAACCCTGTAACAAAGCATTATACAACCTGGCTAACCAAGCCCGAATTTACTGCACATGGAGCCTACAATGTAATTTCGGCTACTGCTGAATTTGACGGAAAAATATGGGTGGCCAGCCACGATCAAGGGCTTGGCTATTTGGATGATGCAACAAACAAACTCTTTTTTTTTAAAACCCTTTCCATCAAAGGCTACAACATGCCGGTGAAGAAGGTAACAAGGCTTTTGCCAGATGGAGAAGTGCTTTGGATAGGCGGTTCAAATGGCTTGTACAAGTATGACCTTCGAAAGCAACTTTTTGAAGTGTTTCAGGTGCCGGATATGAGGGTTGGTAGCTGTTTGCCTGAGATTCAATCAGTTGCTGAATACAATGCAAACGATCTATTCCTTGCCACCTGGACCTGTGGCTTGTTTCAACTTAATACCAAAAGTGGATCTATAAACAAACGATCTCATCCTCACCTGATCACTCTAAGTAGCCCTTTGAATATAGACATAAAGAATATCTTAAAAGAAAACGACAGCACCTTTTGGTATGCTACGTCACATGGTTTGTGCGTTGAATCTGGCAAGCGGATAAAATATTTCAAGCCGGGAGGCGAAACCCAGAATATGCTTTCTGAAAATTATTTTTATAAGGTTAAGAGGTCAGCCGATGGCAGCATTTGGGCTGGTTCTGGTAGAGGCATATTAAAGATTGACCCTGCAACCTGGGAATATAAAAAGTATACTTTAGACCAGTTGGCGCCAGCCTATAAAGGAAAAACAAACGACAACATTGTCGACATAACTGAAGCACCCAATGGAGATATTTGGTTTTTGCGTAGAATGGGTGGCGACTTGTTTCAGCTGGGTATCACAGTATTACGCAAACATTCGGGTCAATTTGTTACTTATGTAGCAGGGCAGGGCAAGTTTAAAAACTATCCATTTCCACAAACAGCTTTTGGGCTCCAAACTACTTCCGATGGGCAGGTCTTTGTGAGTAGCGAAAGGGGTTTAATCAGTTTCCCGGCATCAAATCCCCAATCATTTACATTCTTCACTTCGTTTCATGGTTTGCTGGCCGACCCTTGTTATGATCTTGTAGAAGATAGCCAAAAGAACTTGTGGATACAAAATGAAGATGGATTGTCGTGCTTAAATTTGAAAACCAAAAAAATCAAGACTTTCACCACCGCCGACGGTTTGCCAGACGCTGGATTGATTAGCTTAACTACACTTAAAAACGGCAAAATAGCGATTGGGCTAGACTATGGTTGGCTGTCTATTCTTAATCCTAAGCCACTCTCAAAATTTAATACTTCGAGCAATCTTTTCAAGTTCACAAAATTAGAAGTAGAAGGTCAAAACCTGTGGCCAACCGACAGCCTTACTTTGCCACAGGATGCTAACGTGATAAGGCTTTCCTTCAGCCCTTTCCATTTTCTAACAGCTACAGATCAGTTTTTCAAGGTCACAATCAACCGGGAAAACCAAAAGTCTACATATCAAACTTCATCTAATCAAATCATGCTATCTGACCTTAGGCCTGGTTGGTACAAAGTGAATGTTACGGCTCCCGGACTTAAGACCATTGATATTCATTTTTATAAAAAACCCTGGTTTTGGCAAACTACCTGGTTTTTAGTCCTTTGCATTGTGCTTGCTTTTGCAACATTAACGGCCCTCCTACTCTACCGTCAACGAAAAATACTTGCAAAAAGAGAAGAAGAACGCAGCATTCAATTTCAAATTTCTGACATGCAAATGACTGCTCTTCGGTCGCAAATTGATGCGCACTTCATTTTCAATGCCTTGAACGCCATCAACAATTTTATTTGGCAAAAACTGCCTGAACAAGCCTCTGACTACCTCACCCAATTTGCCAGACTGATGCGCATAAATTTGGAACACACCAGAACAGACTGGGTATATCTTGCCGATGAACTGAAAGCTGTTGAGTATTATTTTAATCTGGAAGCATTGGCATTTGAACCCGCTCCTGTTCTCAAAATGAAACTGCCATCAACTGATCAATTGACCTCTATCCTGATCCCGCCCATGCTGTTGCAGCCTATTGTTGAAAATGTTTTCAAACATGCTTTTGCTGGCATTCTGCATCAAGGTCAATTGCACATTGATGTAAAATTAGAAAATGACCTACTCATACTCAATGCTTTAGACAATGGAAGAGGCATTTCTTCTCATGCTGCTTCAGGTGCACACAAGTCTTTGGCAAGCCGAATCATGAACGAACGCCTGGATTTGATCAACAAAAAATTGGGAACAAAGGCTGGATTTTCATTGGAAAGAATTAGCATTGAAGGTCAGGATAAAACTTTGGCCACACTAAAAATACCGTATAAATCAGCTCAAATATGAAAGCCATAAAGTGCATGATGATAGACGACGACAAGAACAGTCGTCAGGTGATAAAGGCTATGTTGGCACCCGAGTTCCCCATGCTCGAATTTGAATTGGAAGCAGGTAACCTCAAAGATGCGGTTGCACTTTGCGATGCAGAAAAACCACATTTGGTGTTTCTAGACATTCATCTTGGCGATGGCACTGGTTTCGATTTTCTTGAACTGACAAGTCACAAGACATTTAAAATCATATTCACCACCGGTCACAATGAATTTGCTGTGCAGGCCTTTAAAGTGAATGCGGTTGACTATGTGATGAAACCCATCAGCAAACGGGAACTGGTTGAAGCTGTGAACAAATCGCTTCAATTTCAGGAACAAACCAACAACAACGATGCCCTCGACAAAGTGAAGCATATATTGTTTGGCAATACCCAAAGGCTTATTTTACCCACCAAGCACGGTTACGATTTTTTCAATATTGAGGATCTAATCAGGTGCGAAGCCGATGGCAACTATACCCGTTTTTTCTTCAAATCGGCTCCTGTTCAGTTTGCAGCAAGGACATTGGGCGCATTCGAAAATTTACTGGAAAGCCATGGATTTTGTCGCATTCATGCCTCCCACATGGTGAATTTGCGAGAGATTAAATCGTTTCACCGAGGAACAGGTGGCTCTGTGGTGATGAGCGATGGAACAGAAGTAGAGGTTTCGAAATCGAAAAAAGATGTACTACTAAGCAAATTGCAGGTTTTAATAAATTGATTTTCAGTTATTTAAATTTCAGTTAAGTCTGATATATACTTTCCTAAATAGGCAACTCAGTCAGGAAGTTATAAGTCAACATTAAACGATGTGCGCACCGTGAAAATATTGGCTGAGTATATTAATGGCAATGAATTGGTGCGATTCGACAACATCGGACTCACTTTTATTCCAGGCCAAAGTGGATTTACCAGCTCAGGTTGTTCGGAATTTAACGCAGGTGAAATTTTAAACGGTTGGAATTTTCAGTCTACAGCCGGAGTAACTTCAGTTGCCAATGAAGGAAATCCTCCCAATTGCATTAGAATCGCCGATGCAGGAGGTGGATTAACATTGGCTACTGCGCCACCTAAATTTACCGGAAATTGGAGCGGCGGATCAGGCGATATCCGGTTCGACCTAAAAGTGACCACCAGCCTCACGCAAAAAGTCTTGGCACCTTTTTTAATTCGAATTTCCGGCCCGAATGGATCTGCTGAAATTGCTATGACGGAAGCCTGGATCGACAGCATCAGAAATAAATGGTACTCTTTTCAATTCCCTTTGGGAGACAGTGCCTGGGAGTTGAAATCGGGCACATGGCAGGGTTTGCTTCAGCAGGTTTTTGATGTGAAATTATATCTGGAATTTTACGATGGAACTGCTGAAACGATGTTTTTCGATAATTTTTGTTTGACCCTTCTTACTGGAAATAAACCGAATTTTACTGGTTCAAGCCTTCTTAGGTTTTATCCTAACCCGACAAAAGGAGAAATAAATCTTCAACACGTTTATGACAAATTAACGCTTTTTGATCTGCACGGGAA
>JBBRCC010000143.1:0-7897 GCA_038205175.1 Cytophagales bacterium | reverse complement strand
GTCGTCGTCGGGTAACGCAGGCGGATTTCCCCACCCTCGTCCCCTATGAACCGTACTTGAACCTTTCGACTCATACGGCTCAAGCTCCTGGAAGGCAGTATAGAAACCACCCGGCAATACTACACAAAACCAGTTTATTTTGGAGGCTGATTTTCTTTTGGTCAGATAGTCAACCCGGCGAAGAACCGAACGTTAGGCAGTTTGAAATCCGATAAGGAGGCTAAAACTTAGCTAGCCTTATCTCAAAGTAGAACAAAGGTGCAACTGGTGTAAAGAGCGGTTGCATTATTCCTGACGAACCGCTGTATACGAGACCCGTACTGCCTGTCCCGATGAAAGAGAGATACAGTGGTGTGAGAGCTTCTCCCTGTCTTGTTTTGCATGGTGGGGCGGGCTACTCGATTGGTGGTAGGTTTTCTTTCGTCAAGCATATATTTCAATTTTTCGTTTATAACAAATGTCAATGAAGTCACTAGTGTTGAATGTCAATAAATAGTCAATTTTGTAAGAGTCGTCTGAAAGTATTTCACGCAAAATAATGTCAACTAAACTGAACGGTCTTTTACCAATTTTTGAATATTCAAAAGCTAATTTTAAGGCTCTATCTTTATACTCTTCGTCATTAATTAAACTCACATTTGTTTTGTTTATGAAAATCTCAAATGATTGCATATAATCCTTGCGTTTAGCAAACCTTGTATTAATTGTCTCATAAAGACAAGGCCAAGGCAATAAAATGTTTTGGTCGTCAATTAACTCAGCTATTTCATTTGCATTACTGTAAAAACTATCTCTCGGCTCGTAAAGTGCAAACCAAAATCCTGTGTCAGCGATTATATTTTTTGCCATTGCTTAAAAGTCAAATGATTGTTCAGCATCTGTGGTGAAATAACCTTCCCAAGGTGCTGGTTTACGATGTCCAATAATATAAGTCCCAACATTCGCCTCTTTGGTGTCGTCACGCCAAATAAGATATACTCTGTCACTTTTTCTAAACAAAATGCTTTCTGAAAGACTGTTTTTAATTTCTTCTTTTGGGTCGTTAGTTGAACAAGTAAATGTAAAAACTGCAATACTGTCGCCACATTCTTTTGCCTTTTGTTTGTCAAGCCACCTATAAATTGAACTATAGTCACCTTTAAGTCCCAAGTCGTAAGAGAGCCAAAATGTTTTTTTGTTTGCCATTGTTTTTTATATTATTAATTTTTCAATTTGGTTTCGTGTCGTTTTGTCGTCCGCTCGGGTAACTCAGGCGGTTTACACCGCCCTTGCCCCCTAAAAACCGTACTTGAACCTTTCGACTCATACGGCTCAAGCTCTTGGAAGGCAGTATAGAAACCTCCCGGCAATACTACACAAAACCAGTTTATTTTGGAATCTGATTTTCTTTTGGTCAGACAGTCAACCCTGCGAAGGACCGAACGTTAGGCAGTTTGAAATCCGATAGGGAGGCTAAAACTTAGTTAGCCTTATCTCAAAGTAGAACAAAGGTGCAACTGGTGTAAAGAGCGGTTGCATTATTGCTGACGAACCGCTGTAAACAAGACCCATACTGCCTGTCCCGATGAAGGCTTGATACAGTGGTGTTAGAGCCTCTCCCTGTCTTGTTTTGAATGGTGGGGCGGGCTACTCGATTGGCAGTAGTTTTTTAGTCTTTATCGTTTCTGCTTAATTGCTGACACCAACTGCACATTCCTCCATTATCTTCTGCTGCTAACATTTCACTCCAAGGTATTTCAAGTCCACATCTTGTACATTCATCATAAACATATTCACTAATTGCTTTTTCAAAAACAAATTTCTGTTTTTCAGACAAATGTTCAATTCCTTCGTCAATTACTAATTTAGCAATTCCTTCTTCTTTGGTGTCGTTTAGTCTTTTGTTTTCAATAAGCTCTTTTAAAAATTCATTGAAGTCTTCCTCTAAATATCTTTTATTTTCCATTTTTATTTTTTTTTAAACTTGTTAATTATTTCGTTTAGATTTATTCCAATACCTGCGACATTTGGTTTAAGTTCAAGGTTGTCAAAATCTAAAACTTTATCCCAAAAATTTTCTTTTTCGCCTAAATTCATTTTTCTTTCTTTTATTAAGCTCTTTTTGATTTTATCAAGTTTGGATTTGTATTCTGGCGTATAGTTCGGCTTGTCCAAAAAAATATTATTAAAATTCTCAATTTTTTCTATAAATGTTAATGGATTGTCTTCGATAAATTTATGACAAACTTCCATGTGAAGCCAAACTGATAAATTATGCAGACGTGATTGGTAACCTGTAAGTTTTAAATCGCCGTCTTCTATTACCAAGTCGCCATTTTCAATAGCTAAATCATTTTCGCCGTCTTTGTCAATGCCTTTAATTAAATAATGGATGTCTTTGTAAAGAATTTCTACGAAATTTTCATTTTCATTTCGCAAAGGCTCTAACACTTTTTCAATATATTCATCAATCGATTTCTTGTCAGTATTTCTGATTTCTTCAATTAAAGTTATATAATCTTCTCTTTTTAGCATAAGGTTTTTTAAAATTACTACCAATCTCTAGTGTTTATGACGGCTTGGGCTTTTGAAATCAAATTTGTCCCACGAAACGAAGGCAAATATGACAACTAAACTTCAAATGAACACTTCACCCCAGCTGGCATAAACACTTTGTTGGGCGCTGGGCGTTTTGTCGACAATTTTTAATTTGTTAGTTCAGTAGCCTATGAAATCTTTTAAGTCGAACGTAACTCCAGCGTTAATAAGTTTATTGGTTCGTGTACTTTGTGTCAGTCCCGTTTGCTTTATTTTTCTTTAAATGATTTCTTAGTCCCCACAAAGCCGTTACTGTCGAACAGAGTAATAAGGTCGGCATTGGATTAGTGCCTCGAATTAAAAATATTACTGTCCCGGTGGCTAGTCCAAGTAGTGCATGTCCAAGTAAGTCCAACCATAAGTTTTTTGAAAATTGAACTGAATTGTCCTTTTTGAAAAATTCATTTATTTCTTTTTTGAAGTTTCCCATTTGTCGGTCTTTTATTGTTAAATGTCGTTTTTAATTTTTTGTCGTTTAAGTCCACTGTGATTTTAAACTTATTCTATCTGTTTACTCGTCAAGTTTTTGTGTGTCCTAACGCCTTGCACCCAACTCATAAACACACCCTACTCCCCGCCACATTTTCAACCGCACATATTTTTGTAATTCCCTTATTTCCAGAGAAATAAAAAAATATCCGCCGTTCTGTTTTGCCATTTTCCAATAGCGTGTATCCACAGTCTGTCATTATGATATGTTTTTGTTAAGATTCAAACCATCAGGCGGGTTTAAAATTTGAAGCAAATCCATGTTGCTCACGTGAAGGTAGCGCAAGGTAGTGCGTATATCTTTATGCCCCAAAAGTTTCAAAATCATCGTCACGACCGTTCCCTTTTTTAGCAAATGTGTGGCAAAGTTGTGCCTGAGTGCATGAGGGCTATCTTTCTTCATTACGTTGATTTCCAGCAATCATTTACAGTTAAGTGAGCAACCTAAGTAAGGGAGGCTTACCGGTTTGCAATGACATGAACAGGGGCGAAGTGTACACGAATTAGCTTTCAAATGCCTTGTAAGTGGCTTTTTAGTGCTTAAAATAGGCTTTAAAATGTTTTTAAAATCGGTTTACAATCCCAAAAAAGCGGCTAAGTAGTTGAAAAAAGTGACTGTAGAAGTGGGAAAAGCGATTGTCGAAGTCCGCAAAGCGTATGTCGGCCAATAAAAAGCGGGTGTCACATTCAGGAAATCGATTGTCAAACCCGAAAAAGCGTGTGTCGAAGTGAAAAACCGATTGTCAAAACCATGAAATCGTGTTGCAGCATCCAGAAATCGTGCGTTGACATCAGTAAATTGTTTGGAGGTTTTATTCAAGCACCAGGCTACCTGTAAGGTTTAGCAAGTCGGTTTCGGCCAGTTTTAGGGTAAACTGGTTGTTGATGTAGCGGTTGTTTATCTCTTCGTAGGTGCGCTGTACTTCCCTGAAATCGAGCACTGTGCCTTCACCTGCTTTGTAGCGCAGCTCCACCAGCGAGAGCAAATTAGAGGCTATGTCTACAGCTGCTTTGTCTTCTACCACAAACTTTTTGAAGGCTTCATAATTTTGCCAGGCCAGTTCAAAGCTGTTGTTTAGGTTTTGCCGTACTTGCTCTTGTTGAAGTCCTGTTCTTTTCAGTTGAATGTTGGCACCTTCCAGGTTTCGCTTGTTCACCTGACCGGTGTAGAGTGGGAGGGAAAGGCCAAAACCGGCATTGGTGCCCAAATTTTGGTTTAGCAATAAAAACCCGGCCTGTGTTTGCGATACGCTGTAGCCCACCTGAGCTGACATACGCACCAGCGGATAAAAAGCGGAGTTAACTTCCCGTTTCACAAGCTCGGCTATCAGCATTTGTTTGTCTGCCATCATCCAGGCTGGATTTTTGTTCATGGCATTTTGCAGGGTACTTTTATCAAATTCCTGAACCTGGCCCAGATCATTGCTCACTTCAAATTCAAAATTCTCGGGCTTGTTCATCAGCAGGCTGAGCCTTGTTTTGGCATTGGCTATCAATACTTTTTGGGCATCTGCAGCTTGTCGGCGTTGGTCTACTTCAAGCTGCACCAAATATAAATCGGCGTTGTTGGCCAGGCCCGAAAGCTTTCTGGCATCTACCAAAGTCAATCTTTCTTTGCTCACTTTTTCCAGCGATTGCAACACCTTGAGTACACCCTGCTGGCGCAAAATGTTGGCGTATGCCGCAATAACCTGACTTACTGTGTTTTGAATGCTGCTTTTCACCTGAAGCTGGCCCATTTGCTCCAACTCTTTCAGCCGGTTTCGGGTGGCGTACATGCGCATGCCATCATACAGCGTGTAGCCCAAAACCATATTGGAGCCAAAACTATGGCTCAGCACATTGTTTCTGACAATGGTTTGCCCATTGGCCAATTCCTGGCGCAGGTTTGCCACGGCCGGGGTTTCGTTCACATTCAACACAACGCTGGGTCGCATGCCTGCATTTCCGGCATAGTTTTCATTTTTGGCCAGCTCCATATCATTTTTGGCCAGCTTAATTTCCAGGTTGTTTTCTAAGGCAAAAGCAATGGCGTCCGACAATGTTAAAACAGCTTGAGCCTCACAAAACGAAACCAGCAGAAGGGCTAACACGGTGAACAAAAACTTAGGCAACATATTCAGGTTCAGGCTTTTTCTTGAGGTTACTAAAAAACATATACATGGCCGGAATAACCAGCAGGGTGAGCACCAACGAAAACATGATGCCACCAACAATTACAGTTCCCAAAGGCATACGGCTTGTGGCTGCTGCTCCGAGCGAAAGTGCAATAGGCAATGCTCCCAATGCAGTAGCCAAACTGGTCATAATAATAGGACGAAGGCGTTGCATGGCAGCTTCGGTAACAGCGTCTAGCTTGCTCATGCCACTTTTTTGCTTCTGATTGGCAAATTCTACAATCAAAATCCCGTTTTTGGTTACCAGCCCTATGAGCATAATCATACCAATTTGAGAAAAGATATTGATGGATTGCCCGGTGAGCCAAAGGGCCAACATGGCTCCGGTAAGGGCAAGCGGCACTGTTATCATAATGATAACAGGATCTACAAAACTTTCGAACTGGGCCGAAAGCACGAGGTAAACCAAAACAAGCGCCAGCAAAAAGGCAAACAAAGTGTTTGATGAGCTTTCGTTAAAGTCTCGGCTTGGGCCGCTGAGATCTGTAGAAAAACTTTGGTCCAGAATTTCGTTACCCACTTTTTTCATCGCTGCCACACCCTCGCCTATGGTTTTTCCTTCGGCCAGAGAAGCGGAAATAGTAGCCGATTTGTATCGGTTGTAGTGGAAAAGTTGCGGCGGACTGCTGTTTTCTTCCAGGTTTATCACATTGCTGAGTTGCACCATGTCGCCCCGGTTGTTCTTTACAAACAATTTTGTGAGGTCAGATGGCTCGTCCCGGTTATCTCTGTTCATTTGACCAACTATTTGGTACTGACGTCCATTCATAATGAAATAGCCCAAACGACCTCCACTCAAAGCAGCTTGCAGGGTTTGCGCCACGTCTATGGCATTGAGGCCCAAATCCCTGGCTTTGTCCCGGTCTATGTTTACCAGCAATTCAGGTTTATTGAATTTCAGGTTCACATCCACCAGCTGAAAGGTTAAGTCTTTGCGCAATTCGGTCAACATTTTTGGAATGGCTTCCTCCAGCTTTTTAAAATTCTGGTTTTGAATCACATATTGAACCGGCAGCGAGCCCCTCGATCCCAGACCCACGCTGATGGTTTGCTCCTGAACCAAAAACACACGGCCAAAATTGTAGCCCTTCAAAACCTTATTTACTGAATTTATAATATCATACTGGGTTCTATTTCTTTCCTTGGGGTCGTTGAGCACTACCCGGCCAAAGCCGCTATTGGAGGCACCATTGCCAAAATTCTGGTTGTTGGTTGAGGCAAATACATATTTGGTTTCCGGTATACTATCTTTAAAATAGCCTGCCAGTTGCTGAACAAAACCATCCATGTTTTCGAATGAAGTACCTTCTGCAGATGTGGCACTAAAACGAAACTGACTTCGGTCTTCGAGAGGAGCCAACTCGTTTGGCAATGTTTTGAAGAAAAACCAAACTGCTCCGAAACATACTGCAAGTATGATCCATGCTGTCCATTTCAGCTTTAAAAATCCCGATACAATGCGACCATACCCTGTTTCCATGGCTTCGAAAAAGGGTTCGGTTTTATTGTAGAACCAGCCATGACCTGCCTTTTTGCGGTTGAGCAAAACATTGAGAACAGGAGTTAGTGTAAGCGAAACAAATGCTGAAATAAGCACAGAACCCGCCACCACTATTCCAAATTCTTTGAACAAGCTGCCCACAAAGCCTTGAATGAAAATGATGGGCAAAAACACAACTGCCAGGGTAATGGAAGTAGAAATAACTGCAAAAAAGATTTCTTTGGAGCCTTCCCGGGCGGCTTGCTTAATGGGCATGCCTGACTCTAGTTTTCTGAAAATGTTTTCGGTCACTACTATCCCGTCGTCTACCACCAAACCTGTTGCCAGCACTATGCCAAGCAGTGTGAGCAGGTTGATGCTAAACCCAAATATGTACATTATGAAGAAGGTGCCAACAAGCGAAACCGGTATATCGATGAGCGGCCGAAGGGCAATAGACCAACTTCGAAAAAAGAAATAAACCACCAGCACCACGAGCACAAAAGCAATGATGAGCGTTTCTTCTACCTCGGCCAGGGCGCTTCGCACTTTCAATGTACTGTCTAGCACCACAGTCAGTTCGATATCTTCAAATCCACGTTGTTTTTTTATTTGCTCTACCCTGCGGTAAAACTCATCGGCAATGCGGATGTAGTTGGCACCTGGCTGAGGTGTGACCCCGCAGGCCAACACATCTACTCCATTGAGCCTTGAACCTACTTCTTCTATTTCTTGCCCTAGCACAACCTCTGCCACGTCAGACAAGCGAATGGTGCCTTTTGTATCCTGGCGCAACAAAAGGTTTGCAAAATCCTGCTCCGTGTTGAGCCTGCCCATGGTTCTTACCGTAAGTTCAGCATTGTCGCCATATATTTTCCCACTTGGCAGCTCTACATTTTCCCTTGCTATGGCTGCACTCACGTCTCGTACTGTGATGCCATGAGCGTTCATTTTTTCAGGTTTAAACCAAATGCGCATGGCATAGCGCCGTTGTCCGTAAATATTAATGCCACTTACTTCAGGAATGGTTTGCAGTTTTTCGAGGAGCACATTTTCGGTAAAATCACTTATTTCTAAAATGGTACGCTTTCGACTTTGAACAGCCAGAATCAAAATCACTTCGCTGTTGGCATCAGCTTTTGAAACTACAGGTGGGGCATCAATATCTGCAGGA
>JBBRCC010000142.1:0-7978 GCA_038205175.1 Cytophagales bacterium | reverse complement strand
GTACAAGCGAATTGCCAACACACCAGAAATGACTTTATTTTGCTTTAACCAAGGATTAGAGATTACCAACAATGGTATTACTGAATTTTACAAAGATATTTATGATTATAAGGCCGACGAATCACTTGATAACTATAAGGCAAATAGCGTAAACTATGAAGTTCAACTAACGAACCGCCTCATTTCTAAGGATTTCGAGGTAGTATATTATAATATTAACCACCCTGGGCACTCCTTCATCAATAAAGATACCCTTCAGAAATACTACCAATTGCAGAGTGAATTTCCATCCGCTTTTTTGCCATACCCAATAGGAAAGTTTCTGCCTAAATAAGGTGCTTCGCAATCTTATTTTGACGTCAATTAAGCTACCTACATTACTTATCTCCTACCTTTGCCGGAGACTCCAACCCATCTAAATCGTTGGCGGCCAACATTCCAATCCATGATCCATCCTAACCTGAAGTGGACACTTCGGTGGCTCCTGAGCCTGTTTTTTGTGTATTCTTTGGCCAGGTTTGCCTTTCTGCTCAACCATTTTCACCGCTTTTCCGATGCAGGAATAGGGGCATTACTCGAAGCGTTGCTCTTTGGCCTTCGGTTCGATGCATCACTCATTTTTAGTGTGAACCTGGTTTTTCTGGTGCTGGCCTTGTTTCCAGCTTCATTTGCTTTACAACCCAAATTTTTGCTGGGCTTGCGCTGGGCCTTGGTGTTGGGCAATCTGCCATTTTTAGCCATCAACCTGGTCGATATCGACTATTTTGCCTTCACCGGCAAGCGCACATCCTTTCCCTTCTGGCGCATGCAAGCCGATGTATGGCAACAAATTCCTCAGCTGGCACTCAACTTCTGGCGCATTCCGGTGGCCATCGTTTTTTCCTGCTTTCTCATTTGGAGGGGCAGCCGGTTTTTGCCCAAAGCATCGGGCACTTTTTCGTGGGCCAAAACCATTCCGCTGTTTTTGTTCACCATCGGCATCAGCATTCTTATGATTAGGAATTCATTCCAACTCAAACCTTTGCTACCTGGCCATGCCTTCGATATGAAACCCTCTAAACTGGGTCATGTGGCTCTCAACACGCCATTCATTTTGCTCAAAAATCTGGAAAGGCAACCTGTGGAAAAGCTCAATTATATGAGCGAAGAAGATATGCAAAAGCAGGTATGTGTGAATGAAACACAGGCCAAAGCCCCAAACCAAATGAATGTAGTAATACTATTGGTCGAGAGCTTAAGTTCGGAATATATGGCTGCGGGCAATACCTATTCCGGCTACACGCCATTTGTCGACTCTTTGGCCAAAACCTGTCTGCATTTCACCAACCATTTTGCCAATGGCCGAACATCAATTGATGCAGTTCCTGCTATTTTGTTAGGTGTGCCCCGCCTGATGACCGAAGAATTTGCCGCCTCGGGCTATGAAAACAACGACTGGTTTGGCTTGGGGCATCAGTTGAAACAAAACGGGTACCAAACAGCATTTTTTCATGGAGGCAAAAACGGCACCATGTCTTTCGACTTTTTGTCGAAACTGGGTGGCATGGAAAAGTATTATGGCATGAGTGAATACCCAAACACAGCTGATTACGATGGCAACTGGGGTATTTTCGATTTGCCATTTCTACAGTTTTCAGCCACGGAACTCAACCAATTGTCTCAGCCATTTGGAGCAATGATTTTTACCCTCAGCTCGCACCAACCATACACCATTCCCGAGCCATTCAAAGGTAGATTCCCCAAAGGTACTTTAGACATTCATGAAAGTTTGGGCTATGCAGATCATAGCCTTCGAAACTTTTTCAAAGTAGCCTCAAGCATGCCTTGGTATGCAAATACCTTGTTTGTGATCACCGGCGACCACACCCAAATGACTGACCAGCAAGCCTATCAAACACCTTGGGGCTACTACGATGTGCCGCTCATTTTTTTTCAACCCGGAGCAAAATATCCATCGGCCAACAGCAATCGGTTTTGCCAACATGCCGACATTGGTCCTTCTATATTAGATGTGTTGGGCATTATGTCTAATCAAAAGAGTTGTATTGGCAGGTCTGTTTTTGGCCAGTCCAAAGGTTTGGCACTCAATCTTATCGACGGGAAGCGCAGTTTGCTGGCCGACAGTCAGCTGGTACAAATCTCTGAAACCGGCCAAACCAGTATAATTCCTTTTCTTGCAAACAAAACAGTGAGCAGCGGCGTGGAAAAAGCCAATAAAGATCTATTGAAAGCCCATTTGCAATATTTTAACAACAGCCTGCTCAACAACCAATGGTACAAACCATGATCAATCGCATCTATCTTGTTGGCATGCCAGGAGCCGGAAAAACTGTATTTGGCAGACGTTTAGCCAATAAACTTGGCTGGCAATTTATAGATCTCGACGAGTGGATTGTGGAATCAGCGGGTCTGTCCATTGCCGATATTTTTACAGGTTCTGGCGAAGCCATTTTTAGAAAAATTGAACAGGAATGCTTACACAAAACGGTTGACCTGGAAAATGTGGTTGTAGCTAGCGGAGGCGGTACACCCTGCCATTTTGGAAACATGGAATGGATGAATGAACATGGTCTCTCCGTTTTTTTGGATATTCCGGTAGATGTAATAGCTGAGCGACTATTGCAATCGGGCAGCCATGCCAAGCGACCCTTGCTGACTGAAAGTAAGAATTTGAATTCATTGGAAAACAAACTTACCAACTTACTCATCAGCCGTTCTGCCTTTTACCTCAAGTCTGCTTTAAGACTAACAGCTCCCAATGATGCAGCAGTGATGGAGCAAATACATGCTTCGGGTATGTAAAACGAGCATTAAGATCTACTTTTGCCCTCAACAATATGAAACCAATTCTTAAAAGCACAAAACTCGATCAGGTATTTTACGAAATACGTGGGCCGGTGTATGATAAAGCTTCTGAACTGGAGAAACAAGGCTACCGTATCATCAAGCTCAACATTGGCAACCTGTTTCCTTTTGGTTTTGATGCACCAGACGAAATGATTCACGATGTGGTGGTGAACCTGCGCAATGCCCAAGGCTATGTAGATTCCAAAGGCATGTTTCCGCCCCGCAAAGCGGTGATGCAGGAAAGCCAGCTCAAAAAAATTGAAGGGGTTGAAATCGACGATATATTTCTGGGAAATGGGGTAAGCGAACTTATCATGCTCAGCATGCAGGCTTTGCTCAACAACGGCGACGAAATGCTGGTGCCTTCGCCCGATTATCCACTGTGGACCTCTGCCATTACTTTATCGGGAGGCAAACCTGTACATTACCATTGCGATGAACATGCAGGTTGGTATCCTGATTTGGCAGACATTGAGCAAAAGATTACTTCTAAAACGAAAGGAATTATCATCATCAACCCAAACAACCCAACTGGGGCGGTGTATGAAAAAGCTTTTCTGCAACAGCTGGTAGATCTGGCTGTAAAACATGGTCTTATCGTGTTCTCTGATGAGATTTACGACAAAGTGCTTTACGACAACACAGTTCATCATGCTGCAGCATCCCTATCAAACGAAACCCTGTTTGTAACCTTCGGCGGCCTTTCAAAAGTGTATCGTGCTTGTGGCTTTCGAGCCGGGTGGATGGTGCTAAGCGGAACTAAAAAACTAGCTACTGATTACATAGACGGACTCACAACCTTGGCCAGCATGCGCTTGTGCAGCAATGTGCCTGCTCAGTTTGCCATTCAAACTGCACTTGGGGGCTATCAAAGCATTCAGGATTTGCTGAAACCGGAAGGAAGGTTAGGCAAACAGAGAGAATATGCGTTTGAACGAATTTCAAACATGCCAGGCCTTACTTGCGTAAAACCCAACGGCGCATTTTATCTCTTTCCAAAGCTGGACACAAAGCAGTTCAACATCAAAAGCGATCAGCAATTTGTGCTCGATCTGCTGAACCTTCAGCATTTGCTTGTGGTACAAGGTTCAGGGTTCAATTGGAAAACGCCCGACCACTTCAGGCTCACTTTTCTGCCCAACCTCGACGACATGAAAGAGGCCATGGACAAGCTGGAGCTGTTTCTGGAACACTATGTGCAAAACTAAAATTCGGCTCAGTTTTTGAGTTTTTTATAGCTACGCACCTGCGTAAACAATCCTTTATCAATTAGCCTTTTCAACTCTTTCCGACTGGGGCTCAATTGCCACTTTTCTCCTTCCTCATCACCAGTTTGTTTTTTTATGAACTCCTCATTTTCAAGCAGATGAAGTAAAGAATCGCTTTCAATCCGGCCAATGACCAAACCATCATCTGTTTTGCGAATAAGCCTAACCCGATAACCCGGACCTTCTTCGGCGGGCACATTGAGAAAGTAGTAGCCTTTAAAATACCTGGCAATATGGCCCTTTGTCATATCGAGATGTGTTTCAATAAATTCAGCATCAACATCTAAGTCTCCTTCCCCATTCTTCTTCACTTTTACTTTCAAACTGGAAGTAGAATCACTGCCAAAATCGGCCCTCAAGTTCACTTTGTTGTCGCCAGACTCGCTGGAAGCATGTTCTTCCACTTGTTTTTCTACAATCCGGGTTGAAGTAATGATCAGAAATGTTGAATCGACATCGCAGAAGTAGTTTCCAATAAATTCTTTTCTAACTTCCTTATCCGCTTTCACACCTTTCGGCTGAGGTTCTGTAAAGGTGATTCGATCTTCGTTGCAGGCCCAACATGTGACGGCCAAGGCAACAACAAGTACAGCCTGGATTACTTTCATTGTTCGAAGAAAAGCAAAAATGCCGGGCTCCATATAAATTATTGCTCAACGGTTAAAACAAGTGGTAAACCGCCAAATTTTACTTTTGAATTCCCGAAGGGATTGAGTTTCAGAAAGGTGGAAGCTCTTCGTCCTCAGGTTTAGGCTCTCCTTTTCCTTCTTTGAAAGGAGAAATATGCTGGTGAAGCACAATGGCCTGCTGGGCAAACCGATAACCCAAGGCCAAAGAAGCAATGGCACCAAAAATCAAAATAGGTTCATCTGATTTGAGCAACGAAAAATCGTAGGCTCCATGTAGCAAAGTGGCCAGCAGCAAACCTACCCACAGTAGCCAATTGCCTGAATGCCTGAATTTGGCCATACCCATAAAATACCCTTGGATGATGCCAAAAAAAGCATGAGCAGGAATGGCAGTAAACATGCGGAGAAAACCAACCCCAAGACCGTGCTCAAACACATAAAAAATATTTTCAAGGGTTGCAAAACCCATAGAAACCATCACTGCATAGGTGATGCCATCGAAAGGCTCGTTAAATTCGGGATGTTTGTAGGCAAAAAAATAGGTGACAGCAAACTTACAGCCTTCTTCCACTAAAGCGATAAATACGAAAGCCTTCACTGCAAGCGGAATTGCCTCCAGTGTTTCGTTTCCATCTATGAGCCAGTTTTCCAGCAAAATAGCCGGTCCTGTGGCAAGAGCACCCAAAAAAAACGACTTGAACAAAAGATGTCTGGGCTCAGGATCGAACTTGTCGGCCCAATAGATGTAGAGGCTAATGGCCAACCCGGGAGCGATCGCTAATGCGAGTGCACTGATTATATCCATCAAAAAATAGGAAGTCCGGTTTGGAGGTTGTACCCAAGGCCGGGGTCGAACCGGCACGTTCTTGCGAACACAGGTTTTTGAGACCTGCGTGTCTACCAATTCCACCACTTGGGCAAACGGGGTTGCAATAGTAGGACTTGTTACCTTCATTTGCAAAGCAGAAAGCCTATCAAGGTAAAATAATTTCTTATGGCACGACTTTCATCTTCATTTTTTCTGGATTCTGATGTGGTGGTTGTGGCCAAAAACTTGTTGGGTAAATTGCTTGTAACGCAGTTTGATGGCACAATTACCTCGGGAATAATTACAGAGACAGAAGCTTATTGCGGCCAAAACGACAAAGCATGCCATGCCAACAATGGTAAAAAAACAAAAAGAAATGAAGTGATGTATCGGGCTGGTGGTGTGGCTTATGTCTACCTTTGCTACGGCATACATCATTTGTTTAACGTGGTAACAAATGAAGAAAACCATGCAGATGCGGTGTTGATAAGAGCTATTGAGCCCGTTGATGGGCTGGCAACCATGCTTCAAAGGCGAAAGCAAAATAAAATTGCCAAAAACCTAAGCAGTGGCCCGGGCACACTCACTCAAGCTTTAGGAATAACAACAAACCTGAATGGAGAAAATCTACAAAAGAATATGGTTTGGATTGAAGAATCGGGAAATGAATTGGGAGAAAACGAGATATGTTCAAGCACCCGAATCGGCGTTGGGTATGCAGGCGAAGACGCACACAAACCCTGGAGGTTTTACATGAAAAACAGCAATTGGGTAAGCAAAAAATAAACCTATGGAAACCAAATACAGAATTATCATTCATGGAGGGGCTGGCACTATTTTGCCTCGCCACATAACGCCTGAAAAAGAAGCCGACTATCATCAGGTGTTGAAAAGTGCCTTGATGGCTGGCCATGCTGTTTTAAAATCTGGTGGCACTGCCATAGATGCTGTAGCAGTTGCGGTGGCTGATTTAGAAGATTGTCCGCTGTTTAATGCAGGTAAAGGCTCAGTGTTTACACACGACAAAAAAAACGAAATGGATGCCTCAATTATGGATGGCTCCAACCTGCAGGCAGGTGCCGTTTCAGGCGTTTCGAGCATCAAAAATCCAATACTGGCTGCATTGGCTGTCATGAATCATTCAGAACATGTGCTGCTCACAAGTTCAGGAGCAGAGCAATTTGCCGCTCAGCAAGGTTTGAAACTGATGGACAGCTCCTATTTTTTCACCGACTTTCGTTACCAGCAATTACTCCATGTGATGGAAAGCGAAAAAGCCACTCTTGACCACAATGTGCAAGTAGAGGTTGGGGAGCAGAAATTTGGCACTGTAGGCGCAGTAGCCCTTGATCAGCATGGCAATCTGGCGGCAGCTACTTCCACCGGCGGGCTCACCAACAAACGCTTTGGTCGGGTTGGAGATTCGCCTATTATTGGTGCAGGTACCTATGCCAACAACAAAACCTGTGCAGTTTCGGCCACAGGATATGGGGAATTTTTTATGCGCTATGTGGTGTCCTACGATGTTTCGGCACGTATGGCCTATCAAGGTCTTTCATTGGCCGAAGCCGCAAAAGCTGTAATTGAAACACTTCACCGAGCCGAGCCCGAAACAGGTGGCTTAGTTGCAATAGACAAGGATGGAAATTTTTGTCTGGAATTTAATACTCCAGGCATGTACAGAGGCTTTATGCTTGAAAACGGGGAACTGGAAACAAAGATATATCGCTAAATCACAACAGATGAACATTGAAAATATTACCCGCCATTTGGTGGGCTTGGCCAGAGAAACAGGACAATACCTGCTCAACGAACGCCAAAATTTTGATCGAAGTGTGGTGGAGTTCAAGGGATTAAACGACTTGGTGAGCTATGTGGACAAGCAAGCTGAAATCAAATTGGTGGCAGGCTTGAAAGAAATTTTGCCAGGGTCCGCATTCATCACAGAAGAAGGAACGGAAGGCAGTTTGGATTGGAACAACCTTGATGCCAACACACCATATTGGATTATCGATCCACTGGATGGCACCACCAATTTTGTGCACGGTTTGCCCATTTTTGCCATCAGCGTTGGCTTGTTGTTAAACGGCAAGCTGATAGTAGGTTGTGTGCACGACCCTAACCGCAACGAGTGTTTTTATGCCTGGGAAAACGGGGGAGCCTGGTGCAATGACAAACAAATTCATGTGGCTCCGGTGCCTGAGTTGAAAGGTTGTTTGCTCGCCACAGGTTTTCCTTATTTTAATTTTAATGGTATTCAAAAATACCTCAACACCATTCATGAATTTATGCAGAAATGCCATGGACTCAGGCGCATGGGTTCGGCAGCTATAGATCTGGCTTATGTGGCTTCTGGCAGGTTTGAAGGCTTTTTTGAATATAACCTCAATCCGTGGGATGTGGCAGGCGGCATGGTGATTGTGCGT
>JBBRCC010000141.1:0-8043 GCA_038205175.1 Cytophagales bacterium | reverse complement strand
GGCTACAAATGCCTTTGGAATGGGCATAGACAAAGCAGATGTGCGTACTGTAGTTCACATGCAAATGCCAGCAAGTCCGGAGGCTTACTACCAGGAAGCTGGCAGGGCAGGTCGGGATGGCAAAAAAGCGTTTGCTGTCTTGCTTTACCGAAATGCTGACTCGGCGCAAATGCGAAAGAAAATTGAGAGCAGTTTTCCTTCTGTTGAATTTATAAAAAAGGTGTATCAATGTCTTGGCAATCATTACAAATTGGCGGCAGGTAGTGGCTACCTAGAAAGCTTTGATTTTGATCTGGAGAGTTTTGAAAAGACCTATCAGTTGTCATCTGTTGAAACCTATTATGCTTTAAAAAAGCTCGAATGGGCCGGATATATTCAGTTGAATGAATCGTTTTTTGCTCCTTCGAGAGTTATGATTGTGGTTGATCACAACGCTTTATATGCCTTTCAGGTTGCGCATCCAAAGGAAGATGGATTTATCAAAACCTTGCTTAGAACGTATGGAGGAGAATTATTTTCAAATTTTGTGGGTGTTCAAGAAAAGCAATTGGCTAGGCTGCACAACTGCGATCCCGACGAAATAGTGGCTGAACTTGAGCGATTGCAAAACCTTGAAATGCTGGAGTATGAAAAACAAAAAGACAAACCTCAGGTGGTTTTTACGGTTGGGAGAATGGACGCAACCAAAATGTTGTTCAATGAAAAGGCCTACCTTGAATTGAAGCAAAACGAATTGGCCAGACTGAGGGCCATGGAAAATTATGTGAATGACCTCAAGGTTTGCAGACAAGTGAGTTTGGTGGAATATTTTGGTGAATCATCGGCATTGGATTGTGGCATTTGCGACAATTGTCTTGAAAAGAAGAAAAAGCAAAAACCTGTTCGGTATGCATTTTTCAGGCCATTGGTGAATGTGGCATTGAAAAGGAAAATGAATGTTTTGGAGTTGGTTCAACATATAAAACCTGAAAATAAAGACGAACTGATTCAAGTGATAAATTTTATGTTGGAGGAAGGTTTGGTGTTTATGCATGCTGACGGAAGGCTTGGGCTTGAACCTCCCAAAGCTAAATCAGATTAAATATTGACAGAATGAACTGCATTCATAATTTCATTGCAGTAATTTGAGGCATTAATTTGTTGTTTACTATGCAAGTGCTTACGCTGACCATTAATCCTGCCCTTGACGTTTCTACCCACATTTCGGGCATGGTGCCTGAGAAAAAGTTGCGCTGTACAGCACCCGACTATTTTCCCGGAGGTGGAGGTGTGAATGTTTCGAGGGCATTGAACAGACTAGGGTTAGATAACCGGGCCATGTTTGTGGCTGGAGGGCCAGCCGGGGAGCTTATTGCCAAGCTGCTGAAAGAAGAAGGGGTAAACTCAAGTCCAATTAATGTTGTGACTTGGACCAGAGAAAACCTAACAGTGATGGACGATGCTTCGGGCAACCAATACCGATTTACCTTTCCAGGGTTGCCATTGTTAGCCGAAGATTGGCAAATTGTGTTGCAAAGCATTGAAAAGCTTAGCCCATTTCCTGACATGATGGTGATGAGCGGGAGTTTTGCTCCCGGATTTCCGCTTGATTTTATTGGGAAGGTGAAAGCCCTTTGTGTTAAACATGGAACTAAGTTGCTCATTGATACTTCCGGGCCTTATTTGCACGAAGCAGCGAAGGTGGGCGTATTTTTGCTTAAACCTAATTACAATGAACTGTGCGACCTAGCCGGTGTTAATCCAGATCAACTTCTCGACGTGCAGGTTGTGGCCAGAAAAGTAATAGAAAATGGTGGCTGTGAAGTGATGGTAGTTTCTCTCGGTGCAAATGGTGCTTCACTGGTTACGGATACAGAATATGTGCACATTCATGCTCCCAAAGTCCCTATAAAAAGTACTGTTGGTGCTGGCGATAGTTTGCTTGCGGGCGTTGCTTTTGCGTTGGCAAACAACCTAAGTTGGAAAGAAGTATTGCGTTGGGGTGTGGCTTGTGGCACTGCAACCACCATGAACGAAGGAACTGGTTTGTTTCAAATTGAAGAAGTGAAACATGTGAGATCATTGATCAGGAGTTGAATTTTAGCTTACCTTCATCGATTTCATGGCTTTGGCTGCCACTGGTTTCCAAATAGACTTGCTCTGGATGGTACAAGAAAAACTGAAAACCCAAACTTCCTTTTTGATGATGGTATATTGTACGTAGTTGTACTTCTTAATCGAGGCTTTGCCTTTTTCTTTCACCTCAGAATCAAACTCTAGCACCGCATATTCACGCTTGCGGATGGTTTGAACCTCTGAAGTCGAAAAGTTTATAGAATCATAAAGGGTTCTCACATTTGCTTTGTAGAAACCGAGCAGCATTTGGGTGTCTCTTTCCCTAAACTTGCTGTTTGATTTGTTTACAGATAGATCGGCCTGTTTGCTACGATCTGAAAAAAAGGCTACGGGCTTCTTATAACTCAATATTTTTGCTGCAATGTCGTCATCGCTCATTTGGGCAAAAACGGTAGGCAATTCTAAGGAAAAGCTACCCACTTTTACCCTTTCCCATTGCATGGATTGACTTTGGCCATTTGCCAAAAGAACAGCAAGCAAAAAGATGCCAGCAATAAGAAATTTAGCTTTTTGCATATTTCAGGTTTTTCAATATGTCGTGACCTAATTTGTCTCTTTTGGTTACCAAATAATTGAGGTTATGTGGATTGGGGTCAATCTCTAATGGAATATTGTCAACAACTTCCAGGCCATAGCCGATTAATCCAACTCGTTTTTTGGGATTATTCGAAATCAACCTAAGTTTTCTAATGCCCAAATCTCTTATAATTTGTGCTCCCACGCCGTAATCTCTGTCGTCCATACCAAAGCCCAAAGCTTCGTTGGCTTGCACGGTGTCCATGCCTTGTTCCTGCAATTTGTAGGCTTTCAGCTTATTGATAAGCCCTATTCCCCGGCCTTCCTGGTTCATGTACAGCACAAGGCCTTTGCCTTCAGCTTCTACCATTTGCATAGCCGTGTGAAGTTGTGCCCCGCAGTCACAGCGGCAGGAACCAAAAATATCGCCTGTCATACAACTGGAATGCACCCTTACCGGCACGTGATCATTTTCGTCCCAGGTGCCTTTCACCAAAGCCAAATGAATGTCGCCGGTATTCACTTGTTTGTAGGCTATGAGGTCGAAATTGCCCCAACTGGTTGGCATTTCAACACCAATTTCTCGTTGAATAAGGCTTTCATTTGCAATTCTGTATGCAATTAAGTCTTTAATAGAAACCAGTTTCAGTTTCAACCGATCGGCAATGTGCCTTAATTCAGGAAGTCTCGCCATTTCTCCATCTTCCGACATTACTTCAACCAGCACTCCGGCGGGTTGAAGGCCTGCAAGCTTGGCAAAATCCATAGCAGCTTCGGTGTGGCCGCTTCTGCGCAAAACGCCTTCCTCTTTCGCTTTCAGTGGAAAAATATGTCCAGGTCGTCCTAAATCTTCGGGTTTAGTATTTGGGTCAATCAACGACCTGATGGTGCGTGCCCTGTCGAATGCGGAAATGCCTGTTGTATTTCCCTGGCTTAGCAAATCTACTGAAACCGTAAAAGGCGTGGCATGCAGGGAGGTGTTTCTGCCCACCATCATATCCAAGCCCAACTCTTCGCAACGTGCTTCGGAAAGGGAAGTGC
This sequence comes from Cytophagales bacterium, assembly GCA_038205175.1. GTDB lineage: Bacteria > Bacteroidota > Bacteroidia > Cytophagales > Flexibacteraceae > JBBRCC01. Next base: position 4,371 of record JBBRCC010000141.1, on the reverse strand, counting down.
AAATAAGTCCTCTTGCCTCTTTGCTCATGAAGTTCACAATTTCGGGTGACACCATTTCAGCGGCACAAATCATATCGCCTTCGTTTTCCCGATCTTCATCGTCAACCACAATAATTACCTCACCTTTACGAATCGCTTCGATGGCTGATTCAATATCGTCGAGTCTCACAGGTTGCTCTGTATTTTGAGCCATAGAATAAAAATTTCAAAAACTTATGGCAAATATCACACCTTTTCCTTGCTTAGCGGCCAATCTGTCAGCAACAGGGCAAATGGCTCATATTTACACCCATTCTTAAACCGTTATGCAAACACTTGTTTTAGTTGATTTAAACGAAAATCGTAAGAATCTTTTGCCATTCACTTTTGTGAGGCCAGTGAGCGAAATACGTGTAGGGATATTGAAAATCAGGGAAAAATGGGAAAAGGAACTTGGCATGAAAGCCAGTTGGATGACGGAATCATATCTGAAACCTCTTTTTCCTGAGCCAGCCACAGCCACAGAAAGCTTGCTCATCAACAGCAGCCTTTTACCCGATGCTGATTTAATTTTATTTATAAAATCGGCACAAAACGGTTTTTGCTATTTTCAGCATGGGCAGTTTATGTTTGGTAAGGTGAAAAGCCTCGATGCTTTTAAGAACATTGAATATGTGCGGCAGGAATACATGGGAATTGTGCGGCAAATTCTTTTTCCCTGGGATATTTTTGGATTGAACGGAGAGGAAATCCGACATGATTTCGAGCGAATAAAAGTGGGTTCGAAGTCAGAGACATTAACAGATGAATTCACCAGAGTGTACAGTCCGAACAACATTTGGCTTGGCAAGAATGTGAAATGCCGGGCGGCAGTGTTGAATGCAGAAGATGGACCCATTGTGATAGGCGATAATGTAGAAATTCAGGAAGGCGCAGTGTTGCGTGGTCCAGTTTATATTGGCGATGGTGCAATTGTAAACATGGGTGCCAAAATCAGGCCTGATACTTCAATTGGTCCATTGTGCAAAGTTGGCGGCGAGTTGAGTAATGTGGTTTTCTTTGGGCATTCGAACAAAGCCCACGATGGTTTTTTGGGCAATTCCGTGATTGCAGAATGGTGCAATCTAGGTGCCGACACCAATACTTCAAATCTGAAGAACAACTACCAGCCTGTGAGTGTGTATTCATTTGCTCAAAAATTACAGGTGAATACTGGCAAAACTTTTTGCGGTTTGTTGATGGGCGATCATTGCAAAACGGGCATCAATTCCATGTTTAATACCGGAACGGTGATGGCATTGGCTGTGAACGTGTACGACAGTAGCTTTCCGCCTAAATTCATACCTTCCTTCAGTTGGGGAACAGGCCATGGAGGGTTTGAAACCTATAAGTTTGACAAGTTTATTGAAACAGAAAAACTGGTTATGGCTCGCCGAAAAATGGAAATGAGTCAGGAATATCATGATTTGCTATTGTACCTTTTCAAAGAAAGACAACGGCCTTCGGTTACAGTGGATGCATTATAGTGCATTTGGTTTTCTGTGTTATTAAATAGATAATTTTTGACAAAAAATTACATCATTCTATCATGATGGAATTGTACGATATTTTGCATTATGGATTTATATATATGATAGTCAATGATTTATATATTAAGCATTAATAAAATCGTATTTGAAAACCTTAACAATCCGGTAATTTCATACCCTGTACCTTTGCCACGTTTCTCAGGTTTACAACTTTTGTACAGCCTTCCTGCCCGGTACACCAATACTCAAGGCCTGTAGAAACTTCTGAGCTAAACGAGCAATTTTATTTATTATGAAAAACTTTACCTTTTTTAAAGGCATTGAACCTTGTGTTCGATTATGTTTTGCGTTGTTATGGTTGATACCCTACGCAGCATTTGCCCAGACCCCCAATGGTTATCTGGACTTTGGCAATTTAACAAATGGCACCACCGCTACCACCGGAAATACAGGATTTGGTGGTGTTCGGGTTGGCACTGGCGGTGGTGGATTTACGCTACAGAATACAGGTCAATCCATTGGTACACAAGGGGAACTTAGAGGTATTGCACCAACAAGTGGCTCTATAAATAGTGTTGGTATTACCAGTTCAGTATATGGAACAGCAGCTACCACTTTTACAATTTCTTTTGAGTTGCATCTTTCAGGCGGTTCAAGCGGTATCTGGTATTTTTTCGCAGGCAACGGAGCTTCATTTGGATCAGCACAGTCAAGTGGATTTACTGGTAGTCAAGTTTTTACTGGTTTGCGATGGACTTTTGGGGCTACAAATACTATTGCCACCACTAACCGGGCTGCTGGAGCATGGAGCGGCGCAATAAGTGGTCCACCTTTTGCTCAAAATACATCCTATTATGTCACCATTGTTGGCAACAACAGTGCTTCAACCGTGAATTATGGTGTATCAAATGCTTATTCAGTTGCGGCCAATACTTACGATTTATGGGTAAATGGTTCATTGGCTGGAAATGATTTGGCAAAAGCTCAACTTGCCGCAAGTACATCTATAAACGCTTTTAGATTTTATGGAGAGAGTTCTGCAAGTAACGTTGCGCAGTTAGCATTAGATAACGTTCGTTGGTATAACACTTGTGTGCTACCGCCTACCCATCTTGCATTAGCAAGTGTGCCAACAACTGGAAACGTTTCAACAAACCTTACTTCTTATAGTGCAGAGGCACGGTCAGGTTCAGCATCTGGTCCAGTTGCAAATTCATTTACAGGCACAATAACTGTGGCAAAAGCTTCTGGTTCGGGCAATATATCGGGTACCTTAGCACCTGCTTCTGTTGCTGGAGTTGCTACGTATGCAAACACACAATTTGATGCAGCAGACACATATACTATTTCTGCTACTGCGGCAGCTCCTATAATTGCTGCGGCAGCCAGTAGCAATATTGTAATCTCATCAACCACCCCCACCATTGCTCTTTCATCCCCTTCACAAACAGGAGCTTCAAACATCAACCAAAGCACATCCAACAATATACTTTCACATTTTCAGGCTGCGGTTACCACTGCCAATGCAACGCTAAACTCCTTAGCTTTCACAACCACAGGAACTTACAATGCAGCCGACTTAACAGGAAATTTTAGTTTGTTTTATTCCACTTCAAGCACATTTGGCTCTGCATCAGGCATTGCATCAGTGGTTGTAGGCGCAGCAGGCAATTATTCTTTCACTAGTTTAACACAAGACATTTTAGATGGGGCAACTGGCTATTTCTGGATTGTTGCCGATGCATCAGGCACTTCAGGAAGTGACAGAACCTTAACAGTTTCTGCTGATCCTACTTTAACGTTTGCATCGGGCACACCTACAGGAACAATCACAGCAGGTGGTACAAAAACATTTATTGATCCTACAACACCTTCCCTAAGTGCGGGAACTTTAACCGCTTTTGGTTCGCAATGTGCGAATGGAACGTATGGCCCAAATTCTTTCACCATTACAGGAGTTGCTTTAACCACAGCCAATGTTACAGTGGGCGCTTTAAGCGGATATGAATTTTCAACTACTGCTGGCGGAACTTACACCAGTTCACTTAGTTTAACTCAAAGCGGTGGTGCTTATTCTCAAGCGATTTTTGTTCGATTTATACCTGCCGCGGCCATTGCCTATAATGGAAACATCGTTGTTGGTGGTGGTGGTGCAAGCAATATAAATGTTGCCGCCAGCGGAACTGGAATAAACGGAACAGTTGCAGTTACAACAGTTGCAGCCAATGCCATTACTACAACTTCGGCCAGCAGTGGCGGTAATACCATCAGCACATCGTGTGGTACTATAACAGCCAAAGGAGTTGTTTGGGGAATATCTGCCAATCCAACAGTACCATCAGCAAACTCAACAAATGATGGAACTGGTACTTCTAATTTTACCAGTGGCATTTCTACTCCTGTTCTTACTCCTGGTACTACTTATAATTATAGGGCTTATGCCACCAATAGCAATGGTGCGACCAGTTATGGCACAAATTTAACGTTTACAACATTAAAATTAGAGCCAAGTAATTTCCCAACTGTTTTTACTTGTGGAACCACGACCATCAATTCTATTCCCTTGTCCTTTACTGCAGCCACTGGTTCAGTTTTGCCAGAAGGTTATCTAATAAAATGGAGCACTACTTCTTATGCAGCCATTACAGATCCTGTTGATGGAACAGCATTGGCAAATGGTACAGGTGTTCAAAATGTTACAGCTTCTCCTTATACATTCACAGCATTAACTTCGGGTACTACCTACTTTTTCAAAATCTGGTCTTTTACCAATAGTGGAAGCAGCATCGATTATAAATTGGTTGGAGAACCGCAAACTTCCTGTGCCACGCTTACTGCTCCTTGGGAAGATTTTGAAACAGGA
>JBBRCC010000140.1:0-8147 GCA_038205175.1 Cytophagales bacterium | reverse complement strand
GGGTCTTCATCTATTGCCCTGATGGTAGCTGGTATGGGCTGGTTTGCTATCACACAGGTATCATTTGGCATGATCAGATAGGGGCGTTCATTTCTGGCATCTACCACTATGATTTGCATATCCCGAATTACGTAGCCAATGGAATCTCTTCGTCCAATGGAACCAACTCTTCGCCATTGAGTGATTTTAAATGCCACATTGTATTCGCCAATCCTGTTTGGAACATCCCATTCCAATGTGCCAACAACCGGATCTATTTTGATAAATGCCGGGCCAGTTCTTGAGGAATCTTGACCACCTCCCACAACAGCTGCATCCTGATAATTGGGGACAACTGTTGAAGCACCTAAGCCTGCATCAAATTGCCTGCAAGCCACCAATGCATACGACAAACTATCGCCGTCTAGGTCAAAAGCACCTGGGTTGTGCAAAAATCGCTGACCGAAAGCTGCCAAATCTACAGCAGGATTCAACAATTCAGGCGTTCTGTCTAACCCAATAAATGGATCAATAACCAATCTCGACTCCACATAAAAGTTCACATTCACAGAGTTTCCGCCATTCACATTCAAAACGTTGGCATTTCTGTTTTGCCTGTAATGATATACCGTGTAAGTCCCGGGACCAGGATAAGTATAGCTGAAATAATAGATGTTTTCGTAGGTGTCTTTGCCCGGTAGTTGCCTTCTTATACTTCTTGAGCTGGTCTGCTTGTCTTGCCCCACGCCAAACCAAAGTTCATTGTTCACATCTTCAACCGGAGAATTGGCGTCAGTATACACTGTTAAAGTAAACTCGTAGGCGAGGCTTCCTTGCGCCACTCGTCTTGCAGTTATTTCTCCACCTCTGATATGAGTTGCCTCACTCGACACCGACCAAAGCATTAGCAGCAAGGCCAAAAACAGACCTTTTGCCAAAGAAAACGGACGGTGAAATAGATTCATGTAGTAATTTGAATTCGTTCTAAATAGGTAAAAAATGGTAACTCAACATCTAACAAACATAGTCTCCCTTTTGTTAATGTCACAAAATAGCCAATAAACAACGAAACTTTTACAAAGATTCTTGTGCAATGGACATCTGCACCTAATTTTGACCCGATGTTATCAAACGTTTAAATCTGTATTTATAAAGAAATGAATTGGTTTAGTTCCATGTTTTCTACGGTTGTAGGTAAAAAATTTTTAATGGCTTTAACTGGCCTCTTTCTTATTTCTTTCCTTCTCATCCACGCTTATGTCAACCTCAACGTGCTCTTCACCAATGGAGAAGAAAACTTCAACAGAGCAGCACATTTTATGGGTACCAATCTCATCATCAGAATTCTGGAGATTGGTTTGTTCGCAGGTTTCATAGCCCATATTTACCAAGGGTACGTTTTGGAGTATTATAACAGAACACGCCGAAGCATCAAATATGCGGTTTCGCCAGGCAATGCTACCAGCAAATGGTATAGCCGCAGCATGGGTTTGCTCGGCACCTTGATTTTGCTCTTTCTCATTGTTCATATCATTCATTTTTGGGTTCCATCCCGTTTTGGAGGTTTACAGGAATTTACGGCATCCGACGGACTTCAGATGCACAACCTCTATTTGCGCATGGACGAAATTTTCATGCAAGAGTGGGTAGTGGCACTATATGTTGCTGCATGTATAAGTTTAGGTTGGCATTTGGTTCACGGTTTTAAAAGTGCATTTCAAACAATGGGCTGGTACAATCCTAAATTTGGCCCAACTATTCAAACAATTGGTATTGGTTTATCTGTTTTGATTCCATTCGTTTTTGCCTTGATGCCAATTTTCATGTATTTCAATTGGGAAATCGACATGAAAGGCTTAACACTATTTTTCTAAAAGCAAATTTTAATCGCAAAGTTGATTATGGCTCTTAATTCAAAAACTCCCGCAGGACCAATGGAAACCAGGTGGGAAAGCTACAAAGGCTCTTGCAAACTGGTAAACCCAGCCAACAAGCGAAAATTAGAAATTATCATTGTAGGAACCGGACTTGCAGGTGCTTCTGCCGCCGCTTCCCTGGGAGAACTTGGCTACAAAGTGAAAGCATTTTGTTTCCAGGATAGTCCACGTAGGGCGCACTCCATTGCGGCTCAAGGGGGAATTAATGCGGCCAAAAATTACCAAAACGATGGCGACAGCGTTTATCGTTTGTTTTACGATACTATTAAAGGTGGCGATTATCGTGCCAGGGAATCGAACGTACATCGCTTAGCCGAAGTAAGTACCAACATCATAGATCAATGTGTGGCCCAAGGAGTTCCTTTTGCCAGAGAATACGGTGGTTTGCTCAGCAATCGTTCATTTGGTGGCACTCAGGTTCAGCGAACATTTTATGCAGCCGGGCAAACCGGTCAACAGTTGTTAATTGGTGCCTATCAGGCTCTTGAGCGCCAAGTAGCTTTGGGAAATGTGAAAATGTACACCCGCCACGAAATGCTGGATGTGGTAACAGTGGATGGAAAAGCCAAAGGCATTATTGCCAGAAATTTGGTGACCGGTGAATTGGAGCGCCATGCAGGCCATGCTGTGCTGCTTTGTTCAGGTGGCTATGGAAACGTATTTTACCTGAGCACAAATGCAATGGGAAGCAATGTAACCGCTGCTTGGAAAGCGCATAAAAAAGGTGCTTTGTTTGGCAATCCTTGCTTTACTCAAATTCACCCGACATGTATTCCAGTGAGTGGCGACCATCAATCAAAATTGACCTTGATGTCCGAATCGCTTAGAAACGATGGTAGAATTTGGGTGCCAATTAAAAAAGGTGATGACCGAAAGCCTTTCGACATTCCTGAAGATGAAAGAGATTATTATTTGGAGCGCCGATACCCTGCCTTTGGAAACCTGGTGCCACGTGATGTAGCCAGCCGTGCAGCCAAAGAAAGATGCGATGCCGGATATGGCGTAGGAACTTCCAAACAAGCTGTTTATCTAGACTATGCAGATGCCATTCAACGATATGGACAAGGTGAAGTGGGCAAAAAAGGACTGTCGGATGTAGATGCCGCTACAGTAACAAAATTAGGTCGTGAGGTAGTAAAGGAAAAATATGGCAACCTTTTCGACATGTATGAAAAAATTACTGGCGAAAACCCATACCAATTTCCTATGCGGATATATCCTGCGGTGCACTACACCATGGGCGGTCTTTGGGTCGATTATGAATTGATGACCACTATCCCAGGATTGTATGCACTTGGTGAAGCCAATTTCTCCGATCACGGTGCCAACCGACTTGGTGCATCTGCGCTGATGCAAGGTTTGGCCGATGGCTACTTTGTAATTCCATATACCATTGGCAATTACTTGGCCAGCGACATAGCCAACGCCAAATTGAGTACCGATACGCCCGAGTTTGCCCAAGCAGTAAAAGAAGCGAGCGATCGCATTTCCTTGTTAATGAATATCAACGGCAAGCAAACAGTAGAAAGCTTCCACAAGCGATTAGGTAAGATCATGTGGGACAAATGCGGCATGGCCAGAGATGGGCAAGGTTTGAAACAAGCGATCAAAGAAATTCAGGATTTACGTAAAGAATTTTGGAGCGATGTGCGAATTCCTGGTGAAATTAATGCCATGAATCCTGAGCTTGACAAAGCAAACCGGGTAGCCGATTTCATTGAATTAGGAGAATTGATGTGTGTAGATGCCTTGCAGCGAGAAGAAAGCTGCGGAGGTCATTTCCGTGAAGAGCACCAAACTGAAGAAGGTGAAGCTTTGCGCCACGACGATAATTATATGTACGTTTCTGCTTGGGAAATGAAAAACATGAACGGTGCCGGAACTTGGGAATTGCACAAAGAAGAGCTGCTTTACGATGTGGTGAAACCAAGTCAGCGCAGCTATAAATAATCTTTAATCTGAAAAAATTGTAAGCCATGGAGCATACCAATTTAGACCTGACACTGAAAGTCTGGAGACAGAAAAACAACAAAGACAAAGGGCGCTTTGAAACCTACAATGTGAAAGGAATCTCGACCGAGATGTCGTTTCTCGAAATGATGGACGTGCTTAACGAGCAACTCATCGTAGAAGGTAAAGACCCTGTTACTTTTGATCACGACTGCAGGGAAGGCATTTGCGGCATGTGCTCCATGCACATCAACGGACGAGCGCACGGCTCATGGCAAGGAACTACCACCTGTCAATTGCACATGCGAGCGTTCAAAAGTGGAGAAACCATTGTTATTGAGCCTTGGAGAGCCGATTCTTTTCCGGTAGTTAAAGATCTGATGGTGGATAGAAGTTCTTTCGACCGCATCATTCAAGCTGGAGGTTACATTTCGGTTAACACTGGCAATGCTGTAGACGGCAACGCTGTAGCTGTAGGTAAAAACAACGCCGATATGTCTTTTGCAGCAGCGATTTGCATAGGTTGCGGTGCTTGCGTGGCCGCCTGTAAAAACAGTTCAGCCATGTTGTTTTTGTCTGCCAAAGTTTCGCATTTAGCTTTGTTGCCTCAAGGTGAGCCTGAGCGCAGAACCAGGGTAATCAACATGGTGGAGCAAATGGACAAAGAAGGTTTTGGCGCATGCTCAAACACTTATGCTTGCGAAGCTGAATGCCCCAAAGAAATCAGCGTCACCAACATTGGTCGCTTGAACAGGGAATATTTGTCCGCCAAGCTTTCAGCAGATTAAGCTTGTTTAAAATCGATACCATCAAAAAGCCATGCCGGAAGGTGTGGCTTTTTTGCTTTTAGGAAATCATACTTTCAAATAGGCGATTGTCTCTTCCAAAGATGCCTGTTCGGTTTTCAGAATCTTCAATTTCATATTTAACAGCACCCACTTCTCTGCCAATTTATCAATTGTTGTTAAGCGTGTTTTTAAGGCCAGATCAAGCACCTTGACATCCAAATCTGCCGATTGGTTAGCTAAGAGGTGCTCCACAACTTGAATGCTTTTCCAAACTGCATCCAGGTTTTCCCGAAGCTTTTCAGTATACATCTCCATTTTTTGTATTTCCAAGTTCACGGTTTTTAGTTTTCGTTTCAGATTTGCTTCCAAAGCATTGACATGAAACCGACCATGACCTTTTTCCTCCAGCTTTGATTTGATTGTCTTCAAAGGTTTCGAGGTATCTAAAGGCTCAATGCCTGACTTCATTTGCTCAAATGCCGCTTGTAGTTTCCCGAATGCCAGCAAGGCCTTTGTTGGCAATTCCCGTTGCCCTGTTTCATACATGGCTATCAAACTTTCAGATATGCCCAACAGATAAGCAAACTTCAATTGGTTCAGTCCCGGCAGTTGCCTGATTGTGTTTCTCTCCATGAGTTTGTGAGGATAAACGAAATTAATTGCAATATCCTCACAGTTGTTTTAGAAGGCTGTGGCAAGGATAAATGCATTTATAAATGACTTATCATGATGTATTTACTATTTTTTTTAAATATTTCAGGAGTAGCTTGCAGCGTTTTATGACCCTTTCTCATCTATCACGTTAGAACCAATTGTAGTACCTGTTTAATTACAGCTTTTATGTCAACTTATTTATCACCCAAATTCCTTGTTGCAATACTTTCAATAGTCATTTGCAGCTATCTTTCCCTTCAGGCACAGCCTTTGAGCGGGGTGCCCGATCAATCTGTAAATCCCAACGATAGCGGCTTGTCTGTGCCAAGGGAAGCTTTTTTGAAAAACGTGATCATGGTGCCAGCAACCAGAGGTGGCACATTGTTTTTTCCCGAAAACAGAAAATTTCCAAACAATACTAACAGCGGAGATGAAGGGCATGGAAGTTTTATGGATAACCGTGGATTATTAAGACCCGATCGTGGAACCGTGGGTTGGTATCATTTTCCAGTCAATTCGCTCCATGCTTTCAGCGAAGTTGAGCAGTATGCAGTAAAAAACAATGGTTTTCATTATCGTCACAATTGCAACGGGAATTGGGTTTGCAATACCGACTCACTCACGTTTAAAAGAATAATGGACGACAATGGCGACCCGATTGCAGTTAGCATTCAACCAGTCAACTCAAAAATTCATTTTCCATTATCATTTCGGGGCGATTTCAGGGACGCACTTCATAAGCTTGGGAGCAACAACGAGAAAGTTTACATCTTAAGCTACAATCAGGACACTACATCATTAATTCACAATGAAGTGTATATTTTTCCATTGAATGCTGGCATGGTGCTTCGCAGCAATCCGATATTGCTCAACAATCGTCTTTTTCAAAAATCCGACGTTCAAAACAACCGACTTTATTTACTTACCACCAACCCAACAGGCGGAGGAACTCAACTTGAAGTCTTTGACCAGAATGCACAACCAATAAGCCAGAATTTTGTAGGTCTCGATGCAAACTTGCTGGGTGCAAAGCCTGCTTTTTTCAAGGTTCAGCCAGATGGTAAAATTTGGCTAGCTGGCAGGTTACTATTGGGTGGTAACTATAAACAAGCCATGATTAGGTTGAATGCAGATGGCAGCATTGATCCTGGTTTTGCTCAAGTGATATTGACCGATACCGCAGGTCTTAAATGGGATATTTCTTTTGACAACCGGGTTAGAATAGCCCGTATTGACACAGCAGGGTCAAACAATGGAGTTATTGTTCAGCGGGTGGGTATCAACGGAGGCATTGAAACAACAAGACAAGTGAGCTTGGCGCCTGAATGGCCTTTGGGTGTAGGCACTTTTTATCATCCGGGGAGAGACGCCTTTTTGTTCGAATCGGATACCATCATGAATGGCCTAAACATTCTAGGTGGCTTGGGCGAATTTTCTGTTTTTAGGTTTTGGGTTGGTTTCAATGGCAATGTGCTCCCAATGGTGCAAGTAGATGGTTTTGCTCCAAATGAATGGCGTACTGGCCCGGGTAGGGTGTACAAGCGTTTAAAACAAATTTTGACCTACGCAACCAGTAATTCTGTGAATCGATTGGCACCAATTTCTTACAACCAGCAACTGCTGCCTCTTATTCAGATCATCAGACCGGACGGTACCTCAGATCCATTATACAAAGGCTTTTTGGCTATGCCAAAGTCGTTCAGAGATTCTGTTAGACGAGGAAACGTTCGATTAATCCCTCATTTGGTGGGTGGCAAGAAACTGCTCTTTGGGCCAGATAATATCATAGGAAACAGCGATATGTATTACCGTTTTCATTTCGATGGAAGGCGTGACAATAGTTTTGTGCCATTTAGAGCAAGCAGTAGACTGCAGGAGGAAAACGATGGAGGATTTCTCACCCTTCAGTATAGCAACAACTTTCTGGAAGGTCAAATCACCACGGATAGTGTATCCGTAAGTCGGCTGGACTCTTTAGGCAATTTCCAGCGAATCGTAGCCAGAATAGGCGTAGACCTATTGCAAGATCCTAGAAATGAAAATTACAGCCGCTTTCCAGCACTGCTGCCAAGGGATAATCAAAATGGAATTTGGACGGCTTTTTTGTTGGTTTCTACCGTGGCTCCAAACACGGCTTACCTCACCAGGGTAGCACCTAATGGACGGCAATTTAGCGTGAATTGCGATTCTATACCCATTGCACTTAACCAATTGGCCATTGAAGCTGGGTTCTTTTTCGATGCCCGCATTTTGCCCAATAAAAACATCCGCATTTTGACCAACGTACATAGAACTTGGTCTGCTTTTACAGAAAGGCCAAAATCTTATGCCATACTACTCGACTCAAATGGAAGATTCATTAGCAGGCAGTTAGTCTTTCCTTCTTCAGATGGATATGGACCAAGAGTTGCTACCGAAATCAACTTGCTTCGAAAATTATCTGACGGGAAACTATTGGTGAAAGCCTATGGGCCAGAATTTAACGAGCTTCACTTCTTGCGCTTTTTCCAAGATGGAAGACTTGACCCTTCATTTTTGCCCATAGTAGCTTACGAGATTAGCCGAAGCTATGGAACCATTGTGGCGGAGTTTGATAAAAGGATTTTGTTTGCCAGGTTTTTAAGCAAGATCAACGCAGGTGTTCCTTTCTCCTGCGGCCCACTCAGCAAAAACGGTTTATACGCTTTTTCATTAAACTCTTTGCCTTCCAACACTGCCTACGTGCAAGGCAAGGTAGAATCGGTGATGAGCCCTGCCACTGGTTGCAACCCGACTGGAACATTTGTGCCCACCAATATGGTGATGTTGAAAGCAGAACCGGGCAATGAGGTGGCTTTTT
>JBBRCC010000139.1:0-8201 GCA_038205175.1 Cytophagales bacterium | reverse complement strand
TTTCAGCCTGTTGGTAGCTTGTTTGTTTTTCAACAAAACCTGATAACCAATAAATTCAAACCTCAACCCAGAAAAATGCATGGTCTCTGTTTGCATGACAGGCATCGAAAGTTACGCCATCAATTTCGGTAAGCAGGTCTATTCGCCATGGAGGATTACCTGGTTGAATTATATTTCCAGACGTCAATAAATCGTTTACTGAAGTACCCAGATTAGCAAACCCAAACAAAGCAATGACTTCCATGACTTTTATGGCATTTTCCTGTGACATTTCAAGCCAAATATCTAAGTCTCCGGGTGAACCTGGGGTGCCCGTGTATGCCCACAGCATAGCCACCAACGATCAAGTACCTGGCCTCAGCTTTTTCTAATGATTCTACAAACTCGTGAATGTCTTTCTCGAACATGGCCAGTCATCGAAAATTATTGCTCCCTATATCTTTGTATTGCAGCCAGGCGCTCTGTTTCAGGCCTGCTTTGCCAATAGCCAAAGTTATTTTCTTTTGACTTCAACGATTTCATTTTTACTGTCTTTTTCGCTTTCCTTGCCTTCTTGCGAAGAGGCAATACCGCATTTATTTTTGTGATGGTAACCTCCTGTGGCAAACCTGGAAGGCTTCGACGAAAAACCTTTTAAGTTTTATTCTCAACCATTCCACCTGGATTTATGGCTGCATTATCAACGACCTGCACGGGCACATCTCTTCCAAAATGAGCTGGAGAAGATTGCTTACTTCTATGACTTTAAAGTTAAATACAGGTTTTTATGTTTAACCTTTAGGCGATAAAGTTAAATATGGATTTTTATATTTAACTTTGAGAAATGAATAAACTGGAACAATTCAAGGCTGGAACTCTTGTCAAACAAATTGACTACAAAGCATTTATGCCAAATTTAATCAATTCAGTTTATAGTTGGGAAGATCGAGGTCTCACCAAACTCCTGGAAGAAGCTGCACTTGCAGTCGGGCAATTGGATGCCTATTCAGATTTGGTGCCCAACATAGACCATTTCATCAAAATGTATGTGGTGAAAGAAGCCACAGTATCAAGCAAGATTGAGGGTACGCAAACCAACATGGAAGAAGCGCTCATGGAAGAAAGTACGCTCACGCCTGATCAACGAAACGACTGGAATGAGGTGAATAATTATGTGCGGGCTATGAACAATGCCATCGACAAATTGCCACATTTACCGCTGTCTTCCAGAATGTTACGACAAGTTCACTTCGATTTGATGCAAGACGTGAGAGGGGAATATAAACTGCCGGGAGCGTTCAGAACGAGCCAAAACTGGATTGGAAGCAATAGTTTAACATCTGCCATGTTTATCCCGCCAATATGGCAAGAAGTCAACCCAATGATGAGTGACCTTGAAAAGTTCATTCATAACGACGATACAGGGCTTACTCACTTGTTGAAAATAGCACTTGCACATTATCAGTTTGAAACCATTCACCCTTTTCTGGATGGCAACGGGCGTGTTGGACGGCTTATGATTTCGCTGTATCTGATTGAAAAAGGAATATTAAGAAAGCCGGTTTTATATTTATCCGATTTCTTTGAGAAAAACAGATCCTATTATTATGACAACCTCACCCGGGTGCGAACACACAACGACCTTATAAATTGGTTGAAATTTTTTACCACAGGTGTGGTAGAAACAAGTAGACATGCAATAGCTTCATTGAAAGCCATTTTGGCACTGAAACAAGAATGTGAAACAAGAATATTGAAGCTCGGGAAAAAGGCAAGAAGCGGTAGAATGATTTTAGACAACTTATTTCAACAGCCTATAGTAAACAGCGAGCGCATTTCGAAAGCAATTGGTTTGTCTTTAGTTTCAGTATATAAATTCCTCGATGACTTTGTAAAATTGGGGATTTTGAAAGAGATGACAGGCTACAAGCGAAATCGTATATTTATTTTTGAAGAGTATTTTGCAATATTTAGGGGATGAGCCAAGCTGGAAGATTTTGAAAATTTCCCACACCAGGTTTCTTGTCTCACAATCGAAGTAAAGGCAATTGGGTAAACATCTTGTTTCAAACTCAGATCTTTTAAAAATAGGTTTGTTTTCAAATCTCACGTTTAAAAATATGCCGATGGTGCTTTGACCAGGTTGTATTGAGCAGCCCATTTTAGAAACGAACCTTGAGTGGTTTATTTTTCATTGAGGCCTTTTGTGCGCAGTTATGGTGGCGACTATTTAGTCTGATGTCACAAGGACCAATCTGTGATGATAAAATCAGATGGCAGCTCCTGAATTCCAACCTGGAATTAGCGAACTATTTATCATCCATACTCAGTTCTATCACATTTAACTCTTGTGTTTTTCCAAACTGTTTATCAGCAGTGATGAGCGGAATACCAATACTCAGAGATGTGCCTGCAATAATAGCATCAGGTAGTTTTAGGCTAGTGGCCTGCCTGAGGCGGATAATGGCTTGTTTGATATTGGTACTGATATCGAAAATGGTGCATTGGTCAATCAGTTTCTTAACTATCTCTTGCTCTTTTGCACTAAGTCCTTTTTTGCTGAGTAACTCAAGCTCCGTAATAATAGATATTCCGATCTAATAGCCTTGAAGGAAGTCTGTTTCTTCCCTGCCAGACAGTAGGTAAATGAGGATTTTGGTATCTTCAATTAAATCAGATCCACTCATCTCTTATTCTTTTTTGAAATGTCAGCGCATCTTCATTCCACCTCACTTTTCCCTTGAAATTATGAATATTAATCCCATTTGAGATAGCTGCGCCCTTTTTCATGCTTTCTATTGCCTTTTTTAGGTTTTGGACTGAGGTGTCTTTTGCCACTACAATGTGCATGAGAAGTGTTTAAATTTTCAACGAAGATATAAACGGAGATTGAATCTTAACATATAGATCTTTCAAATTCTGAATCAAAATTACCCCAACATCCCCTCAAACTCCTCAAACAAATATACACTGTCATGCGGCCCAGGCGATGATTCCGGGTGGTATTGAACCGAAAAAGCGGCTTTATTTTTCAGTCTGATGCCTTCCACGCTTTTGTCGTTGAGGTTTACGTGAGAGAGCAACAGTTCGGGGTGGTTTTCAACATCTTCCAGGCTTACAGCAAACCCATGGTTTTGAGAGGTAATTTCACTTTTGCCTGTTATCAGGTTTTTCACCGGATGGTTCAAACCTCTGTGGCCATGGTGCATTTTAAAGGTGTTGATTCCACAGGCCCTGGCCAAAATCTGATGCCCCAAACAGATGCCAAAAAGGGGAATATCGGCTTCCAGGGTTTGTTTTACTGTATTCACAGCATAGTCCATACTGGCCGGGTCGCCGGGGCCATTGGATATAAAAATTCCATCAGGGTGCCAGGCCATCATATCGGCAAAGCTTGTTTTGGCTGGAAACACCTGGCAATACATACCCCTGGCTGCAAGGTTTTTCAGGATGCTGTTTTTAATGCCCAGGTCCAGCACCGATACTTTCCACCTGGCCATAGGGTCGCCATAAAAGTGGATCTCGTCGGTGGTTACTTTGCTGCTGAGCTCCAAGAGGTCCATGTTTGGTACGGCCGAAAGATGTTTTGCCAGCATGTCGACATCTGAAAATTCAGATGAAATCACGGCATTCATGGCACCTTTGCTACGTATGTGCCGAACCAACCTGCGGGTATCTACTTCAGAAATGCCCACAATGCCTGCCCCGGTCAAATATTGCTCCAGCGACTGATATGCAGAAATCCGTGAAAATACTTTTGAAAACCGGCCACAAATGAGGCCAGCAAATTGCACCCTGCCCGATTCTTGTTCCCGGGTAGCCACACCGTAGTTGCCGATGTGTGCGGTGGTATTGATGATGAGTTGCCCGAAATAGGAAGGATCGGTGTAAATTTCCTGATAGCCTGTCATGCCCGTGTTGAAACACAGTTCGCCTCCGGCAGTGCCTACTTTGCCTACCGCTTTGCCCTTGAGCAGCAATCCGTCTTCTAGCAACAAAAACGCTTCTTTCTCTTCCTGTTGAATGATAGGTACAATCACTTTTTTAAAACACCTGAGGGTTAAAAAAAATCCCGCTATGGGCGGGATTTCAAAATAATTTATAAACTGGATTTCTCTTTGGCACCAATCAGATTCAAGGCTGAGCCAGCTTTAAACCACTCAATCTGACCTTGGTTGTAGGTGTGGTTCACTTCAAACTCACTGGTAGACCCATCGGCATGATTGAGCATTACAAACAATGGTTTGCCTGGCGCAAAAGATGTGAGCCCCAAAATACTGATGGTATCTTTTTCCTGCACCTTGTCGTAGTCGGACGGGTCGGCAAATGTCAATGCCAGCATGCCTTGCTTTTTCAGGTTGGTTTCGTGAATTCGGGCAAATGATTTTACCAAAATTGCTCTAACTCCTAAATGTCGGGGTTCCATGGCAGCATGTTCTCTGGATGAACCTTCGCCATAGTTTTCTTCACCTACCACCACTGAGCCAACTCCGGCAGCTTTGTAAGCCCGCTGCACGGCAGGAACTTCTCCATATTCTCCAGTGAGTTGGTTGAGCACCGAATTGGTTTTTTCGTTGAATGCATTCAATGCCCCAATCAGCATGTTGTTCGAAATGTTGTCGAGGTGCCCACGAAATTTCAACCAGGGACCCGCCATAGAAATGTGGTCTGTGGTACACTTTCCTTTGGCTTTGATCAGCATTTGAAGACCGGTAAGATTTGTTCCTTCCCAGGCTTTAAATGGCTCGAGCAGTTGCAAACGGTCGGATGCAGCATCTACTTTCACCACAATCCCAGTTCCATCTTCGGCAGGAGCCTGAAAACCAGCATCAAGTACATCGAATCCTTTTGGCGGCAATTCAATGCCTGTAGGTTCGTCGAGTTTCACTTGCTCACCAGCTTCGTTGGTCAAGCTGTCGGTCAAAGGATTGAAAGTGAGGTTGCCAGCGATAGCAAATGCAGTCACCACTTCAGGCGAAGCCACAAAGGCATGCGTGTTGGGGTTGCCATCGTTTCGCTTGGCAAAGTTTCTATTGAACGATGTGATGATGGAATTTTTTCGGTTCGGATCGTTGCTGTGTCGAGCCCATTGCCCAATGCAGGGGCCACAAGCATTGGCAAGCACCACCCCGCCCACAGCATCAAATGTTTGCAAAATGCCGTCTCTTTCAGCGGTGAATCGCACCATTTCTGAGCCTGGTGTGATGGTGAATTCTGCTTTAGCTTTCAGATTTTTGGTCGCCGCCTGGGCTGCTACCGAAGCAGCACGTGTCATGTCTTCGTACGACGAATTGGTGCAGGAACCAATCAAGCCGACTTCCAATTCTGCCGGCCATCCATTTTCTTTCACTGCTGCTGCAAACTTTGAAATGGGCCAGGCCAGGTCGGGTGTAAACGGACCATTCACATGTGGTTCCAGTTCGCTCAGGTTTATTTCGATCAGTTGATCGTAGTATTCCGTTGGATTTGCCAATACTTCGTCGTCGGCACGTAAGATCGAAGCATATTGGTCGGCCAAAGCTGCCACATCGGCTCTGCTTGTTCCTTCCAAATAGGCTTTCATTTTGGCATCGTAGGCAAATATGGACGTTGTAGCGCCAATTTCTGCGCCCATGTTGCAAATGGTTCCTTTCCCTGTGCAGCTCAGACTTTCGGCGCCATCGCCAAAATATTCAACCACAGCGCCGGTTCCGCCTTTTACAGTGAGAATGCCAGCTACTTTCAAAATCACATCTTTGGCAGAAGCCCAACCGCTTAATCGTCCGGTTAGTTTAACACCAATCAATTTTGGAAATTTCAATTCCCAGGCCATGCCAGCCATTACGTCCACAGCATCGGCTCCACCTACACCAATGGCAATCATGCCTAAACCACCTGCATTGGGCGTGTGTGAATCTGTGCCAATCATCATACCGCCCGGGAATGCATAGTTTTCAAGCACAACTTGGTGAATGATGCCGGCGCCAGCTTTCCAAAAACCCAAACCATATTTATCCGATACCGAAGCCAAAAAGTTGTACACTTCTTTGTTGGTTACTTCGGCGGTGTGTAAATCTTCTTTGGCACCCACTTTAGCTTGGATAAGGTGGTCGCAATGCACCGTTGATGGAACAGCTACTTTGAGCTTGCCAGCCGACATAAACTGAAGCAAGGCCATTTGAGCTGTAGCATCCTGCATGGCTACCCGGTCGGGCGCAAAATCGACATACGACTTTCCACGCTCGAATTTGCTGGTTGGCAAACCCTCGTAAAGGTGGGAGTACAATATTTTTTCGGTTAATGTCAGTGGACGACCAACCACTTTCCTGGCGGTGTCAATCCGTTCGCCCATTTGGGCATAAACGGACTTAATCATATCAAAATCAAATGCCATAATGTGAACTTGCTATCCTTGTAAAGTTGCGGGCAAAGGTAATAGTTAGCTAGTATGGAACGAGTATTTTTTACAAGCTAAAAAGTCATGTTGAGAAGTAATCCTCATTAAACTAAAGCCAAAAGCGAATCGTGGTGTTGGGTTGAAGCGCCAGGATTCAATTGGTTCATATAATCACGCAAAGGTTTGAGTACAATGTTTATTTCCATTTGAAGCTCCATGAGGCTTGCATCCTCAGGCAAATCAAAAGCTATTCGTATATTTTCCTGGTAGCGGAGAACAGATTTCAGGCTTACACCTAAGGCTGCGGCAATGTCTTTGGCGGACTTTTTCATCAAGGTGAACAGCAAAGCCACTTTTTCATTTTGCTTTAGTAAGCCAATTCCTTTTTGTTCACTTGTATGTGTATGCAGGTCGCTGAGTGCAAGTTCTAAAATAAGAGAAGCCACAATAGCCTCCGGTTGGAATTTAGGGCCAATCAATTTGTAGAAATAAGGCTGAATCAGCTCTTTATTTGGATCTGATTCCATCATCACCAGGCCTATTATTTTAACCTTTGAAAACCGTTTTTTCAAATGGACTAACTCATGGAGTATTTTTTTGCTGCCCATTTCGGCTTTGTATAAAATGATTGGTGTTTCCGGGGCGTGCCGATCTTTAACAAGTTTGTTGGCCGAAGCATAAAACACAACCTGCAATCCTGGGAGCCATTGTTTCATGGCGTTGGGAAAACCATTTTGAAATATGGGGCACCTGCAAATAACCGGGAGTGTTTTCATAAAAATAAAAAAGGAATATTATCAAATACCTTACAAAAGTATATACTATTTCTGATGTTTGATGCTGCTCTTTTGTATGCCAGGAAAACTATTTTTTATGCCTTCCTGATCTGTTTTTAGGCTGTTTTTTACCCAAACCAGTTGCGCTTTTCGATGGACAGGTACCAGACATGATTTGGAGAGTAACAGGTATTATATGTTAAATTACCAACGTTTCAGCGATCTGTAAACCATTTAACACCAAACCATGCCTATGGATAAATACAAGGAATAAAGAAAGGGAACCCGAGCTGGTTTCCAAAAACACCCCACATTACCATAGAGCTGGAGGCCTCGCAAGCATGCCAGACTATGGATTTCAAGGAATTTTTTAACAAAACTGCCGGGTTCCCGGCGCAAAAAACATGAAAATCAATTATAAGTTCTTATCTGCATTTTGTTTTTTACTTCTTTTCAATGGTTCTCTTACCTTGTTTGCCCAATGCTCCTTTGGTGCAGGGCCTTTTTGTGTTCCCTTTTCAACCACCACGAGCGGTGCCACAGTCACAGTGCCCATTACCTGCACTTCGGGCACAGTGCTAGGTCTAACAGCCAGCGGAGAACTTTCGGTTGTAAGCACATCTGGCATTGGTACAAGCTCGGCCAGTATCACGGTTCGCTGCGCACCCAACAGCCGATGCCCGGGCAAGGTGATGGCCACTTTTGGCAATCCTTCCTGCCCATCTGGTTCAGAAAGAGTGGTGCAAAAGAGCTATACCCAAGCCAATTTGAACAGCTTTTATGGGGCTGTGTTTCCCAATGGCGAAGGTTTGCCTACTCCTTATTCCATTAACATTGGTGGATGCCTCAATCCTGGTGGAACTGTTACCATGTCGGTGTTGCCCTCTGTGTCGGCTGTACCATGCACCACTGCTTCTGATATCTACACCTGGAGTTTTGTAAATGCAGCAGGCAACCCATATCCGGGTTTTAGCTATCGGTACACATCTGCCGACAATTCTTCGGTTACTGTAGATGTGCCTGCTTCTGCTTCTTTCACTGAGCCATGCACAGTTCGGGTGCGGGTGGGT